>CAZKTO010000037.1:14519-27608 GCA_964555685.1 uncultured Dehalococcoidia bacterium
GGGACGCCGAGCTGAACGTCGATCGGGAGGCTTCAGCACCGGGTGACGGGGAAGAGCACTTGCACAGATCGCCAGAGCCTGCCGCACGAACACGGGCGTCGCAACAGTCGGGCGACGAGACGGCGGACCAAACTCCAGAAGTGGGAATTGGCCCCCAGGTAGTATGTCTGGACCTGCCACCCCCTCTTGACTTGAGGTCGTATCTGGATTTTTACCGGGGCCTCTCGCGAATCAAGGACATACGGATCCTCCGCGCCATGGGGTCAGTGGAGGGAGCCGTTTCGGTGTATGTGCGCCACAAGGAGCCATTCTCCTTACAACAGCTTCTCGGGGCACTCCCCGGGGTAAGCGTGGAGGATGGGGTCTCCCACACCGGCGGTGACAAGGGTGAGGGTGTAGGGGAAGAGAGGTGCCACTTGGCGCTTCGTATCCGCCTGACTGTCCACGAGGCGAGAAGTTGATATGGGGATAGGGAATAGTCGCGCGGCCCCACCAGAGGAGGCCGGAGACTTTTAGGGGGTAGCGGCAATGGACAACACGGTAACAAGCCCCCTCACCAAGGAGGAGGCGCTCCGGCCGATCCCGTAAAGGGAGATGCGCCACAAGAAGGCGCAGCCGCCGGGCGCCCTCTCCGGACCCGCCGCCCGGGATCCCGAAGAGGCCAGCTCGTGGCCCAACGACTGGTGACTGTGAACCTGGACGCAGATGGTGTCCGGGTGGTGGTCTTCCAGGGGAGGCGAGTCGTAGCCTGGGGGACCGCTCCAATCCGTGACTCGGCTCAGGAAGACGACCAGAGTCCCCTCGAGCGGGCACAGGTAGAGAGGCTGCAGGCGGTCCTGAAGCACATGGCGTTCGGGACGGCCGGGCCGTGACGGATCTCCCCCTTTTCGCCCCCCTCATGCGACCCCTTCACCTGCCCTAGATGCGCCGGCATCATCTCGAGGCGGCTGTGCGCGGTGGATGCCCCAGATTGTCCATCAGGTGAAAGTCGCTGACGATGCCAGCCCCAAGGAGCAGGCCGAGGCCGTGTCAAGGGCTGTCTCGGAGGTGGCTGGCTACGCGAGCACCGTTGATCACGCAGAGGAATGCTCACCGCTACCAGTGATGTTCGCCGGTCAGATCCCCGGAAACAGCGTTCTAGAGCAGGCGCTAAAGCAGGCGTTGCAGCAGGAGACAGTCCCGTTTGAGTTGCCCTTCACATACCCGGGCCATTTCTCGCCCAGGGAGTACGCGATGAACTCGGGCCTCGCCTTGGCGGACGAGGCCAGGGGCAAGGTCGGGGGCAGGATGGCCGCGGACCGAGCTCCGTCCTTGAACATCCTGCCGAGCGCTACCTCCCCCGGCCCCTGCCTGTTCGGCCCATCGCGGTCTTTGTTGCTCTCCTACTCTTAGGAATCGTTCCTTTGCAGGCCGGGGCCCGGGCGGGCGCCCTCTCCAGCGAGGCCGCTCTACGGTGCGGGCGGAGTTGACCAGAGTAGAAAGGCAGGAGCGCGGTGAACGGCTCGCCCTCATCCGATTCCACGCCGGGGAGGGAAAGCTCCGGGCCGCTGAGGGGTTGAGTCAGGATCTGCGGTCCCATATGGAAAGCCTCAGCAGGGATCATAAGGAGCTGAAGGCTCGTCTGGAGACTCTCACCGGGGTCCTTCCTCCCAACGTCTCCCTCTCCGCCATGTCGTGGGTGGGGGCAGCCTTCAACCTGACGGGTGCCGCCTCTACCTACAAGGAGGCCCTGCGCTACGCGGCCAACCTCCGAGAATCCGGCCTCTTCACCGATGTGAAAGTACTGGAGGCTTCAGGACAGGGAGACAGTGATCATCGAGACGAGGACGAGGCGGCCGGCGGGCAGATCTCCTTTGCAGCCGAGGCCCTGGTGGCGCCCGCCTCGGACAAGCAAAGCGAGACCCAGGGTCGCTGAGGGGAACGTCCCTTTCGGGGTGAAGCCTGTATCCGAGCCGTTGACGCGCACCGTCTCGACCCGCGCCCATTCTTCTGGCCTGGGATCTTGCCCCCGTTCGCTAGCTTGTTAGAGAACCGACCGCGGTGATTGACCATTGTTGCTCGAGGTGCCGTTCCCGCGTCTGGTCCATCAGCACCGGTAGTTCGTCTCCCGCCGGGGTCCGCGTGGCCTGGATGAACCTCCCCGCAGCAAGCTGCGGGGCTTCCAAGTAAAAAGCCCCAGCCACCCCAGACCCTTCGTCGCGGAGTCTATCCTGAGTGGAACGAAGGGCTCCTCGGGGTGACACAAAAGAACCCGCAGGGCGCTCGACCCTTCATGCGGTGTTCGGAGGCCCATGCCCCTGTTATACGGCACCCCACGCTGTCTCTACAAACGCCTCCAGCGGCCTCTTTTATGAGCGAACTTCTTTTACAATGCGTTCTAGACAAGTTCGATCTTCGCCCCTTATAATGGGGCAGTTTCGCAGCGCTTATAACTCGAGGAAGGGGCTGATGATCATCCGTACCCATTTCAAACGAATAGGGATTGGCGCGATGGCTACTGGGCTGGTGCTCATCCTTTTTGGGAGCGTGTGGATCACCGCCGTCTTTTCCCGCTTCGAGAAGATCCCTTCGGACTGGGAACAGGTCGACGAACTACAGGGGACCTTCGCCCTCGTGGACGAGGGCTTTCTCACTCGGCTGCAGGAGAATCAAACGGTCAAACAGTTGCTTTCGGCTCCCCCTCCCGGCCCCAGGGAACTCCTGAACAACCCCGCAGTTGTCTCGCTCTTCGGCAGCCCTGCAATGAAGCAGTTGACGAGCAGCCCCGCCCTGCTGGCCGTGTTGCGGAACCAAGGCGCCCTTCGGGCGCTTGCCAATCCAACATTGGTGAAGCTCCTCTCCAACTCCGAAGTGCTGAAGTTGCTGCAAGACCCCGCGTTTGTGGCGGCGCTCCGTGACCCGGGCGCCATTCAGCAACTCCGCAGTCATCCTGTAGCGGGGCCGCTCCTCGCCGATCCCGCCGCTCTGGCATTGCTCCAGGACCCGGCGTTTCAGGGCCTTCTGGCAAGCGGGGCGCTGGCCGCGCTGGGGAACCAACCGGAGATACTGGCGTTGCTCACAAACCCCGCGCTGGGGCAGCTGTTGCTCAACCCGTCGGTCCAGGCGTTGCTAGCAGACCCGGGGGCGCTAGCGCTCGTCCTGGATTCCCGGACGGGGAAGATTTTGGCCAACTCAGCCGACCTGCCAATCATCGAGGTGCCAGTAGTGATTCACCGGGAACGCCGCGCCAGCAGCACGAAGGGGGACACCATCCTCATTAACGAGCAAAAGACGTACATCGACCCCGCGACCCGTCAGGCGTTGCCAGGCTTCCCGAGGGAGGATTTGAATTTTGTTGTGGACCAGAAGACTCGCCAGTACCTACCTGGGTCGGATGAAAACCGGACCGGCTTTTGGGGGCTGCCCTTTAATGTCGACAGGACCCGTATCTATCCGAGCTGGGTCACAGCGGCCAAGCGGCCTCTGCCCGCCGAGTACGGTCGAGAGGAGAAGGTGCGGGGTTTGAAGACTTTTACCTACGTGGTTGAGGCGCGGAACTTGGATATAGGGGAGAAGGATCCGGTCACAGGCCTGCCCCTAGTGGTGGACGCATCAATTACTACCTGGAACGAGCCCCGGACCGGTTCCACTGTGCGCATCGAAGACTACGACGCCGTGAGCGCTCTGGGCCCTTCTGGAGCTAAGTACCCACGCTTCGTGGCCGACGTGAAAAGCACAGAAGAGAGCATCAAGGAGTTGGTCCACGATGGCAGGGACAACCGCTCCAAGCTCGTCTGGTTCGGCAGCTACATGCCGTGGATGGCTATGGGAGTGGGTATCGCCCTGACATTGGGCGGCGCCGGGGTACTCGGCTTACCCATACCGCGAAAGGGTCCGAGGGGTGCAGGGTCCTGATCGGCTCCTCCCCGCGGCCTTGCCAAAGCCGTGGGCGCTACACAGAGCGTTCGCGCAAGCCCCAGTGAGATGGGGGGCCCGCCCCCTTGCCAATCCCCCGGACATTCTTCGCCGGATCTCGGGGACAGGCCGCTAGTACTCTGTCCGCTTGAATTTGATACATGCCATTCCGAGCGCAGCGAGGAATCTGTGGCCTCGCCAGGACAGCGCTCTTTCTAAGCGAAGCGATAGATTCCTCGTCGCCCCGACACGTCGGGGCTCCTCGGAATGACAGTCCATCAAAACCCTCTGGACTGACTACTAGTTTCTCCGAGGGGAGGGAATGGGGATGCCGATGGGTACACCATCGGTGGGGGGGAGCTCCTCCAGACTTATCCACCCATGACGGAGACCAGCTAGCACAGCCTGCGTCCGGTCGTTGACGTCAAGCTTGCGGAAGATGGACGTCATATGGTTCTTCACCGTCTGGGGAGTGATGCTCAGGATATGGGCGATCTCCTTGTTGCTCCGGCCCTGGCCCAACTGCTTCAACAACTCCATCTCCCTTGAAGACAAGGGGGCCATCATATCCCGCAAGCGTGGATTTCGCGCCATTGCTTGAAACTCGTCGAGGAGACGCCTTCCCACTTCGGGATAAGCTGCCATCGCTTCCTGCAACTGCATGTCGCCCTGGCACACCCTGCGGATGGTCTGGAGTATCGTCGCCGGGTCGGCCATCTTGCTGATGTAGCCCCAGGCGCCGCTTCGGATGGCCTCGAAAAGCTCCCCGACCTCCTCCGCCTGGGTCATCATGATGATCGGAAGGCCAGGACAACGCTGGCTAATGCGCCGGCAGAGATCCAGGCCCCTGTGACGCGGAGGACTTGTGCCCAACAGGGCCACCTGCGGCTGGAAGCTGGATACTAGCTCTACGGCTTCGTCGGATAAGGAACACTCGCCCAGAGTCGTCAGGCCATCCGATTGGCCTAGGGCGGTTCGGAGGCCTAAACGGAAGACCGGCTGATCGTCCACAATAAAGATGGTTACGCTGTTGGTGACCATAGATGGAATTTATACTGAGTTTAGGATTCTGTCAAGTGGTGAGGGTCTTGCCGGGGGATCGATTCGTACTCTGACCGACTGTCTTGATATCTGCTTCCGGGTCTCCGGTGGCGGCACCGCAGAAGCCGCCTCAACCTGCGCTTACGTACTAGAGTAATAGCGAAGAGAGTTTCAGGCATCGTCCGATGGTCATACGCGTCATGGGAAATTCGTACGGGTACTAACCGGGTACAGTGGTAACAGATAAACCGGGGACATGGGCAACAGGTAGAGTCTACGGGCAAGGAGGTGTTGCCTTGCCCTGGAAGGAGACCTGTCCCATGGTATCGTTCACCGTGTCGAGCGCCGTAGCCTCGATGTAGCGGCCCCGGCGCCGGTTGCCGCAGACCACTCGCGCGCCTTTGCCCAGGGCCTCGTCGATGAGTCCCTGCACATATCCGGCCACGGAGTCGGATATCACGGGCCCCAGGGTGACTGCTGGGTCGTTGGGGTCTCCCAGGATGAAGGACTTGGTGACGGTGCCTTTCAGCCGTTGCGTAAAGGGCTCTGCCGCGGCGTCCTCCACGAGGACCCGTTTGATGGCGGCATCTTTCCCTGACAGGCCCATGATAAGCTTCTCGAGGCCGGCGACGCGCATGATGTGCTCGCCTCCCTGGCTCCCGCCCTTGAAATTGACGCAGATGACGTCCGGGATGGAAAACTGAATCATTCGTGGGGGAGGACGCGACTTCGACTTCCCCGGGCTGGCGGACTTCGTTGGCGTCACTGCATACGACACCAGCCACCCGAACCTCCCGCCTGATGCGACGGTTGTCCAGTGGCGAGCGGCTTATGACGCGCTATTCAGGGAGAAAGTGGACACGCTGCATCAACGTTGGGGCAAACCGGTGCTCTTCTACCAGATGCACGCCGTCCAATCCAACGGACGCCGACCCAGCAGGGCAGGACCGGCAGGCCAGGCAGTTAGAGGCTATGTTCCAGGCTTTGGAGAACCGACCGTGGATGGCGGGTATCCTGTCGTTTGCGTACACCATGACCGACGCCCCTCTTTACCCGTTGCAGGACGGTCTGCGGGCACGGCTGGGTGAGGCGGTGCTGGCCAAGTACTATGGTCTGTACAGCGGCCACGAGCAACTGAATCCGCCCTTGGACTTGCAGGCGTGAGCCGGCCTGAGGCGGTCGGGGCAGGCGATACCTGCGGCGGCTCAGTCTGTTAGAGCTATTGGCGACCCGGAGCGGATTCGAACCGCCGATCTCCTCCTTGACAGGGAGGTGTGTTAGGCCAGCTACACCACCGGGCCGCGTGGGGGGACATCACCGATTCTATCGAGCGCGAATCTGGAATGTCAAGGTGGAACGGCCCTTGCGGACGGCCCTTCGCCCCCTATAATGCTCCCAAACGCGAG
The DNA here is from genome assembly GCA_964555685.1 of uncultured Dehalococcoidia bacterium. Taxonomy (GTDB): domain Bacteria; phylum Chloroflexota; class Dehalococcoidia; order SHYB01; family SHYB01; genus CAZKTO01. Next base: position 20,861 of record CAZKTO010000037.1, read on the forward strand.
GGGGCCGTCGCCCGCCGACGGCGGGCCCTCGCCCCGCCCAAGGAGACCGCCCGTGCCCGACTCCACCGCCGGCGCCGCCCAGCGGCTCGGCCTCGACCTCATCGACTGCCACGTCCACTGCTTCCCCCAGGACGACGACGCGCGCGACTTCATGCGCCGGGTCGTCCGGCGGCCCGAGGCTGCGACCATAGGCACCGTGGCCCAGCTCGAGGAGGCCATCCGCCGCTCCGGTCTCCACCGCACGAACATCCTCATGTACACCCCGGCCTCCATCTACTACGAGGACGGCATCGCCGCCATCCCCCCGTCGGCTATCGACCGGTCCGCCGCCCAGGAGCGCGTCCGCCGCGACGTCGTGGCCCGCATCCAGCGCAACAACGACTGGGCCAGCGACTTCGTCCGAACGCGCGCCGGTTTCAGCTTCTTCTGCGGCATCGACCCGGTGCACATGACGGAGCGCGAAATGCTGGAGGGCATCGACCGGTGGGTCCTCGGCGGCGCCAAGGGCGTCAAGTTCGTGCCCGCCAGCCTCAAGCTCTTCGGCAACGACCGCCGCCTCTTCCCCGTCTACGACTACTGCCACGAGCGTCGCATCCCCATCCTCGCCCAGTCGGCCGGCAACCCGGCGCCCGGCCACCCGCTGGCCTACGGACACCCCGCGCCCTATGGCGACGCCCTGCGCCAGTTCCCGCGCCTGCGCCTCATCTTCGCCCACATGGCCTACTTCCCCTACCTCCCCAACAACGGCGCGGGCGAGCTCCAAGCCCTGACCTCCAAGTACCCGGGCATCGGCGCCGACATGTCCCTGCGCCTCGCCGGCGTGGCCGACGGCTCCGAGCCCGCCGAGTGGCTCGCAAGCGCCGTCAAGCTCCTGGGCCCCGAGCACATCCTCTTCGGGACCAACTTCCCGCTGGCCGACCCGGCCGCCTCCGTCGAGGCCTTCGCCAGACTCCCCCTCTCCGACCGCGACCGGGAGACCATCGGGCACAAGAATTTCGAGCGGCTGACGTCGAGGGGCTAGGCACTGGGGACTGGGAATCGGGACCTGGGCTCCACGGGCCTCGTTGAGGGCGGCAGAGCGCCCTGCCGAACGATGACGCGGTCCACGCTCCCTACGCCACGTGGAACCAGCGTACGAGCCGCAGCGCCCAGTCCACCACCGGCTTGATCAGGTTCAGGACCTGGGCAAAGACCCAAGCCGTCAGGATGCCGAGAAGCGCTCCGCCCACGACGTCCAGCGGGTAGTGCATCCCCGCGAAGACTCGCGCGAACGAGAAGAGCAACGCCCCCACGCCCACGACGAGTCCCCAGCGCCGGTTGACGAGCCAGACCCCCGCGGCCATGGCGAAGGTGAAGGCCGCCGCGTTGGACGGGAACGACGGGTCCGTGGGGCGATAGAACAGCACCGTCACGTCGTCCAGGGCCATGAAAGGCCGGGGGCGAAAGTGGTGCTGGTTGACGATCCGAACGAACAGATTGGAGAACCCCGCCCCGACGACGGCGTAGAGGAAGGCCCACTGGTTGCGGGTCCGCTCCTCCAGCGTCCGGCCGGCGAACCAGAGGGCGAAGGTCGCCAAGGTGATGACGACCGGCAGGAAGAAGTCGCTCACCAGCAGCTTCATGACGTTATCGAGGGCGTCCCACCGGCCGGCGAGGCCGTTGATCCACTCGAACAGCTGGCGGTCGGCGTCACGCATGGCGGCCCCTGGCGCGCAGCCTGCTCCGCAGCGCCGCCAGCGCCGTGCCCTGGCGCAGCGCCTCGAGTCCGGCGCCGTGGACCTGGGCCGTGCGGCGGCGGAACTGGGTGAGCGATGCGCCGATCAGCGTGCCGATGGTGGCGGCGGCGGCGGCGGCGAGGAAGAGGCCGAACTGCTCGGAGCCCTCGACGCCCCCAAGGTCGCCCGGGATGCCGGGGTCGCCGGTGAGGACAAACCAGGTGAACGACCCGACGAGCAGCCCCCCTCCAAGAGCGAACCCGGCGATGGGGCGCGGCACGAAGAGGAGCCCGGCGAGTCCGCTCCACGCCGCCGCGATCTGGATGGCTCCCAAAGCGGCCAGGAAGTTGAGGAGGAAGTAGTCTGCGGCGAGGTTGATCACGCCTGCGGCCCTATCGGCGTGCCGGGCGCCCTTCGGCCCCCCGAGGCCCGCGTCTACGCCCTCGCGAGGCCTTCCTTCGACCGGGCCGGGCTGGCCGCCTTGGGCTTGACCGCCTCGGCGTAGACCGGCAGGCACCAGTCGATGTATTTCTTGCTCTTGCCCCGGATGACGTCGAAGTAGAGGGCCTGGAGGCGCTTCGTCACCGGCCCGATCTCGCCGCTGCCCACCGCCCGATGGTCCACCTTCGTCACGGGCGTGAGGTGCGCGGCCGTCCCCGTCAGGAAGCACTCCTCGGCCGTATAGAGCTCCGTCCGGTCCAGCGAGCGCTCGACGGTCTCGATCCCCAGCTCCTGGCGCGCCAGGGTGATGACCGTGTCGCGGGTGATGCCGAGGAGGATGTTGTCGGCGGGGGCGGGCGTCACGAGCCTGCCGCGCTGGACGATGAACAGGTTCTCGCCGGCGCCCTCGGCCACGTGGCCGTCGGCGTTGAGCAGGATCGCCTCGTCGAAGCCGCTCAGGACGGCCTCCGTCTTGGCCAGCACGCTGTTCACGTACGCCCCGGCAATCTTGGCGCGTGGCGGAATGGCCATGTCGTCGATGCGCCGCCAGGACGAGGTGGCGCAGTGGATGCCCTTGTTGGGGTCCAGATAGTCGCCCAGGGGGACGATGAGCATGAGGAAGTCGTCCTCGAGCGTGTGGGCCTTGAGATTGGCGACGACCTCGGCGCTCTTGTAGGCCAGGGGACGCAGGTACTGGTCGGCCTTGAGGCCGCCGCGCCGGACCAGCTCCTGCGCGATGCCGCAGAGCTGGTCCGAGCTGTAGCGGAGGCCGATGTGGAGCACCCGCGCGCTCTGGTGGAGCCGGTCGAAGTGATCCTTGGCGCGGAAGATGTAGACCTGGCCCTCGTCCGCGTTCCAGTTGCACCGGATGCCCTCGAAGCACGCGGTCCCGTAGTGGAGGGCGTGGGTCATGATGGATATCTTGGCATCGGCCAAGGGGACGTACTGGTTGCGGAAAAAGGCGTGCATTGGGGCCCCTTCAGGAGACTCGTCAAGTGATTATACGCGTACGGCCCAGGAGGGGACAAGGAGAGGAGCAGCCACGAATGACGCCAAGGCGCGAAGGAGGTAAGGCATCCGCAGCTTACGCAGATGGGCGCATTCGGCGCCGGCCTACTCGCCGCGGAAGACCGGCTGGCGCTTCTCGCGGAAGGCGGCCACGGCCTCCTCGCAGTCCTTGGTCTTGCTGGAGAGAGACTCGGCGGCCAAGCTGAACTCCAGGACGAGGTTGATGTTCTGCCATATCTGGCGGTTGATGGCCATCTTGGTCAGCCGGATCGCCGCGCTGGGACCCTTGGCGAGCTTGGTGGCGTAGGCCACGGCCTCGTCCATGAGCTTGTCGGCCGGGACGCAGCGGTTGACGAGGCCCATCTTGGCCGCCTCGGGCCCGCTCACGTACGTGCCCGACATGAGGAGCTCCTTGGCGCGGTGGGGCCCGATGAGCATGGGCCAGATGACCGCGCCGCCATCGCCGGCCACGAGCCCCATGTTGACGTGCGTATCGCCGATGCGGGCCGTGTCGGCCATGTAGATGACGTCGCACATGAGGGCGATGGTGGCGCCCAGGCCTGCCGCCGGGCCGTTGACGGCGGCGACGATGGGCGCCTCGCAGTTGGCGAAGGCCTGGATAAGGAGCTTGGGGCCCCGCAGGATGGACCCGACGCCGAAGTCGGCCGGGGCGGCTCCCCCGGGCGAGAAGTCGCCGCCGGCGCAGAAGGCCGTGCCCGCGCCCGTCAAGACGATGGCCCGCACGTCCCGGTCGGTCCCCAGCTCCGGCAGAAGCTCCTCCAGCCCCCGGTGCAACGCGGGGTCGATGGCGTTGCGCTTCTCCGGGCGGTTGAGCTTCACCAGGGCCACCAAGTCGTCGTTGATCGAGACATCGAGGTGAGCGGCGGCGTACTTGCGATAGTCCACGGGGGGCCTCCTTGCCAGAAGCGATGCCCCGCGATTATAGCGCATCGGGCCCGCGCCCATGCCGCCGCCGTTGCTTCAAGGGGACCGGCCTGATAGGATGGCGGCGTCCGCCCCCTGGCGGGCCCGAAGGCAGGAGGTGGCCATGGCCAGCATCACGGGATTCAACCACGTGGTCTTGGTGACCAACGACATGGACAAGACGGTCCGGTTCTACCGCGACGTCCTGGGCCTGAAGGTGAAGGCGACGGTGGGGGTGACGACGCGCCCGCCCGGCCTCATCGGCCGGCGCAGCGGGGACGCGTGGAAGCGCCTCTACTTCTTCGAGCTAGGCAACGGCGACACCCTCGCCTTCGTCGAGTTCCCGGGGAAGGACACGCGGTCCGACGCGTCCTATTTCCAAGGCGTCTGGCCCCAGGGCGGGAGGAGGGTGCGGGCGCCTCGGAAGATGGACCACCTGGCCCTCAACGTCGATACCCGGAAGGACCTGGCGGCCTTTCAGACGCGGCTCCGGGAGCACGGGTTCCAGGTCTCCGAGATCCAGGAGCTGGGCGGCTCGCCCTTCGTGAAGTCGATCTACTGCTACGACCCCAACGGCATCCCGCTGGAGATCTCCACGTTCGACGTGCGCGACCCGGCCGGGCGCGACCGGCCCGAGAAGGCCTGGTTCGCCGACCCCGAGCCGGTGCCGGCGCTGCGCGACTAACGTTTGATCGACGTAGCTTGAACTGTGACTACATCGCACACTCGCCCTCGCCGCGCTCCACCTTGTAGGGCACCGTCCTGTCCCAGTCCATGTAGAGGGCGATGGTGTCTTTGCCCAGAGGCCCCACGTCCTTGAGTCCGGCCACGATCGGCTCGAAGGCCTTGGGCCCGAGGCGGTCGACGAAGGCGTTGAAGCTCTCGCCCGCTTGGCGGCCCTGGACGTAGAAGCTGAGCAGGCGCTCCACGAACTCGGGGGTGCGCTTGGAGGGAACGCGGCCCGAGACGCGCTGGCCGAAGCGGATGGGCCCGCGGTCGCCGTCGGCGTTGCCGCCGAGGAAGACCTCGTAGGCCGGGACCTGCTGGCCGCTGGCGCCCTTGATGGCCGCGCCGTGGAAGCCGATGTTGGCGATGTGGTGCTGGGCACAGCCGTTGGGGCAGCCGCTGGCCTTGACGTGGAGCTTGCGGAGTTCGGGGTCCTCGATCTTCATCTCGAAGAGCTTCTCACGGAGCGCGAGGCCCAGGCCCATGGACGCGGTGATGCCCAGCTTGCAGCTATCGGTGCCGGGGCAGGTGACCACGTCCGTGATCTCGTTGACCTTAGGCTCGCCCAGGCCCAGGGCCACGAGCTCCCGCCACACGTCGGGGACCTGCTCCTCGCGCACCCACCGGAAGAGGATGTTCTGCTGCTGAGTGAGCCGGGCGCGGCCGGCGGCGTAGGCTCGCGCCAGCCGGGCCAGGCCCCGGAACTGGTCCGGGGTCAGGTCGCCCTGGGCCACGGTCACGTGGACGATGCGGAAGCCGGGCTGGCGCTGCGCCTCGACGTTGGTCCCGGCCCAGAGGGCGTACTCGGGCGGCGCGCTACCGTTGGTCCGGTGGCCGTTCTTGGACACGGCGGGCGCGTCGGCGGCCTCATCGTCGTCCCAGAGGAAGGGCGCCGGGTCGAAGGAGCGCTGGGCCCACTCGCCCTTGAGCTCCTCGTCCACCAGCCGCCGGAACTCGTCGATGCCCAGCCGGGCGACGGTAAACTTGACGCGGGCCTTCATGCGGTTCTTGCGCTCCAGGTCGGCCCGGTTGAAGACGCGCATGATGGCCTCGGAGACCTTCAGGTACTCCTCCAGGGGCACGAAGTCGTAGATGGTGGGCGCGATGCGGGCCATGATGGAGGTCCCGCCGCCGACGACGATCTTGAACCCTTTGCGGGGCACGCCATCGACATCCTGGACCTTGGCGATGAAGCCCAGGTCGTGGATGGCGGTGACGGCGCAGTCGGAGGCGCAGCCGGAGAAGGCCGTCTTGAATTTGCGCGGGAAGGACTGGGTGATGGGATGGCGCACGAAGTAGCGGGCGTAGGCGGCGAGGTAGGGCGTGGGATCGAAGAGCTCACCGGGGCAGACGCCAGCCTTGGGGCAGCCGGCCACGTTGCGCACGGTGTTGCCGCAGGCCTCGCGGGAGGTGAGGCCCGCCTCGCCCAGGACACGCAGGGCGGCGGGCATGCGCTCCAGCGGGATATGGTGGTACTGAATGTTCTCCCGAGTGGTGATGTGCCCCTTCTTGAGCGGGGCGTACTCCTCGGCGATGACCGCCAGCGCGTCCAGCTGCTCGGCGGTCAGGCCGCCGAAGGGTATCTTGATCCGGACCATCTGGGCGTCGGGCTGCCGCTGGCCGTAGACGCCCTGCTTGAGCCGGAAGCCGACGAACTCGTTCTCCGGAATCTGGCCTGCCTTGAACCGCTGCACCTCCGCTTCGAAATGGTCGATCTCCTCCGGGAGGTGTGGGATGACGCCCTTGGTCTTCTTGCGCGGCTCTTTGACGGTGGTCATGGCGCCTTCCAGGGTGACCCCAAAGGGGGAGCTCGATACCGGCGGAAGTCGAACAATCAGTCTACTCCAGGGGCGGCGGCCTTGCAAATCGAGGAGCCGGTCCGGCAGGGTCGTTCGGTTGTCCTGGGAACCCTTTCTTGACAGAAAGGTGTTCCC
>CAZKTO010000038.1:0-27416 GCA_964555685.1 uncultured Dehalococcoidia bacterium
CTTGGACTCCTCGACGGTGATGACGCCGTCCTTGCCGACCTTCTCCATCACCTCGGCGATGAGGTTGCCGATCTCGTTGTCGTGGGCGGCGAGAGCGGCGACCTGGGCGATCTGCTCCTTGCCGGCCACGGGGATGGAGGCCTTCTTGATCTCGTCGCGCAGGGCGGCGACGGCCTTCTCCACACCCCGCTTGAGGGCCATGGGGTTGGCGCCGGCCGTCACGTTCTTGAAGCCCTCGTGGATCATCGCCTGGGCGAGCACCGTGGCCGTCGTGGTGCCGTCGCCGGCGACGTCGTTGGTCTTGGTGGCCGCCTCTTTGAGGAGCTGGGCGCCCATGTTCTCCATGGGGTTCTCCAGCTCGATCTCCTTGGCGATGGTGACGCCGTCGCTGCACACCTGGGGCGGCCCGAACTTCTTGTCCAGGATCACGTTCCGGCCCTTGGGGCCCAGGGTGACCTTGACGGTGTCGGCCAGGGCGTCGACGCCCTTGATCAGGCTGCGGCGCGCCTCTTCTGCGTAGCGAATTTCCTTAGCTGCCATGATGCCTCCTTGGGGTCCTTCCTTATGCCTATGCTGCCTCGGAGCGGGCCCCCGACACGTCGGGGAGCTCCTCGCGTCTACTTGCCGACCTTGGCCAGGACGTCGCTCTCCCGCAGGATCAGGTACTCCTGCGCGGCTTCCTTGATCTCGGTCCCGCCGTACTTGGCGTAGATAACCCGGTCGCCGACCTTGACGTCCAGGGGGATGCGCTTCCCCTCGTCGGTGACGCGGCCGGGGCCCACGGCCACCACCACGCCCTCCTGCGGCTTCTCCTTGGCCGTGTCGGGCAGGATGATGCCGCCCCGCACGATCTCTTCGGTGGGCAGGGCCGTGACCACGACGCGGTCGCCCAGCGGTTCGAACTTTCGTGCCACGGGTGCCTCCTTCTTGAACTTCTGTGCCACAAGTGCCTCCTTATTGAATTGAGAGCTCTTGATTGCCGGATGGAGAGGCTTAGCACTCGACATGCTCGACTGCTAAGCCATCGAACATCCTACGGGCGTTTCCCAATACCGGCAAGTCGCGGAAAGCGTCGCGTATCCCCTATCATCCCATCGTTACTCCTCGTTTACCCGTCGAGATCACTCGTTTATGCTTCGCACCAAGAGCCTGCCGCGGCCTCGGCCCTTGCGGCCTTACACGGTAGCGTGTATCCTGGGGCTATGGGGAAGAGGAGGCCCGCCCGGCCCGCCCGGTGGGACGCGACGCGCGTCCAGGCGCTGCGCCGCCACCTGGGACTGAGCCAGGCGGCCATGGCCGAGCGCCTGGGGACGCGCCAGCAGACCGTCAGCGACTGGGAGACCGGGGCGTACGGGCCCGGCGGCATCTCCTCGACGCTCCTCGGCATCCTGGCCGAGCGGGCCGACTTTCCGTACGAGGCGAGGCCGCCGCTTTCGCCACCCCGACCTGTCGGGGGCCGCCTCGCTCAGGAGGAGGGCCGTGGGCCCCAGACGGAGGGCGGCTAGGGCACCCCGCGCCGCTGCGCCGCCGGAGCGCGAGCTGCACCGCCTCTGGCGGGAGCGAAGGGTCGCCGCCGTGACGCTGGCGGAGGAGGGCGCCACGCGCCTCCGCGTGCGCTTCCCCGGCTGGGAGGACGGCGGCCGCGGCCCCGATTTCAAGGGCGCCGTCCTCGAGACGGCCCAAGGGGCCACGGTCCGAGGGGATGTGGAGATCCACCGCGAGGGCCGCGGCTGGAGCGAGCACGGCCACCACCGGGACCCGGCCTACCGGGCGGTGGCGTTGCATCTCGTCTGGCGGCCGGGAGCGGCGGCGACGGCGCGCACGGTCGAGGGGCGGGCCGTGCCCGCGGCCGTTCTCGTGGCGTCCAAGGGCCGGGCGCGCCCGGCCGACGCGCGCCCCTGCGTCCGGCGCTCCCATCCGCTGGACCCCGACGAGGCCGGCGCGCTCCTGGACGAGCTGGGCGACCGGCGCTTCTTCGAGCGGGCCCTCGCCCTCGATACCGAGGCGCAGGCGAGGGGCCTGGACCGGACGCTCTACCGGGGCCTCCTGGAGGCGCTGGGGTACAGCCAGAACGCCGCGGCGTTCGCGGCTCTGGCGGAGCGGCTGCCCTACGCTCTCTTGGAGGAGCGGGCCAAGGGAGCGCCTAGGGAGGGCCGCCAGGCGCTCATCGAGTCGCTGCTCTTCGGCGCCGCGGGGCTCTTGCCCTCGCAGCGGGGCGCGGCCGCTGGGGAGGAGGGGTGGCCGGCGGAGGCGGAGCGGCGCTGGCGGGCGCTGGGTCCCGCCACGCCCGGCCGGCCGGAGGAGCGCCCAGTCTCCGTCTGGCAGCTCCACCGGGTGCGTCCGGAGAATGCGCCGGCCCGCCGCATCGCCGCGGCGGCGGCCCTGGCCGGCCGCTTCATCGAGAGCGGCGGGCCCTTCGCGTGGGCGCGCGCGGCCTTCGAAGGCCCGGACCCGCTTCACGCGGCCCTGGGCCTGCGCCGCCGTCTCCTGGTCCGGACCGGCGGATACTGGGCGGGGCACTGGGACTTCGCCAGGCCCGGCGGCCGCAACCCAACGCTCCTGGGCGAGGGCCGCGCAGGCGATATCGTCGTGAACGTGGCGCTGCCATTCTTGTACGGGTGGGCGGCGAGGGCCGGCGACCGGGAGATGGCCTCCCGCGCTCTCGCGGCCTATCGCGCGCACCCCCTCCTCAGCGGGAACCGGGTCACCCGGGAGGTGGAGCGGATGCTCTTCCCGGACGGGGCTCGGGGCGTTGTCCGGACGGCGCGGCGCCAGCAGGGCCTCATCCACCTGTACAAGAGGCGCTGCGCGGGGCTTCTCTGCGGCGCCTGCGCCTTCGGGCGCCCGGTGGGGTAGAGGCGGTATGCGCCCGCGCCCACGGGGAAGGTCTCGCTGGTGACCCAGGCCGAGAGGGCCGAGGCGAGGGCGGGAGACGGCGTGCGTCCGCGGCGGGCTGGCGCGACGAGTTTCGCCGGCGAGCTGAGCGGTTCGCGTCACGCATTGACGCATGGGCGGCGCGTGCGTATCATCCGGCCAGGGGACGCCGGGCTGGACGGCGCGGGGCTCCGAGGCCCGTTGTGCCGGAACTCGCCGGGCTCATGCTCTGCCCCCTCGGATGACTCGGGGCAAGCTCTGAGCCGAGCCCTTCGACAGACTCAGGGTAGACTCCGCGAGTCCTGACCCTGAGTCTCGAAGGGGAAGGACCTGTCCTCCCCGAAGGGGCGTGACGCTCGATGAGGCGGAGAAGAGGAGGGTGACGATGGAGCGGTACATGGTGATTTCGGCCGATGCGCACGCCGGCGTGCCGGATGGGGGCTACCGGCAGTACATGGAGCGGCGGCACTGGAGGGACTACGACGAGTACCTGGCGGGCTACGAGCCGGGCCTGCGGGGCCACCGCCTCTCGTTCAACAACCTGGGCGGGGAGATCTTCCGCGAGGAGGTCACCCACGAGATGGACTCCCAGCGGGAGGTCCAGGCGGGCGGGCGCAGCGGGGCGTACGATGCCACCCGGCGTCTCCGGGAGATGGAGGCCGATGGGGTCGTGGCGGACGTGCTCTTCCCGGACGGCTCGCTGAAGAACGCGGCTCCCTTCTTCGCCTCGGCCAAGCCGGGCACGTGGAGGCAGGAGCTCCAGGGCGTGGGCGCCCGCGCCTACAACCGCTGGCTGGCCGACTTCTGCTCCCAGAACCCGGGGCGCCACGCCGGACTGGCCGTCATCACTATCCACGATATCGAGGGTGCCGTCGCCGAGATTCGGTGGGCCAAGGACACGGGACTCCGAGGCGTGATCATCCCGGCCTCCGTGGGCGAAGGCGGCCTGCCTTTCTACAACCACCCGCGCTACGAGCCTCTCTGGGCCACCTGCGCCGAGACGGGCCTCCCCATCCACACCCATGTGGGCTCCTCCATGCCGGAGTACGGTGGTCTGCCCGGCGCGAGGTGTCTTTTCCCCACGGAATCGGCCTGGCTCTCCCATCGACCCCTGTGGTTTCTGCTGTGGAGCGGCGTCTTCCACCGCTACCCCACCCTCAAGATGGTCTTCACTGAGCAGGGTTGCACGTGGGTACCTGATGCCCTGCAACGTATGGATAGGATCTACAAGGACCTGTTCCGCGAGGCCCGCCATACCCTCCCCCTCTCGCCCACCGAGTATTGGGAACGGCAATGCTTCGTCTCGGCGATGCTCAGGGACCCCACGGAGCGAGATGCGCGGCACCACATCGGCGTGAACAAGATCGTCTGGGGCTCGGACTACCCACACTTCGAGGGGAGCTGGCCCCACAGCGTGCGGACGCTCCACAACGCCCTGAACGGCGTCCCGGAGCCCGATGTCCGCGCCATGCTGGGGGAGAACGCGGCCCAGGTCTACGGGTTCGACGTGGCGAAGCTCCGGCCCGTGGCCGAGCGCGTGGGGCCCAGGGTCTCGGATATCTAGCGCTCGGTCATGTGACGGGTGACACGAACGGTCTGCTGGCATCGTTCTGAGCCGAGCCCTTCGTCAGGCTCAGGGGCTGTGAATTTTCCCTTCGTAGGGGCAACCCCCCGTGGTTGCCCAGATGGGCGGGCACGGGGGCCCGCCCATCTGGGCGATTTGTTCACAGCCTCTCAGGGCAGGCTCTGAGCCCCGCCGCAGGAGCCCGTCGAAGGGCGGCTTCGCGGCGGCCATCGGAAGACCCTGAGCCGGACGCTCGCTTTCCTTGACGGGCCCTTCTGGAATTCACTATGATGGTATCCGATCAACCGCTTCGGTTGGCCCTCCCCGCGGCCAGGGGCGAGGACGAACGGTGCGCGTACTCACGGGCGAGGCGAAAGGCGCGAGGCTCCGGGCCCCGCGGGCGTCCGGCCTCCGGCCCACCTCCGGCCGGGTGAAGAGCGCCATCTTCAACACCCTCTCGCCCGATGCCGTCGAGGGCGCGCGGGTGCTGGACCTCTACGCGGGCACGGGGGCTCTGGGCATCGAGGCGCTGAGCCGCGGCGCCGCCCATGCCGACTTCGTCGAGCGAAGCCCCCGGCTCGCCGCCCTCATCCGCCGGAACCTGGAGGCCGCCGGAGCCAAGGACCGGGCCCGCGTCTACGCCATGCCCGCGCACAAGGCCCTCGGTGCCCTTTCGGGCCCCTACCATCTCGTCCTCATGGACCCGCCCTACGACGACGCTGGCGTGGCCGGGCTGCTGGCGCGGCTGGAGGGCGCGGGCCTGCTGGCCGATGGGGCCACGGTCGTCCTCGAGCATGCCTGGCGCACGCCGCCGCCCGAAGGTCCGGGCAGGCTCGCCCTCATCGAGACCCGCCGGTACGGCGATACGGCCGTCAGCTACTATCGGGAGGAGCCCCGCGCATGATCGCCGCCCTCTACCCCGGGAGCTTCGACCCTCCCACCAACGGCCACGTGGACATCGCCCGGCGGTCCGCGAGTATCTTCGACAAGCTCTACGTCGCCGTCTACGACGCCCCGCCCAAGCGGCTCCTCTTCGATACGGCCGAGCGGGTAGAGCTCTTCCGCCAGGCGGTGAGAGACGTTCGCAACATCGAGGTGATCCCATACAAGGGTCTCACGGTGCACCTGGCGCGCGAGATCGGCGCCCGCGTCGTCGTCCGCGGGCTGCGGGCCAGTTCGGACTTCGAGTACGAGTTCGAGATGGCCATGATGAACCGCAACATAGACGCGGGCATTGAGGTCCTCTGCATGATGACCCGCATCGACTACCAGTTCCTGAGCTCCAGCCTCCTGAAAGAGGTCTGCTCGCTGGGAGGCTCCATCAACAACCTCGTGCCTCGGCACGTGGAGGAGGCCCTGCACGCCAAGTTGCGCGGAGCCGCTGGCTCCGGGAAGGAGTAGGGCATGGCCGAGAGCGCGCCGAATCTGCAGACGCGGCTCCAGGTCTTCGACCTCCTGGACCGGCTGGAGGCCCTGACCGCCTCGGCGACGAAGCTGCCCCTGACCCGCCGGGCCGTGGTCAACCCGGCCGAGCTGCAGGAGGTGGCGGCGCGGCTCCGCCACCTGCTGCCCAAGGAGATCGTCGAGGCCCAGCAGATCATCCGGTACAAGGACTCCCTCGTCCAGCGGGCCCAGGTGGACGCCAAGCGCATGCGGGACGCCGCCGAGCAGGAGGCGCGCCACAAGATCTCCGAGACGCAGATCATGCACGACGCCCGCCGCGAGGCCGACGAGCTGACGGCGGGCGCCCGCCGCCGCGCCGACGAGACCGTCGCTGGCTCCGAGGCCCAGGCCCGCCAGCGCATCGAGGGCGCCGACGCCTACGCCATGGACGTCCTGCGCAAGCTGGATGAGGAGCTGACGGCGCTCCTCGCCTCCGCGCGCAGGGGCATGGAGGTCCTGGAGTCGGGCAGTCACCTGGACCAAGGCGAGGGCCGGCCCGCGGGGCGCGAGGTGCGCGATGGCGGCCGGGAGCGCCGGCCGCGGCGCCCCGCCCGCGAGCGGTAGCCGCCTGGGCGCTGCCGTCCCTTCCTTGCACGGCGAGGGCCTCCGCGATACCCTGAGGCTGGTCCAGGTCCCACCGGGGGCGCGCCGTGCACGTCCGCAGACTCGCGCTGGAAAACTTCCGGAACATCGCCCTGCTCGATCTCGAGCTGCCGCGGGGGCGCGTCGTCCTCTTCGGCGAGAACGCTCAGGGCAAGACGAACGTCCTCGAGGCCGTCTCCATGTTCGCCGCGGCCAGGTCCGTGCGGGCGGGCCACGAGCGCGAGCTCATCAAGCGCGACACCCTCGGCGACCCTATCCCCTTCGCCCGTGCCGCCGCCGCCATCGAGCGGACGCCCGCGGCCCGGGCGCCCAACGCCGTGCAGGTCGAGATCGTCGTCCAGCTCTCCGGGCAGCCGCCCGCCGGGCGCCCGGAGGAGCCCCGACTCGTCGGGGCTCCCGACGACGGCCGGCAGCTCGTCAAGCGCGTCAAGGTCAACGGCGTGCCGCGCCGGGCCGGCGACCTCATCGGCGAGGTCCAGGCCGTCCTCTTCGAGCCGCAGGATATCGAGCTGGTCTACGGCCCGCCTTCGCTCCGGCGGCGGCACCTGGACCTCACGCTGGCCCAAGTCGACCGGGCCCTGCTCCGGGAGCTTCAGCGCTACAGCCGTGTGCTGGCCCAGCGCAACCCGCTCTTGAAGGCGGTGCGGGAGGGCCAGGCATCGATCGAGGAGCTGGCGTTCTGGGACGCTGAGCTGGCGGAGGCCGGCGCGTTCATTACCCACGCGCGACGCCAGGCTCTGGCCGAGATCGAAATCTTGGCGCGAGCCATCTACCGGGAGCTCGCCGGTGGCGCCGAAGAGCTCGGTATCGTCTACCGGCCTTCGCTCGACGCGGCCGAGGGGAGCGGCGCCGGCGAGCTGGCCGCAGCCTTCCGGGACGCGCTCACCCAGACGCGCCAGCGGGAGATCATGGCGGGCGCAACGCTCCTGGGGCCGCACCGGGACGACCTGACGTTCGAGGTCCAGGGGACTGACCTGGCGCTTTTCGGCTCGCGGGGGCAGCAGCGCCTGGCGGCCCTGGCCCTCAAGCTCGCCGAGGCCCAGTTCATGACGGCCCGCGCGGGCGACCGGCCGCTGCTCCTGCTGGACGACGTCCTCTCGGAGCTGGACCCGCTGCGGCGAGGCTATCTCCTCGAGCGCATCGGCGGCTACGAGCAGTCGCTCCTGACGACGGCCGACGTGGAGAGCCTCGACCGCGTCTTCCGGTCGCCGGCCTGCCTCCTGCGGGTCGCGGGCGGGCGCGTCGAGTCGCCGGTGGGCGCGCGGCAGGGCGGGACGGAAGGATGATACAGGCTATGCGAGTGACCAACGAGCTGAAGGACGCCTTCGACACGGCGGCCCGGGCAGTGCTCCGGGCGCGGTACACGGTGGCGCTGGTGGGCGCGGGCATGTCGGCGGAGAGCGGCGTCCCGACCTTTCGGGGCCCGGGCGGGCTCTGGACGAAGAGGGGCGAGCCGGACATGCGCGGCTACGAGGCCTTCCTGCGCGATCCCAAGCGCTGGTGGGAGAACCGGCTCTCGCCGCCCGACCCTGACATGGCGGCCTTCGCCCAGGCCCTCGAGAGCGCCAGGCCCAACCCCGGCCATTACGCCCTGGCGGAGATGGAGCGGGAGGGCCTGGTGAAGCATGTCGTCACGCAGAACGTGGACAACCTGCACCAGGCCGCCGGGAGCGTCAAGGTCGCCGAGATCCACGGCAACCGCTTCAAGTACCGGTGCGTGGCGTGCGTCTCGCGCTTCGAGCGGGACGAGGTGAAGCTGGAGCCGCTGCCGCCCACGTGTCCCCACTGCGGGGGGCTGGTCAAGGGCGACGGCGTGATGTTCGGCGAGCCGATCCCGCCGGACGTGCTGGAGGTCTGTCAGGAGCAGGCGCTGCTGGCCGACTGCATGCTGCTCATCGGGACGTCGGCCCTGGTG
This sequence comes from uncultured Dehalococcoidia bacterium, assembly GCA_964555685.1. Lineage (GTDB taxonomy): Bacteria > Chloroflexota > Dehalococcoidia > SHYB01 > SHYB01 > CAZKTO01. The sequence goes on from CAZKTO010000038.1 coordinate 8,400, forward strand.
TATCCGGCGGCGGGGCTGCCGATGGCGGCGCAGCGCCGGGGCGCCGTCCTCATCGAGGTGAACCCGCTGCCGACGGCCCTCTCCGATGCCTGCGACCTGGTGCTTCGCACGCCCTCGGGCGAGGGGCTGCCGTTCCTGCTCCAGCGCATCCGGGCGTTCCGGGAGGATACGCGGTAAGGCCGGTAGTGGCTAGAACCCATTGGGCTCTGCTGAAATCATGCGGGATAGATTTTTGTGTCATTCCGAGCGAAGCGAGGAATCTATCGCATCGACGAGAAGCGGCGCTAACCTTGCGATGCGATAGATTCCTCGTCGTCCCGATGGCATTGGAACTCCCCGGAATGACAAACAAACACACGTGGCGCGAGTGGTTTCAACAGAGCCAGGGGTTGTCTATACGGACGAGAGTGGGCTTCACCCGACCTTTTGTGGCAAAAGGGTAAATCGATGGTCGCTCATCGAGTGTTGCAATCGATTGCCGCTATATTCGGACTACTCGCCTTCATCATCGGAGTTGTGAGGGTGGAACCATTCTTTGGCCCTCTGTCCTGGTTCTATGCCCATTGCGTTGGCCCGCAGAAGGAGAAATTCGAGGCGAAGGGAGGATTTGTCCCGCTAGGTGGCAAAAGGCAGATTCAGATAATCGCCCGCCTCATACACAAGTTGCATTGGACCCGTCTCTTTTATATTCGCAACAGAACTGCTGGGGACTCACTAGAGGATCTTCAAGCACAACGACAGCGGAAACTCACGCTCCTTTGCGTACTGGTTTCCACTGTATCTGCTCTAATCGCTATATGGACAGCCTAATTCATGAGCCTCACCACTGCGAAGCAAACAGAACCCGTGGGGTGGTTCTCTTGCATATTGGTGGAGCCTCCGCTAAACTGCTTTCGAAATAATGGTTGCCTACCAACCTCTCGGATTGTTAGTTCCACGGTGTTGCCCTACGATGCGTTGACCACTGGCAGTAAGGCATAGCCCTTTCTGCGTATTTTCAATGTGCCCTTCAGCCGTCAACCTCTGTATGACATTGGTGACCACCCTCGCGCACGTTCCAGCTGATTCGTCCGCTAGACCTAATTCCCGTGCTACCTCAACTAGCCCTATCTCTGGCGAGACTTTGAGAACATGAAGTATGTCGTAAGCAAGGCCGATTTTCCAATCCCTAGCAGAACGCACTAGACGATAGGCACTTTCAAGCACTATAAAAATCACAACGGTCAGACAAATAGACAGCCATATTGACCAATCCCAGTTAGGCAATACCTCCACGAGCGTTGGTGGATTAGCCCGCCAGCTTGAAGGGGTGACTTGCGGGAACTGCGCGACAATAGTATCAAATGCCCCCACTATGACGAATGGAATTACCAAGAGCCACCGCCAAGTCGGGCGCACAATGACGACCCACCATACAGACCACCTTCTGTCCATCCGGAATATCCCGAACCGTTCCATGCTGCCAGTCTACCGTACCTACCGCGTCTGGTGCACAATCCCCGTTGCCACCACGATTGTAACGGTCGCTCCCGCCGTGATCCAAAGAGCAATAGCCATCCCTGCCCCTCCTCGTGGGATACAGGGATGATAAACTGGCCTACACTACGACTCAAGAGAACCCTTGGGGCTTTTCCCTTGACGCTCCCTCCGTCCGCTGGTAGGCTACTCCTCGCGCCTCGCGCGCCCCTGAATCGGAGGACCCATGCCCCCAAGCTCGGTCGGCGAGCTCAACCCGCCGGAGCGCCTGCTCCTCGGTCCCGGCCCCGCCAACATCTCGCCCCGCGTGCACCGGGCCCTCTCGGCGCCTCTCCTGGGCCATCTGGACCCGGCCTTCCTCGCCATCATGGACGAGACCGTCGAGCTGCTCCGGAAGGCGTTCCAGACCCAGAACCGGCTCACCATCCCCATCTCGGGCACCGGCTCCGCGGGCATGGAGGCCGCCGTCTGCAACGCCATCGAGCCGGGCGACACGATGGTCGTGGGGATCAACGGCTACTTCGGCGGGCGCATCGCCGAGATGGCCTCGCGCTACGGCGCCCGCGTCGTCACGGTCGAGGCCGAGTGGGGCGCGCCGCTGCGCCTCGAACAGTTCCAGGCTGCCGTCCAGCGCGAGGCGAAGGTCAAGGCCATCGCCATCGTCCACGGCGAGACCTCCACGGGCCTCCTCCAGCCCCTCGACGGCCTGGCGCAGCTCGCCCGCTCGCGCGACGCGCTCCTCATCGTGGACACGGTGACGTCGCTGGGCGGCGCCGAGGTCCGCGTCGACGACTGGGGGATCGACCTCTGCTACAGCGGGACGCAGAAGTGCATCGGGGCGCCGCCGGGCCTGGCGCCGCTCACTGCGAGCCCCAGGGCCATGGAGGCGCTCCGGTCCCGCAAGAGCAAGGTGGGGAGCTGGTACCTGGACCTGACGCTGCTGGGCCAGTACTGGGGCGGCGACCGCGTCTACCACCACACGGCGCCCATCTCCATGGTCTACGCTCTGCGCGAGGCGCTGCGCCTTGTCGAGGAGGAGGGCCTGGACGCTCGGTGGGCCCGGCATCGCCAGGCGGCGCGGGCCCTGTGGGCCGGCGTCGCTGCGCTGGGTCTCGAACTGCACGTGCCGGAGCCGCTGCGCGTCCCGCCGCTGACGACGGTCCGTACCCCCGCGGGCATCGACGAACTCAAGGTGCGCCAGGCGCTCCTCCATGAGTTCAGTATCGAGATCGGCGGCGGGCTGGGACCGCTCAAGGGCAAGGTCTGGCGCGTGGGACTCATGGGGCACAACGCCACGCCGCGCAGCGTCTTCGTGCTCCTGAGCGCCCTGGAGCGGCTTCTGCCGCGCTTCGGGTACGAGGTGCCCCAGGGGGCCGGCGTCGCCGCCGCCCAGCGCGCCCTGGCGGCGTAACGCCCTTGGCGGGGCGGGCCACCACGGTCAGGTTCTCTCCTCCTTGACACCCCTCTGGGCCCGCTTACAATTGGCCCATCGCTGGGCCCCACGCTTGGCTGGCCTGCTCCGCTCTCCTTCCTCGCCGCGGGCCCGCCACGGGAGCCGCCACATGACGCGCAGCATCGACGCCGACGGCCACGTCCTCGAGCCGCCCGATCTGTGGGCCGCGCGCATCGAGCCCCGGTACCGGGACCAGGCCTTGCAGGTCGTATGGAACGACCGCGAGGAGCGTGAGGAGGTCATCGGCGAGGGCCGGACCATCCTGCGTCGCGGCATCGTCGGCGTCGGCATGGCGGGGAGCGCCTTCGAGGCCTTCCGCGACTTCGGCAGGGGCGTCCGCTACACGAGCCTCCTGCCCGGCGGCTTCGACCCCCGCGAGCGCATGAAGGACATGGAGCGCCACCAGATCGACGTCTCGGTCCTCTACCCGTCCGTGGGGCTCTTTCTGGGGGCGATCCGCGACCCGAAGCTCGCCGCCGCCCACTGCCGCGTCTACAACGACTGGCTGGCCGAGTACTGCGGGGCCTGCCCCGGCCGGCTCGTCGGCGTTGCTGCGGTGCCGCTCCAGGACGCCGGCGAAGCGGCGGCCGAGGCCCGGCGAGCCATCGGCCGGCTGGGCCTGCGCGGCGCCTTCGTGCGCCCCAACCCGTACAACGGGCGCCATCTCGATAGTCCCGATCTAGACCCCTTCTGGGCCGCCATGCAGGACCTGGAGGCGCCCGTGGCCCTGCATCCGGCCGGCACCCCGGACATGTGGGGGACCTGCGCCCTCTTCCGCGACTACAGCGCCTCCATCAACGCCTTCCAGCACTCCATGAACTTCTCCTTCGACGACCAGTTCGCCCTCTCGCTCCTCGTCGGCTCTGGCGTGCTCGAGCGCTTCCCGAGGCTCCAGGTCGCGGTGCTGGAGTCGGGCGGCGGCTGGCTGCCTCACTGGTTCGACCGCATGGACCACTTCTGCGAGGTCTGGCGCTGGACGGTCCGCCACCTGAAGCTGCGCCCCAGCGACTACTTCCGGCGCCAGGGGTACATCTCCTTCGACCCGGACGAGCGCTCGCTGCCCGCGGTGGCCCCGATCATCGGCGAGGAGCGCATCGTCTGGGCCTCTGACTACCCGCATCTGGACGTGACCTCCCCGTGCATCGGCGCCGAGGTGCGCGAGACGCTCCGGGGCCTGCCCGAACGGACCCAGCGCATGGTGCTGGAGGAGAACGCCGTGCGCCTCTACGGCCTGGGCTGACGGCGATGCCCGGCCCCTGGGAGCAGGAGTACCGGCGGAAGCTCGTCCCCGCCGAGGATGCGGTCCGCGCGGTCCGGTCCGGCGACCTCGTCGCCGTGCCCGTGGGGACCGACCCGCAAACGGTGCTGGTGGCGCTGCTGGGCCGCGCCCACGACCTGCGGGACGTGCGCCTGCGCCTCTACAACGGCCTCAACGATATCCCGTGGTTCGAGCCGGAGATGGCCGGCCACGTCCTGCCCGAGGTCTGGTTCGTTGTGAGTCCCTACGTCCGGGAGCGGATGGAGGCGCGCCAGGGCGATATGGCCATCGGCGCCTGCACGCTCTCCACCAAGGGCGCGCGGGACGGACGAGCGGACTTCCGCGCGCCGGACGTGGTGCTCCTCGAGCTCTCGCCGCCCGACGCTCACGGCATGTGCAGCTTCGGCGCCGTGCGCTGGGATAAGAAGGAGCTGGCCGAGCAGGCCCGGACGGTCATCGCCGAGGTGAGTCCGTCCCACATCCGGACCCACGGCGATAACGCCATCCACGTCTCGAAGGTCGGCCTCTTTGTCGAGCAGGCGATTCCGCCGACGCCGCTGCGCCCGCCCATCGAGCAGGACGTCCGGCGCAAGGACGCGGAGCTCTTCAGGACCATCGCTGGACATGTGGCGTCCTTTATCAAGGACGGCGACACGATCCTCATGGGCGCCGGTGGGACCGTCGAGCCGCTGCCGCTCTTCGGCCTCTTCGATGGCCGGGAGGAGCTGGGCTGGCACACGGAGCGGATGCCGCGCGGGGCCCTGCGCCTCATGCGCGAGCGGCCCGGCCTCTTCACGGGGCGGCGCAAGAGCGTTGACCCCGGGAAGCATGTGGTGACGCTCCTGGCCCTCACCGAGGACGACGCCGCCTACGCCGAGATGCACCCCCAGATCGAGGTGCGGAGCGTCCACTACGTGAACGACATTCGCGTCATCGCGGCGCAGGAGAACCTGGTGGCCATTATGAACGCCCTGGCCATCGACCTGACAGGGCAGGTGGCGTCCGAGCATCTGGGCCCGCGCCCGTACGCCGGGCCCGGCGGCCAGCCGGAGATCGCCATCGGCGCCATGCTGGCCAAGGGCGGACGGTCGATTATGGTTGTGCCTTCGACGGCGCAGGGCGGGATGGTCTCGCGCATCGTTCCCCAGCTCGAGGCCGGCAGCGTCGTCACCGTCACCCGCGCCTTCATCGACTACGTAGTGACCGAGTACGGGGTCGCCCGGCTCCTGGGCAAGTCGGCCCGCCAGCGCGCCCAGGAGCTCATCGCCATCGCTCACCCGGACTTTCGCGCCGAGCTCACCGCCGCCTCCCGCCTCCTCCTCTGGCCCTGACCGCCTGTCTCCCGGCGATGCCGGGGAGACCTCTTTTGCAGGAGCGTTTTCTGGAAGGGTCCCCGGGACAACGGACAGGCCCTGCGTCGCAACCAGGGCGCTCGCCCTCTAGTACTCAGTCACGGTAGTTTCTTGGAGATAGAGATTCCCGTGCGAACGTCCAACCTCTTGGGAAGCGGCACCCCACCGTCGTTGCGAGCGAGTCGGAGCCTGCCCCGAGTCCCTCCGAGGGGAGCGAAGCAATCTGGTGGGGTGGCGGGGCCCTCACAACTCACCGCTCAGGTCTCGCCAGGCGGGGTTCATGCGCTTGATACGTTCGATCTTGTGCTGACGCGAGCCTGCCTTCAACTGCTTCTCGCGGGCGATGGCAGCCTCGGCGGTTTCGGCCACCTCGTAATAAACAAGATCCGTCACGTTGTACCGTGAGGCAAAGCCGGGGGCCAGTTTCTTCTTATGCTCGAAGACTCGGCGGGGAAGGTTGTTCGTTACGCCCGTGTAGAGCACGGTCTTCCTGAGGTTGGTCATGATGTACACAAAGAAGGTCTTGCCCATGCTCCGCCTTCCTCAGCCCAGGCAGGCCGCCGCCACCCCACCAGGTTGCCACGGGCGAAGACGCCCTCGCAACGACGAGGGAGTAGTCTTGCCATCTCTGCCACGATTCAAAGAATCAAGATGACTGACTCCTAGTGGAACAGGCTCCAGGCGCCCTTGGGATCGCGGACCCAGCCGCTGGAGGCCCACGTCCCGCCGTCCACGCTCACGGTGATGCCGGTGATCCAGGCGCCCAGGTCCGAGGCGAGGTAGACGCAGGCCCCGGCTACGTCCTCGGGCGTCCCCACGCGGCCCAGGGGGATCCCGCGCAGTACCGGGCCGATGCGCTCGGGCGTCATGGAGCGCGCCGTGTGCGGCGTGGCGATGAAGTCCGGGGCGATGCAGTTGACACGGATGCCGTGCTCGCCCAGCTCCAGGGCCATGCTCCGAGTAAAGCTGATCATGCCGGCCTTGCAGGCCCCGTAGACGGCGAAGTCCGGGGCGGCGCGCAGCCCCTCGATACTGGAGATGTTGATGATGGCGCCCTTGCGGCGGCCGGCGATCATCGCCTTGGCGCCCGCGTCGGTGCAGTAGAAGAGACCGAAGAGATTGAGCTCGACATGCTTGCGCCAGCCGGCCTCGCCCTGCTCGACGAACTTGTGGTGGCGGGTGCCGCCCGCGTTGTTCACCAGGATGTCCAGCCCGCCCAGCGCCTCCACGGTGCTCGCCACCATGGCCTGCACCTGCCCAAAGTCCCGGACGTCCGTCGTGATGGACAGGCCCTTCCGGCCCAGGGCGCGGACCTCGGCGGCGACCGCCTCGCCGGCGGCGGCGTTCCTGTCCGCGATGACGACGTGCGCCCCAAAGCGCGCGAAGGTGAGGGCGATCCCCTTGCCGATGCCGTCGCCGCCGCCGGTGACGATGGCGACCCGGTCGGTGAGCAGCGCGCTGGCGGGGTCCATAGCGTCCCTCCTAGGCGGGCCAGGCGACGACGCCCGCAGCCTTGAGCCGCGCCGACTCCTCGGCCGAGTAGCCCAGCTCCGCCATGATCTCGCGGGTGTGCTGGCCCAGCACCGGCGGCGCGCCCCCGATGCGGCCCGGCGTCTCCGAGAAGTTCACCAGGTGGCCGAACTGGCGCATCCGGCCGTACTCCAGGTGCTGGTACTCGGCGACGAGGCCGCTCTTCACCGCGTCCGGGTCCGTGAGCCAGCTCTTGCCGGCCTCCGGATCGGCGATCTCGCAGGGGACGCCCGCCCGGTCGAGGGCCTCGAACCACGCCCTGGCCGGCCTCGTTGCGAAGGCCGCCTCCAGCAGGCCCGCCAGGTCGCTGGCGTGCTGACGGCGGGCTGCAGCGCCGGCGAAGCGGAGGTCCGGCGCAAGGCCCACGGTGCGGAACAGCGACTGGGCCTGCTCTTCGTTCAGGCAGGCGATGGCGATCCAGCCCTCGGCCGTCCGGTAGAGGCGATAGAGGGGGCCCAGGCCCGTCTGCTCCCGGTCGAGTCGCGGGCGCTGGAAGGGGCCGTTCGGGCCGATGTAGACGTCCGAGCTGTAGTAGATGCCGCAGTTCAGGAGGTTCGTGTCCACGAACTGCCCCTGGCCCGTCCGCTCGCGCCAGCGGAGGGCCAGGAGCACGCCGATGACCGACTGGAAGGCGTTGCCGGTATCGCACATGCCGAAGCGCAGCCAGACGGGCGGGTTGCCCTCGCCGCCCGCCTCGTACTCGATGCCGCACATGGCCTGGAAGAGCTGGTCGAAGCCCGGCCAGGTCGACTTGGGGCCGCTGACGCCGTAGGCCGGCGTGTGGCAGTAGACGACCCGGGGGTTGAGTCGGCGCGCATCCTCGTAGCCGATCCCCAGGCGCTCGGCGACGCCCGGCCGGAAGTTGTGATGGATGACGTCCACCCGAGCCATCAGCCGCCGGGCGATCTGGAGGCCTTCCGGTCGTTTGAGATCGACGGCGATGTCCCGCTTGCCGCGCTGGCAGCCGTTGAAGGGCATGGTGGCGTGACGCATCTGGTCGCCCTCGGTCGACTCGAGCTTGTAGACCTCCGCGCCCAGATCGCCCAGGATCATGGGGCCAAAGGGCCCCGCGAGGAAGTTTCCGAAGTCCAGCACCTTGATCCCCTCGAGCGCGTGGCGAAGGTTCCGCTTCGGCTGGGGTAGGGGCACCCCGACATGTCGGGGTGCCCCTACGGTATCGATCGATCCCAGCACGTCTTCCGTATGCTGCCCCAGACGCGGCGCCGGACCCTGGACCCGGCCGGGGCAGGCGTGCAATTTGAACGTGACCCCCGCCTGGCGCGTCGGCCCCACCACCGGGTCGTCGACGTGGGCCACCATGCCGTTGGCGACGACCTGGGGGTCATCGAAGGCCTCCCAGACCGGCTGAACGGCCTGGATGGGGATATCGTTGGCCCAGAACTGTTCGAGCACTTGCTTCCGTGGGATTCGCTTGAAGGCGGAGCGGAGCACACGGTCGGCCTCTTCGTAGTTGCCGCGCATGGGGTTGTCCACTGCGTCGATGCCCAGGATGCGCCAGATGGCGCCCCGGTCCTTGCCACGGCCCCCGGCCATGTGCATCGAGTGGACCCAGAGGCCGTCGGCGCACTCGTAGATGGAAGGCTGGGCCTGCTTGGGGATGCTGAACCACGTCTGCATCCGCTCGGCCCACTGCCAGAGCTGGGTGGTGAAGGCCAGCACGCCCTGGTAGAGGGAGGTCTCGACCCACTGGCCCCGGCCCGTGACCTCGCGGACGTAGAGGGCGGCGGCGATCCCCTGAGCGGCCAGGTAGGAGGCGGCCATGCTGGGCGCCGGAAAGTGCAGAAAGATGGGCCCGTCGCGCCAGCCGGCCTGCTCGAACTGCTGGCCCGAGCGCGCCTGCACCAGGGCGTCGATGCCGGGCCGGCCCTCGCTCCGGTTGCCGCGGCCGTAGCCCGTGATGGAGCAGTAGACGAGCCCGGGGTGAGCGCCCTTCAAAGAAGGGTAGTCGAGGCCGAGGCGGGCCATCGTCCCCGGCGAGAAGCTCTCGACCAGCACGTCGGCGGTGGCCAGGAGCTTCAGGAACCGCTCCCTCCCGGCCGGGTCCTTGAGGTCGAGGACGACGCTCTTCTTGCCCCGGTCCCAGACGGTGTAGCCGCCGTAGGAGCGAAAGAGCGCCCCGCCCGGCGGCTCGACCTTGATGACCTCGGCGCCCTGGTCGGAGAGCGTCATGGTGGCGAGAGGCCCGGCGATGCCCCACGAGAGGTCGACGATGCGCACGCCCTCCAGCGGTCCCGCCATAGATCACCTCACGATTCAGCTTGCGCGCCCGCCATCCGCGCCGCGATGGCCCGGATATCGCCCTGGGGGACGTGGACGGCGCCGGCCGTCCTCATCTCCATCGCTCCGAGGACGCAAGGGTACGAGATGCCTGGCTGCTTGTCCAGGCGCGAAACGCAAGCAACTGACCCTTTCCGCACACCTTGTCGCATTCTTACCCCCATGCTATAGTGGCCCATAAAGGAGGGATCGCATAGCCAGGTCTAGTGCGACCGCCTGCTAAGCGGTTGGGGGTCTAATAAGCCCCTCATGGGTTCGAATCCCATTCCCTCCGCCAGCGCCCCTCGGATTTCAGAACTCGGACGCTCCGCCGGGGGACTTTTGTACCTAAAAACCGGGCAGGGATTGTGACAGGAATCACAAACAAGAAGATCGGCGAGGCGGGGCTACGCCACGAGGCGATAGGTTCCTCGTCGCTGCGCTCCTCGGAATGACGGGAAAGGCGCGATGACGACCTACCACGTCTGGACCATCGGCTGTCAGATGAACGTGGCCGACTCGGAGCGGCTGGGCGAGGCCCTCGAACGCCTCGGCTGCACTGAGACGCCCGTCATGGACGAGGCCGATATTATCGTGCTCAATAGCTGCGTCGTGCGCCAGGGGGCCGAGGAGAAGGTGGCTGGCCGTCTCAACGCTCTCAAGCCCGTCAAGCGCCGCCATCCAGACAGGATCGTCGCCCTCATGGGCTGCATGGTGGGCCCCAAGACGGACGAGCTGCGCCATCGCTTCCCCCACGCCGACGTCTTCATGCGCCCCCAGGAGTACGGCGATCTCATCCGGCTGGTCGAGGCGCGCGAGGGGACCTGCCTGGACAACACCATCCCGCTCATTCCGAGCCGTCCCTCCGTGGCCACCTTCGTCCCCATCATCCACGGCTGCGACAAGTTCTGCACCTTCTGCATCATCCCCTACCGGCGCGGGCGCGAGCGCAGCCGGCCCATCCCCGACCTCGTGCGCGAGGTCGAGATGCTGGTGAAGCGCGGCGTCAAGGAGGTCACGCTTCTCGGCCAGAACGTCGACTCCTATGGCCACGACCTGCCGGGCTCGCCGGACCTCGCCGATCTGCTGGAGGCGGCCAACGCCGTCCAGGGGGTCCAGCGCATCCGCTTCCTCACCTCCCACCCCAACGACATGAGCCAGCGGATCATCGACGCGGTGGCGCGCCTCGACCGGGTCTGCGAGTACATCAATCTGCCGGTCCAGGCCGGCGACGACCAGGTGCTCGCGAACATGCGGCGAGGCTACACCCGGGAGCAGTACCTGGAGCTCGTGGGGCGCATCCGGGGGGCGATGCCGGACGTGGGCCTCACCACGGACATCATCGTTGGCTTCCCCGGCGAGACGGCGGAGCAGTTCGAGCGGACCGCCGGCCTCGTGCGCCAGGTGCGGTTCGATAAGGTCCACATCGCCATGTACTCGCCGCGGCCGGGCACCCTGGCCTGGCGCAGGATGGAGGACGACGTGCCCGCCGAAGAGAAGCAGCGGCGCCATGCCGCCCTCGAAGAGCTCCAGATGGAGATCGCCCGCGAGATCAACCAGGCCCTCGTGGGCACGACGCACGAGGTCCTCATCGAAGGCGAAAAGGACGGCCGCTGGCATGGCCGCACGAGGTCGAACAAGCTCGTCTACGTCGAGGACGGGGGGCACCGCTACGGCGAGCTGCTGGACGTCCGGATCACCGGCGCCTCTCCCTACTCACTCCAGGGGCTCGTCGTCCAGCCGGCTCGAACGCCGATTCCCCTTCGGACAGAGGGGATCGCCCTGGCCACTTGAGGCAGGAAGGAGTTCGCCATGACCCTCAACGTTATCGCTCCCGAGAAGGTCGTTCCGGGCAAGGGGTGCGACGCCGACCGCTCGCTGATGGACCTCCTCTACCACACGGAGATGTCCACCAAGGCCGGCGCCGTCTCCCGCCTGCCCAAGCGGTACATGGGCCTCTCCCAGGAGGAGCTGGACGCCCGCATCGCCGAGGCCAGACGGCGGCTGGGCTCGCGCCTGGTCATCCTGGGCCACCACTACCAGCGCGACGAGATCATCAAGTACACCGACTTCCGGGGCGACTCCTATAAGCTCGCCCAGAGCGCCGCCGCGCACCCCGAGGCCGAGTACATCGTCTTCTGCGGCGTCCACTTCATGGCCGAGAGCGCCGACATCCTCAGCGCCCCGCACCAGAAGGTCGTCCTGCCCAACATGGCGGCCGGCTGCTCCATGGCCGACATGGCCCCCACCGGCGACGTGCTCCAGTGCTGGGACGAGCTCCAGCGCATCGAGGGGGTGGCGGGCCAGGTGCTCCCCGTCACGTATATGAACTCCACCGCCGCCCTCAAGGCGTTCTGCGGCGTCAACGGCGGCCTCGTCTGCACCTCCTCCAACGCCGCGGCCGTCCTGCGCTGGGCCCTGGAGCGCGCCCCCAAGGTCCTCTTCTTCCCGGACCAGCACCTGGGCCGCAACACCGCCGTCAAGATGGGCCGCAGCGTCGAGGAGACCGTCGTCTGGGACCCCTTCCAGCCCCTGGGCGGCAATACCGAGGACGACCTGCGCCGCGCGGCCTTCATCCTCTGGAAGGGCCACTGCTCCGTCCACAAGCGCTTCACGCCGGAGCAGGTCCTGGAGGCCCGCAGGCGCTACCCGGACATCAAGGTTATCGTGCACCCCGAGTGCCCCATGGAGACGGTTCGCCTGGCCGACTACGACGGCTCGACGGAGCGCATCATCAAGACCGTCTCCGAGGCGCCGGCCGGGACCAAGTGGGCCGTGGGCACGGAGATCAACCTGGTCAACCGCCTGGCTCACGAGCACCCGGACAAGCTCATCTTCTGCCTCGATCCCGTCATCTGCCCCTGCTCCACCATGTACCGCATCCACCCGGCCTACCTGTGCTGGGTACTGGAGGAGCTGGCGGAGGGGAACGTGGTCAACCAGATCTCCGTCCCGGACGAGGTGGCCCGCTGGGCGCGCGTCGCCCTCCAGCGCATGCTGGCGACGACGTAGCGGCCACGGCCTCTCCGCCCAGATCCCGGCCCATGCGCTCCTACGACTACATCGTCGTCGGCTCCGGGATCGCCGGGCTCTACACCGCCATCCTGGCCCGCGAGGGCGGCTCCGTCCTGGTCCTTACCAAGGGCAGCCTGGAGGAGTGCAACACCCAGCACGCCCAGGGGGGGATCGCCGCCGCCCTGGGCCCCGGCGATAGCCCGGAGCTCCACGCCCGCGACACCGCGGCCGCCGGAGCCGGCCTCGGCGACCTGGCCAGCATCCAGATCATGGCCGGGGACGCCGCCGACCGCATCGCCGACCTCATCCGCTTCGGTGTCCCCTTCGATACGATCCATGGCGAGATCGCGTTGGCCAAGGAGGGCGCCCACAGCGTTGCCCGGGTCATCCACGCGGGCGGGGACGCCACCGGGCGCCACATCGAGCTCGCTCTCAGCCAGACGGTCCGCCGCCGGCGCATCCCCGTGCGGGAGCACACGATGGTGGCGGAGGCGCTGGTGGAGGACGGCTCCGTCCGGGGCGTGCGGGCCCTGGACTCCCGCACCGGCGCCATCGAGGAGATCGCCTGTCAGCACCTGGTGCTGGCCACGGGAGGGGCCGGCCGTCTCTATCAGGTCACCACCAACTCGGAGGTCGTGACGGGCGATGGCGTGGCCCTGGCCTTCCGCGCCGGCGCCCAGGTCATGGACATGGAGTTCTTCCAGTTCCATCCCACGGCCCTGCGGCTCTCCGGCGCACCGGCCTTCCTCATCTCCGAGGCCGTCCGCGGCGAGGGTGGCATCCTTCGCAACGCCGAGGGGCGCGCCTTCATGGAGGACTACGCGCCGCAACGGGAGCTGGCGCCGCGGGATGTCGTCGCCCGGGCCATCTGGGCTGAGATGCGCAAGGCCGGCTCCGGCCACGTCTACCTCGATATCCGCCAGCTCCCCCGCCGGACGGTGCAAGGGCGGTTCCCCCAGATCTATCAGTTCTGCCTCGACCACGGTCTGGACGTCACGAGCTCCCTCATCCCCGTCTCGCCGGCGGCCCACTACATGATGGGCGGCGTCAAGACCACCTCCTGCGGGGAGACGAACGTCCGGGGCCTCCTCGCCGCCGGCGAGACGGCCTGCACCGGCGCCCACGGCGCCAACCGGCTCGCCAGCAACTCGCTCCTCGAGACGATGGTCTTCGCCAAGCGGCTGGTGGACAGGACGCTGGGCGTGACGATGGAGTCGGCGCCGCCCGCCGGGCGCGTCGAGGAGGCGCGCCACCTGCCCCGACGCGTCGGGGTGGCCCCCGAGCGATACCCGGGCCCGGGGCTCGCCGCCCTCCAGCGCCTCATGTGGGACCGCGTCGGCATCGTGCGCGATGGCGAGGGGCTCACCGCCGCCGCCAACACCCTCGCCGTGTGGGAGCGGCAGCTCCCGCCGTCCACGGACCGCCCATCCTCGGACCTGCGCAACGCCGTCCTCGCCGCCCGGCTCATCGCCGAGGCCGCCCTCGCCCGCGAGGAGAGCCGAGGCGCCCACTTCCGTTCGGACTTCCCCGAGCCCTCGCCCGCGTGGCTCAAGCACCTGGTATTTGTCCGGGGCTAGTCAGCGCACCACGGTACCGCCCGCCCCAGACTGCTATACTGGCCGCCGGACTGGATGGTTGACCGTTGGCGCCGCCGGAGAGACCCATGACCCAAGCCTCGCGCCCAGGCCACTTCCAGCGGCTGGAGCTCGCCCTGGGGAGCGATGTCGCAACCATCACGCTCCAGAGCCCGCCGGTCAACGCCCTGGGGCCCGCCGTGTTGAAGGAGCTGGACGCCGCCCTCGACACGATCCAGGCGGACGCGGCCGTGCGGGTCGTCGTGATCACCGGGGGCGCGGGCCGGTTCTTTTCAGCCGGGGCCGACGTGGGCGAGATGGCGCGCAGCGCCTTCGACGATGTGGCCGCCTACGTCCACGCGGGACGGGCCCTCTTCGACCGCATCGCGGCCTTCCCCAAGCCGGTCATCGCCGCCGTCAACGGCTTCGCGCTGGGTGGCGGCGCCGAGCTGGCCATGACCTGCGACCTCTGCATCGCGGCCGAGAGCGCGCGTCTGGGCCTGCCAGAGATCAACCTGGGCCTGCTGCCCGGATGGGGCGGGGTCCAGCGGCTCGCCCGGGCCATCGGCAAGGGGCGGGCGCTGGAGGCTATCCTGACGGGCCGGACGCTGGAGGCGCAGGAGGCGCTGGCCCTGGGCCTCGTGGTCAAGGTCGTCCCGGACGCGGACCTGACCGCGGCGGCGGCGGGGCTGGCCCAGCAGCTGGCCCGCAAAGCGCCCATCGCTCTCGCCGAGATCAAAGGGAGAATCGCCGGGGGGTTAGGGCAGCCCCTCGGCGATGCGGTGAAGGGCGATCTGGAGGCCTTCCTGCGGGTGCTGCGGACGGCGGACGCCCGCGAGGGGATGACGGCCTTTCTGGAGAAGCGACAGCCTCGGTTCCAGGGCAGATAGCGGGGCCGCACCCCGACTCGTCGGGGCGACGGGACGCGGCGTTGGGTGAGTGCGATGCTGAGAGGCCAGAGCCCGAGGGCGCGCCGGGAGGGTCCGGCGGGCGGCTACCTGGCCCGCGTTAGCCTGTTTGGATTCGGGATGACGGCGGTGGCAGCGGGCCTCACCATCGTCGTCCTGCCGACGCGGATCGCCGACCTCGCGCCCGAGGGCTCGAAGAACACCTACCTGGGTGTCCTGTCCTTCGTGGGGCTGCTGATCGCCGTTGCCGTGCAGCCCATCGTCGGAGGGCTCAGCGACCGGGCCCGGACGCGATGGGGCCGGCGGGCGCCCTTCATCGCCGCAGGAGGCGTGGCGTCGGTCCCGCTCATCGTCGCGGTGGGCGTCGCCCCATCGTACGCTCTCCTCTTCGTCTTCATCTGCGCGCTGCAGATCACCGCCAACGCGGGCCTGGGACCGTACCAGGGCCTGGTTCGCGACCTGGTGCCCCGCCACCGGCGCGGCGCGGCCTCCGGGATGAAGACGCTCATGGAGGTGGCCGGGGCGGTCCTCATCACGAGCGTCGTGGGCATCTTCATGGGCCGCTACGACGCGACGGGCCAGTTCCTGTGGATATGGGCCGCCTCGGGACTGCTGGGCGCCATGGCCCTGGCGGGGACTGCGGCGACGTCGCTCCTGGTGGCGCGGGCCCCCTTGAACCGCGAGGAGGCCGTGGAGCGCGGTCCAGCCCCGGTCTCGACGGCGCCCCACCCGGACTACAAGTGGTTCCTCCTCTCGCGTCTCTTCATCGCCATCGGCGCGGCGTCGCTGCAAACCTTCGCCCTCTTCTACCTGGAGGACGTGGTGGGCATCGCGAACCCCGCCGAGGAGCTCTGGAAGCTGGCCCTGGTCATCGGGGGAGCCCTGGCGCTGGCGGCCTATCCGGCGGGGGCGCTGGCGGACCGGGTGGGGCGGAAGCCGGTGCTGCTGGCCGCGGGGGTCTTGGGCGGCCTGGCGCCGGTGCTGCTGCTGACCTCCGGGAGCCTGGCCGGCGTGCTGGCGGTGGGCGGGCTCGCGGGCGTGGCCGGGGGGACGTACCTGGGGGCCAGCTGGGCCATGGCATCGGACATGGTCTCGTCGCGGCGGACGGCGCAGCAGCTCGGGTACGTGAACCTGGCGACGGCGCTGGGCGCGGGGCTGGCCCGGCTCAACGGCCTGTGGGTGGATGCGCTGAACGCCCGCAGCGAGGACCTGGGCTACTCAGTCCTGATGGTGCTCTGTGGTATCCTCTTTGTCGCCGGCGCGGCCCTGGTCCTCCACGTCCGCGCCGAGGCGCGCTCCCAGCCCGCCGCCGCGCTCGCGCCCAGCGACAGGCCGGCGTAGTCCTATGCCCACCGCCCGTCACAACCTGGGGATAGCCGTCTCGCTCAAGGCCGAGGCTCTGGGCCAGCCGGGCCAGCGCACGTTCCGGCTGGTGGTGGAGGCGGAGCGGGGCACGGCCACCATCTGGATGGAGAAGCAGCAGCTCTCGGCCCTGGCCCTCTCGATCAAGGGCGCGCTGGAGGAGGCCAAGGGCACGCCGGCGGCGCGGGCGGCGGGCCCTTCGCGTGCGGCGGCGCGGGAGCCGGCGTTCGAGTTCAAGGCCGGCGCCGTCGGGCTCACCTACGACGAGCGGACGGGCCGCCTCGGCATCCTCGCCTCGACGGCCGAGGATGCCGAGGCAAACCGGATCACGCTGGTCTGCTGGGCGCCCCACGACCTGGCAGCCGCCATGGCGGAGGCGGCGCTGGAGGCGGTGACGGCGGGGCGGCCCGTCTGCCCCCTGTGCGGCGGCCCTATCGATCCCCTGGGGCACATGTGCCCCAGGGCCAACGGCCACGGGGCCATCGGGACGGTGGGGGTCTAGGGGGCGAGTCCCTTGACTGCGGCAACGCCAAGACGGATACTGAGCAGCAGTTCAGGAGTTTCTAAACTCATCAACCGGAGCGGCGGATGAAAACGAGCGACGAGGAACACCGCCTCTACGACCTCCACGCGGCCGTCTGCAAGACCTTCGCGAACCCGTGGCGACTCCGCATCGTAGAGGCGCTGGGGGGTGGAGAGCGCACCGTGTCGGAGCTCGTGGCCCTGCTTGGAGTCCCCAAGAGCAACGTCTCCCAGCACCTGGGGATCATGCGCGGCCAAGGCGTGGTGGCGCACCGCCGCGACGGGGCGCATGTGTTCTACCGCCTCACGAACCCGAAGATCCTACTCGCCTGTCGACTCATGCGCGAAGTCCTGATCGAGCGTATTGAAGGGGCCGCAGCGCTGTCTCACGTACAAACTCGTGCAAACTCGGACTCTGCCGCAGTACCCTCCGCAAGAAGGAGCGCGCGATGACTCAAGAGAACCGGCGGAAGACTCTCCTGGTTCTGAACGATCCGCCCTACGGCACGGAACGTTCCTATAACGGTCTGCGCCTGGCCAACGCCCTGAGCAAGGACGAAGGCGACGAGGTGCGGGTTTTCCTGGTAGGGGATGCGGTCTCGTGCGGAAAGCGCGGGCAGCAGACGCCCAACGGGTTCTACAACCTCGAGCGGATGCTGAAGGTGGCCTCGCGGCAGCGCGTGACGATCGGCACCTGAGGGGCCTGCCTCGACGCCCGTGGCATTGGCGTCGGCGAGATGGCCGAGGGCGTTCAACGCAGTTCCTTGGACGAGCTGGCCTCCTGGGTGAGGTGGGCCGACAAGGTGATCGCCTTCTAGCCGAGAGTCCGGGCGGATGCAGCCCCGTTGTGGAGCGCCTTTGGCGCAGCGTTCGCGAGCGTCGCGACGGTCCACGCGGACCGATGAGGCCGGGCAAGGAGGCGAACAATGGCAGGGAAAACGGTCGTCATCCTGGGGGGCGGCGTAGGGGGGCTCGTAACGGCGAACGAGCTCCGGGCGCGAGTTGGCAAAGAGCACCGCGTGGTGCTCGTGGACCGGGAGGGCAGGCATGTGTTCTGGCCGTCGCTCCTGTGGCTCCAGGTGGGGCTGCGGGAGCCGCAGAGCATCGTGCGAGACCTGGCATCCCTGAAAAAGAAGGGCATCGAGGTCATCAAGGGCCAGGTGGAGCGGATCGACCCGCAGCGCAAGGTCGTGCAGGTCGATAGCGTGGAGCTGGCCGCCGACTATCTGGTGCTCTCCCCCGGCGCCCACCTGGCGCCTGAGCAGGTGCCAGGCCTGACCGAGGCCGGCCACAACCTCTATACGCTGGAAGGGGCCACAGTGATCCGAGACGCACGAAAGGCGCTGACGGAAGGAACGCTGGTGGTGCTCGTCGCGAAGACGCCGTTCAAGTGCCCGGCGGCTCCCTACGAGGCGGCCATGCTGCTGGACTACGACCTCCGCAAACGGAAGGTGCGTGATCGCGTGGCCGTGAGCATCTACACCCCGGAGCTGGGGCCCATGCCGGTGGCGGGCCCGGAGGTCTCCGCCGGGGTGCGGCAGCTGGTCGAGCGTCGCGGCATCGCCTACTACCCCCAGCACCAGGTGACCGATGTCGACGCCCGCAGCAAGACCCTCCGCTTTGCGAGCGGCGCTCAGGTCCATTACGACCTCCTCGTGTACATCCCGCCCCACGGCGCTCCCAAAATCGTCCGAGAGGCTGGGCTCACCGGCGAGAGCGGCTGGGTGCCGGTCGACCGCCACACGATGGAGACCAAATGGCCCGGGGTGTATGCCATTGGAGACGTAACGGGTATTCCGCTGGCCGTGGGGATGCCGCTTCCCAAGGCAGGGGTGTTTGCCCGCGCCGAGGGCGAGGCGGTGGCAAAGACCATCGCGGCGCAGATTTCGGGCAAAGGGCAGCCAGGCGCGTTTGACGGACAGGGCGAGTGCTTCATCGAGGTCGGCGGCGGGAAGGCGGGGTTTGGCCGGGGAAACTTCTATGCCGAGCCCAGGCCAGCGGTGAAGCTCCACATGCCCACGCGGTACTGGCACGCGGGCAAGGTCCTGTTCGAGAAGGACTGGATGCGGAGGTGGTTCTAGCCAGAAACTACCTTGTCATTCTGAGCCCCGACAAAGTCGGGGCGAAGAATCTGGGGCTTGGGGGAGGTCTTCCCCTTCCCCAGACCCCTCGGCCGCAGACGGCCTCGGGGTGATAGTGACTCGGCCGTTTGGCGAATCTTGCAATGGGTCCTAGTGGACAGCACTAGCCAGGCGGAGCGGCGGGTTTCCGCGAATCGAACAGAACGGGG
>CAZKTO010000039.1:0-10475 GCA_964555685.1 uncultured Dehalococcoidia bacterium
CCCAGACCCTTCGGCCTTGCAGGCCTCAGGGTGACGGGTGTTTCGCCTTGCGGCCGATTTCGGGATAACTTGGTCTTTGTGGTCGCGCTGGCTTCGTTTTGAGCCGGCGGCGGCATCCCACCCGCGCCCCTGCCTGTCTATGCGCCCGTCTTTCTCCCTGTGATCTGCTCTTTGGGGAGGTAGTCTGGGAGCCTGGTCTTGGCGTCGAGGTAGGCCGTGTTGACCTGCGCGACCGTCAGGCCCGTTGCGGCGGTCAGGTCCGCATGCTCCGGGAGGGCCCCGACGAGCCACGCGCCCTCCAGGTGGGCCGCGACGAGCAGCGCGCCCTCCAGATGGGCCCTGAAGAGCAGCGCGCCCTCCAGATGGGCCCTGAAGAGCGACGCGCGCTCCAGGTGGGCCCTGCCGAGCCGCGCGTCCTCCAGGTGGGCCTCGTCGAGCAGCGCGCGCTCCAGGTGCGCGCTCCCCAAGTCCGCGCCTCTCAGGTCCACGTTCTGGAGATTCAGCCGGCGCTGCTCCTCCCGCTCCCTGTGCTCCTCTTTGCGCCGGCCGATGACGGTGAGAACCGCCTGGATGTCGGTCGTGGGCTTTGGGTCTTTCTTCGGAGGCGCATCATCCTTCCAGGGCGAGCGCTCGCGGACGTAGGCCGTCAGAATCTCCATGACCGGCCAGTGGTCGCGCTCGGAGTCGCGGGCGATGCGCTCCAGGGCGTAGATGGCCCCCAGGCGCACCTCCAGCTCCTTTCTCCCAAGCTGCTCGATGGCGCGGGTGAAGCGCTCGGTGATCTGGCCCTCCTGGGCCACCCGGACGTTGCTCTCTGCCGCCGCCGCGGTCTGCTCGGCGGCGGCGACGCGGCGCCAGGTGAACCAGACGCCCAGCAGGGCCACCACTCCGGCAATGACAAAAAAGTAGAGCGTCCAGAAGTCCTCGCGCTGCTCGAACCTGGTGGGGGCGTTCGGCGCTGTGCTGACGGCCCCGGGGTCGAGTTGCCAGTCGAGGAGGGCCCAGAGGCCGTAGGCGGCAGCGGCCGCAAAAAGCAGGACGGCGGCGGTGCGAGCCAGAGTCCAGGCCCGCCTGGCCGCCTTCGTAAGCGCTTGGGCCTTCATCGCTGTCCCCGTTTCGTCCCCTTCGAGCCTTTGAGTCTTTGGGGTTGCTAGCCCTAACCCCCTAGCCCCCTTCCCTAAAGAGGAAGGGGGTATCGTCCCTCTCCATTCAGGAGAGGGACAGGAGGGAGAGGGCTAGAACGCCAGGTCGTTTAGGAACTTATGCATTTATCAGTATTTCAGTTGCTCGCGGAGCCAGCGCCGGAGCTCCTGCTCCATGTCGGGGCGCTTGAGCGCCATCCGCACCGAGGCCTTGAGCAGCCCCAGCGGCGTCCCGGCGTCCAGCAGCTCCCCCTCGAGCTCCAGGGCGTAGACCGCCTCGTGCGCCAGCAGCCCGGCGATGCCGTCGGTGAGCTGGATCTCGCCGATGGCGCCGGGCCGCACGCGCTCGAGCTCGGCGAAGAGCCGTGGCGTCAGGATGTAGCGCCCGATGATGGCGAGGTCTGACGGCGCGTCCCCGGGCCTCGGCTTCTCGACGAGCCGCCGCACGCGGTAGGTCCGGGGGCCCGCCGCCTCGCCATCGATGACGCCGTAGCGGCCCACCTGCTCCCTGGGCACCCGCAGCACGGCGACGACGCTGGCCCCCGTGCGCTCGTGCACATCGAGGAGCTGGCGTATCGCCGGCGTGGGCGCGTCGATGACGTCGTCGGGGAGGAGGACGGCGAAGGGCTCGCCGCCCACGGCATCCTTCGCCATGAGGACGGCGTGCCCCAGGCCAAGCTGCTCGGGCTGGATGACGGGCCGGATGGCGACCATGCCGCTCAACGCCCGCACCTGCCGGAGCCGCTGGGCGTCGCCCGTTCGCTCCAGGAAGCGCTCGAGATCGGGCGCGGGCTGGAAGTAGCCCTCGATGGCCTCCTTGCCCGCGGAGGTCACGAGGACGATCTCCCGGATGCCGGCGGCGGCGGCCTCCTCGATGGTGTACTGGATGACCGGCCGGTCGATGAGAGGCAGGAGCTCCTTGGGAACGGCCTTGCTGGCCGGGAGGAAGCGGGTCCCCCAGCCCGCGGCGGGGACCACGCCTTTGCGGATGGGCACGTCTGCGTCCTGGCGGAAGATGAGCGGGGCGATTATAGCAGGTGAGGGGTCCGCAGATTAGCGGATGCTGCCACCCTCTCCCCCCTTCGGCAGGCTCAGGGCGGCGCCTGCCCCCTCTCCGGATCGGAGAGGGGGTGGCCCCTTCGGCTGACCGCCACGCTTCGCTCGCGGCTTCGGCTCAGGACAGGCTCCGGCCGGGGGTGAGGGCAGCACCCCGCCAGCCCGTAACCCGTCAGGGCGCTTTTTGAGATAGTTTCTTAGCGCATGGTAACCCCACCACCCCAGATTCCTCGTCGTCCCGATAGCATCGGGACTCCTCGGAATGACATTTCGCGTTAGCGGGTGCGGGAGGCTGGATCATCCCGCGGCTCGCCCCGACGCGTCGGGGCGTCCCGAGGCCGCAGACGGGCCCTGACCCAGGGAGCCGCCCAGCGCCGCACCCGCTTCACCCCCGGCACGATGCCGAAGCTCCAGATGTCCGCGTGGGTGACGATCTGCCTTGTGGTGAGCCCGGTGTAGATGGAGGCGATGAGGGCGCCGATGAGCACCACGACGGCCGAGGTGTAGAGCCACCCCAGCAGGACCGCCGCGGAGGTCAGGGAGCCGTAGAGCTGATTGACCTCCTCCCGCCCCTCGTTATAGGCGAAGAAGGCCCCCTTGGCCAGCTCGAAGACGATGGCCGCGATGAGCGCCCCGAAGAGGACGTCCTTGAGGCGGACCGGCCGGTTGGGCAGGAACCGGTACAGGACCGTCAGCGCCAGGAAGGTGACCAGGAAGGAGCTCACCGAGAGCCAGACGGGCCCGCCGAAGATGGCGGTGGAGTCGCCGAGCGCCTCGCGGCTGGCGTACGAACGCAGGACGGACATGGTGACGAGGATGAGCATGAAGATGAGCCCGGCGCCCGCCGTCAGGGCGAGATCGATGATGCGCTCCTTGAGGAAGGGGCGCGGCGTCCAGACGTTCCAGGCCGTGTTGATCCCCTTTCGCAGCGTGGCGAAGGCCGCCGTCGACGCCCACGCGACGCCGATGAGGGCCAGGGGCCCGATGGTCTCTCGCGCGTCCACCGCCGTCCGGACGCTCCGCGCCACCACGTCCTGGGAGACGGGGATGAAGGTGCCGATGATGCGGGTGAGCTGCTCCTCCTCCACGATCCTCTCGGAGGCGAAGACGTCGAAGGCGAGGAGCATGAGGAACGAGAGGGGGAAGAGGGAGAAGAACGAGTAGAAGGCGATGGAGGCCGCCATCTGCATGCTGTTGTTGGTGAGGAACTCCTGGGTGGACCGGGCGCAGAAGATAACGAAGGCCTTGCCACCCCGGCCCAGGTCCTCGGAGCGCCAGCCGGTGCGGTCCAGGCGGCCGGCGGGCGCCGCCTTGGGTTCGGGCGCTCCCGCGCCGGCGGGTTCGTGTCCTTTCGTCCGCGCCACGGTCTCCCACCCTTGTCCTGAGTCTGCCGAAGGACCCGCTCTGTGCCCGCCCGAGGGCGTGTCCGGCGCCCGTCGCGCCCCGCGCTCCCCCTACCTCGCGCTCAGCGACCGGACGGCCGCCTGCTGCGTGCGCGTCAGCTCCTCGATCCCTCGCCTCGCCAGCGCCAGCATCGCGTCCAGCGTCGCCCGGGGGAAGGGCTGGCCCTCGGCCGTCCCTTGCACTTCGACGAAATCGCCGTCGCCCGTCATGACCACGTTGCAGTCCACGTCGGCGTGCAGGTCCTCCTCATAGCAGAGGTCGAGGAGCGGCTCGCCCAGGACGAGGCCCACGCTAACCGCCGCGACGGACGTCCGCAGCGGTATCGCCGGGAGCGCGCTCTGCCCGACCAGCCGGTCCATCGCCTGGTAGAGGGCGACGTAGGCCCCGGTGATGGCGGCCGTCCGCGTCCCGCCGTCGGCCTGGATGACGTCGCAATCGACGGTGAAGGTGCGCTCGCCCAGCGCCTCGAGGTTGGTGACGGCCCGCAGCGACCTCCCGATGAGGCGCTGGATCTCGATGGAGCGGCCGTCGCGGCCGTCGCGCTCGCGGGGCCGGCGCGTCAGGGTCGAGCGGGGCAGCATGCCGTACTCGGCCGTCACCCAGCCCCGGCGCTCGCCCCGGAGGAAGGCCGGCACCTGGTTCTCGACGCTCACGGCGCAGAGCACGCGCGTCCGGCCCGCCTCGATCATGGCCGAGCCCTCGGCGAACTCCAGCACGCCGGGGGTGATCCGCACCTCCCGGAGCTGGTCGTTCCGCCGTCCGTCGATGCGCGCCAGATTCCCCCTCCTGGGCGACTCCTGAAATCGCCCCCATTATACTGCGCGGCGTGTCAGCGGCCGGCAAAGGACGCCCGTTCATCACCGCCCCGTCTTGATCCACAGCCGCTCGCCGTCGGTGCGCAGCCGCACCTCGCCGTCGCGCCCGGTGTTGAAGAGGAGCGGCTCGGTCACGTAGCGCCGCAGCCGCTCGACCGTCACGGGCGAGGGGTGCCCGAAGCGGTCCGGGTTGCCCGCGGTGATGACGGCTACGCGGGGGCGCACCGCCTCCAGGAACGGCTCGGTGGACGATGTAGCGCTCCCGTGGTGGGCCACCTTCAACACCAGGCTTTCGAGGCCGGGGCGCTCACGGGCGAGATAGCCTTCCGCCACCGCCTGCACGTCGCTCGCCAGGAGCAGCGAGAACCGGCCGTAGGTGAGCCGGAGGACTACGGCGTTCTCGTTCTCGTCGGCGGGCGTGCCGCGCAGGGGCGGCTCCGGCGGGTGCTCGACCTCGATGCGCACGTCCCCCAGGACGATGGCCTGCCCGGCGCGGGCGACCGTGACGGGGACCCCCTTGGTATCGACGGCCCGGCGCCAGGCGGTGTAGATACCCGAGCTCGCGGGCAGGCCCGGCTCCAGCGCCCGCCGCACGTCGTAGCGGCGCGTCACCTCGGCCAGACCCCCGGCGTGATCCTCGTCCGCGTGCGTCAGCACCACGAGATCGATGCGGCGGGAGGCGAAGGGTCCGCCTCTAGCGGAGCGGTCCAGGGCCGCGACGATCCTGCGCGGGTCGGGCCCGCCGTCCACCAGGACCGTGTGCCGCGAGGGCGTGCGGACGAGGATCGCGTCGCCGTGGCCCACGTCGATGAAGGTCACGTCCAGCGTCTTCGATGGCGAGGCGAGGGCCGCCCACCAGACCAGCGCCGCCAGCAGCGCGACGGCGCACGACGCCGCGCCGAAGGGCGTCAGCCTCGGCGGCCCTATACCGTCGAGAGCGGCCTTGCCAAACCGGGCCGCTCTCAGGAACCAGCTATCCGGCGCCGGCGGGCGCAGCCGCAGACGCCAGCGGGCCGCAGCCCGGCCCATCGCCCAGACGGCTCCCAGGAGCGCCGCGTAGTAGAGGCCGAGCCACGCCCGGGCGACCTCGCCCACGCGGACGGAAGCCAGCGGCAGCGCGGCGAAGAGCTGCACGGCCCAGATCATGGCGCTCAGGCTCAGCCACGCGCCCCAGGCGAAGAGCCAGGCCGCCTCGGACGAGGCCAGGCCGACCAGCGCCGTCAGCGCCGAGAGGGCCAGGGCGGGCAGGAGCGCCGGCAGCGCCAGGGCCGTCGCCGGGACGCCCACCAGCGAAATCTGGTGAAAGTAGAAGGCCACGACAGGCAAGGTGAAGAGGGTGGCCACCGCCGACATGGCGATACTCAACATGAGATAGCGCACGGCCAGCGCCGCCCAGTTGCCGCCGGCCGGACGCCCCTGGGCCAGCGCCTCCTGGGCCCGGGGCATCGCGAGCACCATCCCGGCCATGGCCAGGAAGCTGAGCTGGAAGGAGACCTGCCACAGGTCGCGCGGGGCGAAGGCCGTGATGACCAGGGCCGCGAGGAGCAGCGCCTGGAGCCCGATCTGCTGCCGCCCCAGCGCCAGCGCCGCGAGGTAGAAGCTCCCCATGATGGCTGCCCGCTCGGCCGAGGGCGGCAGCCCGGCGTTGAGCACGTAGAGCCAGATGACGGCGCCCGTGATGACGTACGGGAACGCCCAAGGGCGCCCCAGGAACCGTCGCGCCAGGAGCAGGACCAGGCCCATGAGCACGGCCACGTTCTGACCGGAGATCGCCAGAATGTGGCTGGTGCCGCTGCGGCGGAAGTCCTCGTTCAGGTCCCGGTCGATATCCGAGCGGATGCCCAGGAGGAGGCCCTGGGCGAGGCCGTTCTGGGGCTCGGGGAGCGTATCTTCCAGCGCCCGCGAGAGCCGTCCCCGCGCCCGCGCCAGCGCCCGGTCGAGGAGGGGGCCGTGGCCGCTCTCGACCAGCGCGACCCTGGGGAACTCCATGACCGACCGAACGCCCTGCTGGGCGAGGTAGGCCGGGAAGTCGAAATCGCTAAAGGAGCGGGGCCGCTCCAGACGCCCGCGCAGCTCCAGGAGGTCGCCGATGCGGACGTACGGGGGCT
Organism: uncultured Dehalococcoidia bacterium; assembly: GCA_964555685.1. Taxonomy (GTDB): domain Bacteria; phylum Chloroflexota; class Dehalococcoidia; order SHYB01; family SHYB01; genus CAZKTO01. The sequence continues at coordinate 6,526 of CAZKTO010000039.1, forward strand.
CGCGGTCCCGCGCCAGATCGCGGCCGGCCCTTGCCGTCACCAGCGCCCGCCCGGAGACCTCTCGCCGCTGGCCGCCCGTCTCGATCTCCCGCGCCGTCACCTGGAACCGGGTCGACGTCCTCAGGTCGTCTGGATAGGTGGCGACGACGACGCGCAGGACCACCTGCTCGCCGTGGTAGGCGGAGAGGGTGCGCTCCGACTCGACGCGCTCGTGCAGCTCGAAGCGCAGCGCGCCAGCGAAGACGCCCGTGAGCAGGAGCGCCGCGAGGAGCGTCCGCCACCGCCGCCGGAGCAGCACGGCGGCCGCCAGGGCGACAGGGATGCCGGCGATGAGTGCGGCGTCGGGCAGACCGGCCTGGGAGGCGGCGTAAAGCCCCAGGAGCCAGCCGCCGGCGAGAGCGATGAGCCGCAACCTGACCCTCCTTCGACTTCGCTCAGGACAAGATCTAACTCCCCTCCGTTAGCGAGGCTCTTGTAAATGAGCGCGAGACAGGCCTAACGCTACTGGAAAGAAGGTATGAGCCTGGCCACGTCTAATTCAGGTACTGCCTCACCATTTCCAACAACGCCGTGTGTGTCTCCGCGTTCGCCGCTGCGATGATCCCTGTCCCACCCGCGTGCCATGGCTGCCCTCGCAGGTCTGTCATCACACACCCTGCGGCCTGGCAAATGGAGAGTGCAGCCGCAAAGTGTACGTTGTTTTGCATCTCACCGTCCGTCACGTACGCGGCTCGCCGGCCCACTGCCACCCACGCCAGCGCTAGGGTTGTTGAGACCACTCGCGGCCGGAACCGCTCGGCGAACGCCGCATCCCTAACTAGCATGGCTGTGTGAAAGGCGGGCGCGTTCGGCCAGGGCGGGTCGAAATTCAGGTCTACAAGCCCTGAGGCAGCATTGGGTACGAGAACACGGTCTCGGCCACTCACCCTTCCCAAGGCGACCATGCCGTCAGTCCAGAAGATCTCATCCGCGAATGGGTCAGCCACAGCCGCCGCGAGGGCTTTATTTTCTGCCATGAGCGCGACGTTGACGGCCACCACGCGCATGCCAACCGCATAGTTCTGCGTACCGCACAGAGGGTCGATGAGCCATGTCCGTGCCGTTCTCATTGGCCCACTTCGCCCCGTCTCCTCGCCCAGGATCGCGTCCTCGGGCCGTTCCTGCCTTAGCACCGCGATCATCGCCTGCTCGGATTCCACGTCCGCGTCGGTCGCGAAGTCGAGTAACCCCTTCTCGACACGACCCATCGCGGTCCCGAATCGGCGACGCACAACTGCCGCCCCCGCCTCTGCCGCCGAGATCGCTACCTCAACATCGTTCATTCGTCACCCCTCGCCGGTCTTCAGGTACAGTGCTGATACTTTATCCCAGTCCACCACTTCAGCTTGCTCTCGGAGCATGCAGTGTGGGCTATTCCTTAGCGGGGAGAGGGGACGAGCGGGCAACGAACCGAAGAGCACAATGGCATACGAGTCTCCTTCAGCGCACCGAGACCAGAGACCGCAGCCGCTCCAGCGTCGCCGGGCCGATCCCCTCGACGGCGAGCAGGTCTTCGATCCGCCGGAGGGCGCCGTTCCGCTCGCGCCAGGCCACGATGGCGGCCGCGCGCACCGGTCCGATGCCTGGCAGGCGCTCCAGCTCGGCTGCGCTGGCGGTGTTGACGTTGATCGTCTGCCGCGCCGGGGCTGGGCCCTCCGGCGGTGGCGACGCATCGCCGGCCCGGGGCACGTGGATGTGGTCGCCATCGGCCACCGGCGCGGCCAGGTTCACCCGCGCCCGGTCGGCGTCGGCGGCGAGCCCGCCGGCGAGAGCGATGACGTCGGCCGCCCGGTCGCCCTCTCGCAGGCTGTAGAGGCCCTCGCGGCCCACGGCGCCGGTGACGTAGACGAGGGCCTGGGGTTGCGGCGTGGGCGTCGGCAGGAGGATTTCGAGGCTATCGCTGGGGCCGGCGGCGCGCAGGGCCAGGAGCGCGAGCCCGGCGCCCAGGAGGGCGAGGAGGAGGGCCACGACCGCCAGGCGGTAGAGGGCGGGGCGGGTCATGGTGGATCAGCGCGCAGAACAGGCTCTGGCGGCGCCGCAGGGGCGACCGGCCGGTCGCCCCTGCCGTCCCATGAAGCCGTTGGCTGGTCCTTATCCTCCCCCGCAACGGGGGAGGAAGGTCGCGCAGCCCGCATTTTCGCAGCGATGACACGCCTGTTGCGGGCGTGGAACGCTCTGTGCCTTTGCGTCGTTGTGGTGAACTCTTCCCCTAGCGAGCCATGTCGTAGCTGCGCAGGAGCTTGCCCGGGAGCGCGCCGGTGGCGATGTTCTCTTCGAAGGTCACGACGCCGTTGACGATGGTGTAGCGGTAGCCCTTGGCCTTCTGGATGAGCCGCCGCTCGCCGCCGGGGAAGTCGGTGGCGTACTGGGGCTCGCCGCCGATGAGGCCGATCTCGTCGAGGTCGTAGACGATGACGTCGGCGGCCATGCCCTCGCGCAGGATGCCGCGGTCGCGGAAGCCGGCGATCCACGCGGGCAGGGCGCTCATCTTGTACGCCGCGTCCTCGACGCTCATGATGCGCCGGTCGCGGACCCAGTGGCAGAGGAAGTGGGTGGGCCAGGTGCTGGCCGCCTGGTAGCGGGTGTGGGCCCCGCCGTCGGACAGGGAGATGTGGGTGGCCGGGTGCTTGAGGATTTCCTCGCGGGCGACATGGAGCATCTGCGCGGCGAAGAGGGTCTTGAGGTTGTCGGCCACGGCGAGGTCGAGGAAGGCGTCCACGGGGTGCTTGCCCTCGCGCTGGGCGATCTGAGCGACGGTGTGGCCCTCGTACCGGTGGTTGCGCTCCTCGGACACCTCGAGGACCTTGTAGCCAGCCCAAGCCTCGGCGCTGCCGCGGCCCGCGGCGTCCGCATCCGCTTTGAGGCCGGGTCGGCGAGCGGGGTCGGCCAGCTTGGCCTTGCGCTCCTCGACGCCACCCAACGTGGCCTGGAGCCAGTGGGGCATCGTATCGAACATGTTGTAGTCTTCCATGGTGAACTTCTGGCTGATGTCCACCGCCATGGCCTGGGCGTACATGGGCAGGCCGCGCCGGTGCACCTCTTCGAGCCAGCGGAGCTGCTCCTGGTGTACCTCCGGGCGCCCCGCGACCTGGTGGACGATGCTCCAGTGGAGGGGCCGGCCGCTGAGCTCCATCATGCGGAGCAGCATGTCGCGGTCCTTGTTGGCGCCCATGCGGTCGGGAATATCGCGCGTCCAGCCGATGTGGCCGACGCCGAACTCGCGCAGGATCTCGCAGAGGGCGTAGAACTCCTCGTCGGCGGCGACCTGGGTCGGCAGGTAGGCCCCGTCGCCGGGCCGGTCCTCCAGGGACTTATCGGCGGAGAAGCCGAAGGCGCCGGCCTTCATGGCCTCGGAGAAGAGCCGCTTGATCTGGGTCTGCTCCGCATCGGTCAGCTTGGGGCGGCTGCGGGAGTCCTTGACGCCCATGGCGTAGGCCCGCGCCGGCGAGTAGGGGAAGAGGGAGGCGATGTTGAGCCCGAGCCCCTGCCGGTCCAGGCTGTCCAGATACTGGGGGAAGGTCTCCCAGTCCCAGCGCATGCCCTTGCGCATGGAGGCCATGGGGATCGCCTCGATGCGGCACATCATCTCCATGGCGGCCTCGCGGTCCTTGGGATAGCAGGGAGCGAAGCCGAAGCCGCACTGGCCGATGGTGAGGGAGGTGACGCCGTGCCAGCCGGAGAGGGAGCAGTAGGGGTCCCAGTTGACCTGGGCGTCGTAGTGGCAGTGGAGATCGATGGCGCCGGGCGCGACGTAGCAGCCGCTGGCGTCCAGCTCCTTGCGAGCCTCTCCCGCGAGGCCGCCGCTGATCTTGGCGATCTTGCCGTCCTTGATAGCGACGTCGGCCTTGTAGGCCGGCAGGCGCGTCCCGTCGACGACGGTGCCGCCGCGGATCACGAGATCGTACTCAGGC
>CAZKTO010000039.1:10485-26616 GCA_964555685.1 uncultured Dehalococcoidia bacterium
CAGGCATAGCGCACCCCCTAAGCTCTGTGGGCTCCTCTTACAAATCGGCCCTATTTTGCGCTATCGTGATGGGGGAGTCAATCGGACGCCCGGCCCCTGGGGCCGGCGTCCGATGATCTGGCGCGAGGGATCGATGGGAGCCGACGCCGAGACACGCCGTCTGACCGAATTGCTGCTGGCGTTCATGGCCGAGGGCATGGAGCCGCCGCCGGACGACGCCCGCTTCAATCGCCTGGCCCTGGAGGTCTTCGCCTATCAGTTCGAGCGCAACGCCCCCTACCGCGCCTACTGCCAGCATCGCGGCTTCACCTCCTCGTCCGTGACCCATTGGACCGCGATCCCGGCGGTGCCCACCGCGGCGTTCAAGGAGCTGCCCATCGCCTGCTTCCCCATCCAGGAGGCCGTGGCCATCTATCGCTCCAGCGGCACCACCGGCTCCAAGCGCAGCGAGCACTATCTCCCGACCCTCGAGCTGTACGAGGCGTCCCTCAAGCCCAACTTCGCTGCCCACGTCCTGCCCGATGGCGGGCCCATCCGCATGGTCATCCTCGCACCGCCGCCGCGTCTCATGCCCCACTCGTCCCTGGCGCACATGCTGGAGGTGGTCCGAAAGGAGTGGGGCGCGCCCGGGAGCGGCTACCTCGTCGACGAGGGTGGCCTGCAGAAGCATCAGGCGGCGGCGGCCCTGCGAGAGGCCCAGCGCTCCGGGGAGTCCCTCTGCCTCCTGGGCGCCGCCTTCGCCTTCGTCCACCTGCTGGACTTCTGTCACGAGCGGGGCATGCGCTTCCAGCTGCCGCCGGGGAGCCGGATCATGGACACGGGCGGCTACAAGGGCCGCTCCCGCGAGGTGCCCAAGGAGGAGCTCTACCGCACGTACGGCTGGGTCTTGGGCGTGCCGGAGAGCCACGTGGTCAACGAGTACGGCATGACGGAGATGGGGAGCCAGTTCTACGACAACGTCCTGCGCGACGCCGTGCGCGGTCCTGGGACTTCTTCCCCTCCCCCGTCGAGGGGGAGGGCTAGGGTGGGGGTGCGATACAAGCGGGCGCCGCCGTGGGCGCGCCCGCTTGTGGTCGACCCAGAGACGCTGGAGCCGCTGCCGGCTGGGAAGGCGGGCCTGCTGCGGCACTACGACCTGGCGAACCTGGGCTCCGTCATGGCCGTGCAGACGGACGACCTGGGCGTGATGTCCTTCGCTTCCCGCCACGCTTCCCGCCACGCTTCGCTCGCGGCTTCGGCTCAGGGTGCGGCTTCGGCTCAGGGCGCGGCTTCGGCTCAGGACGAGCGGAGCGGCTTCGAGGTCCTGGGCCGGGCATCGGGCGCCGAGGCCCGCGGCTGCTCGATAGCTATCGATGAGCTGCTGTCCGGGCCCGCTCGCCCTTCGCACCCCGACAGGCCGGGGTGAGCGGCCCCATGGGCGTCACCGCGTATCATCTGCCGGGGGTCGAGCCGCGGACGTTCGCCGAGCTCACCTTTGGGGATGCGGCGAGGCCCCTTCGCCTGCGCGTGCCCGCCGCCACGCCCGAGCTCATCGCCCAGGCCGCCGCATGCGTGACCGAGGCCCGCGACGCCCGCCTGGCGAAGCTGCCCGTCGCCCGCATCGTGGACGCCGTCGACGCCGCCATCGCGCGCTGGATGGACCCGGCGTACGACCTCCGCCGCGCGGCGGAGGAGCTGCTCCCGGCGGTCACCGGCTACTCGCGGCCCATGGTGGCGTACGGGCTGCCCAAGCTCCTTGAGCCCCTTCGCCGGCATGGGCTGATGGCGCTGCTGCGGGCGGAGGGACTGGATGGCCCTCACCCCCTGCGCCCCCTCTCCGGCCCGGAGAGGGGGTTGGGGGAGAGGGCAGGCCCCCGTCTGACAACCATCGTGCTGGCGGGGAACATCCCCGCCGTCGCCGTCGAGAGCGTCGTCCACGCGCTCCTCGTCAAGTCGGCCTGCCTGGTCAAGGCGTCGTCGCGCGACCCGCTGTTTCCGGCGCTCTTCGCCCAGTCGCTGGCGGAGGCGGACCCGGAGGTCGGCAGCGCCGTGGCGGCGCTCTGGTGGAAGGGCGGCAGCGAAGGACTGGACCGGGCCGCCCTCGGACGAGCCGAGGCCGTCATCGCCTACGGCGGCGCCGGCGCCATCGATGGGCTGCGGCGGCTGGCTCCTCCCGCGGCGGCGAAGCGCTTCGTCGCCTACGGGCCCCGGATCAGCTTCGCCGCCGTCGCCCGCGAGGCGCTGCGCCGCGACGCTCTCGCTGACCTTTCGGCCCGCGCCGCCTGGGACGTCTCGCTCTTCGACCAGCAGGGCTGCGTCTCGCCGCATGCGATCTTCGTCGAACGCGGCGGAGAGGCGAGCCCCCTGGAGTTCGCCCAAGCCCTCGCCACGGCCATGGCCGATTTCGAGCGGCGCCTGCCCAGGGGACACATCAGCGTGAGCGACGCGGCCCGCATCCAGCAGACGCGCGGGGCGTGGGCGATGCGCCAGGCGGCCCGTCATGGTGTGGCGCTCTTCGAGAGCGCGGGCTCGACGGCCTGGACGGTGGCCTGCGACGAGGCTGCGCGGGAGTTGGCGCCCTCGTGCCTGAACCGCGTGGTGACGGTCGCGCCGGTGGACGATCTGGCGCAGGTGACGGACGCCGTACGCGGGATGGGGCGCTATCTCCAGACGTGCGGGCTGGAGGCGCCCGAGGAGCGAACCGGCGCGCTGGTGACGGCGCTATCGCGCCTGGGCGTCAGCCGGTTCTGCCCTATCGGCCGGATGCAGCACCCGCCGGCGGACTGGCGGCACGACGGGCGCTCGAACCTGCTGCCGCTGCTGGGGTGGGAGTGAGGCTATCTGTCACCCTTCGCTGCGCTCAGGGTCTCGCGGAACGAGGGTCGTTTGCCTTATTCACGAGATTCTTCGCGGAGTTTATCCTGAGCCCTTCGACAGCTCAGGACAGGCTCCGCCGAAGCGCTCAGAATGACAGGAGTGGACGAGCCGCTTCCTCAGGATGACAGGGCGGCGGGCAGAGGGTCTCCATGCTCACGGTAGGACTCAATGAAGGCCGTGGCAACGCTTTGCAGGTTCTCTAGCGATTGCGCCGCCGTGTCGCCCCAGGCGCGGCAGCCGGGAAGGTCAAGTCCCTCCGCGAGGTACTTGCCTTCGGTGTCCTCACTGGGCTCGTGAAGGACAAAGCGGAGTTTGTAGAGCTTCATAGCGCCTGCCTTCAGCTTGGACTATAGTTCCGCCGCCCCAGATGCTCTGGTCTGTGCGCTCCCTCAGCATAACAGGTGGGGCGCTTCGATACACCCACACTGGCGGACCCCTAAATTATCTCCTGCGCCGCCAGCGCCTTCCGGTCGCTCTCCGGGATGCCCAGCAGCGTGCCGAAGACGTAGTCGTTGTCCTCGCCGTAGCTGGGGAAGCCCCGGTTGATGATGCCGCCGGCGTGGGCCGGCGACTCCGAGAGGTGCACGGGGAAGTCCTTGACCGGCCACTTGCCCACGAACGACTGATCGAGCTCCACCTGGAAGCGCCGGTGCTTGAGCTGCGGATCGCGGAACATGCGGTCGTGGGCCGTCTGGCAGACGCCGGCGGCGACGCCCGCGGCCTGGAGCTTGTCCATGAGCTCGAAGCCGTCCCAGGTCTTGGTCGCGCTCTCCAGCAGCCGGTTCAACTCGTCCTGCCCCGCCATTCGGCCGGCCAGCGTCGCCCAGCGCTCGTCCTTGGACCACGCCGGAGCCTGTCCTGAGCCTGTCGAAGGATCGCCCAGGACGCCGCGGAGGGCCCGCCACTCGTCGTCGCTGTAGACCGCGATGGCGATCCACCGGTCCGTGCCCCCTTCGGCGGTGCTCAGGGCAGGCTTGGTCCTGTAGGCGCCGTGGGGCGCCGCCGGAACGTAGGGCGATCGGTTCCCCGTCCGCGAGTAGCGGCGGCCGTTGGCCACGTAGTCGAGGACGGCGGTGCCCGTCATATAGATGCCCGGCTCGGCCTGGGAGCAGTCCATGTACTGCCCCTCGCCGGTGCGGGCTCGGTAGTAGAGAGCGCTGAGCATCGCCATGGCGCAGTAGTAGGCGCCGCTCCAGTCCATGTAGGAGTAGCCCCAGCCGGCCGGCGGGTACGGGTCGGGGAAGCCCGACTGCTCCGTGAGGCCGCTGATGGCCTGGGCCACCGGGCCCGTGGAGACGAAGTCCACGTAGTTCCCCGTGCGGCCGAAGCCGGGCTGCTGCACGTAGATGAGCGAGGGGTTGATCTTGCGCAAGACCGCATAGCCCAGGCCCAGGCGCTCCATCGTCTGGGCGGTGAAGCACTCCACAACGACGTCGCTGATGCGGACGAGCTCCTTGAAGATCTCCTTGCCCTTGGGCGTACGGAGGTTGAGGCTGATGCCGCGCTTGCCGGGGTTGTTCTCGGCGAAGGTCCCGCCCTGGTTCACGCCCACGGCCTTGATAGAGATGGGCTCGTCCCGGAGCACGCGCTCGCGGTCGGCGCCGATGGGGACCGTCGGGTTGCCCAGGCGGAGCCAGTCGGGCCGGTCCTTCCACTCGACGCGGATGTCCTCGGCGCCCAGGCTGGCCAGCATGCGGGGCCCGCCGGCCCCGGCCAGGAGCCACGTGAGATCGGCGACGCGGACGTTCTCGATAGCGAACGGCATGGTCCCTCTCCTCGGAGCCGGCGGCCCCTACCCGATCACGTTCCCGCGGCGCAGGCGCTTGAGCTCGGCCTCGCCCAGGCCCAGCTCCTTCCGGAGCACCTCGTCCGTATGCTCGCCCAGGTGCGGCGCCCGGGGGCCGGTCCTCCAGGGGCAGCGCTCGGCGAGCCACGGCGCGCCGGCGTAGGTGAGCGTCCGGCCCAGATCGTCGTGGTGGACCTCGGTGAAGGTCTTGCGGCTGCGCCAGTGCGGGTCGTCGATGTTCTCCTCCGGCTTGCGGATGGGCGCCCAGTGCAGCCCGTACTGCTGCCCCTCCTTCCATACGTCGGCGTCGAACTTGTAGCCGTTGACCCAGCGGCGCATCACGGCGTTGGTGTGACGCTGGACGATGGGGTCCCGCAGGTACTCGGGGTTCCGGTACTTGGGGTCCGTGAGATCGTCGGCGGCGTTGTGCTTCGCCAGCAGGTCGATGATGGAGGTGGGCGCGGCGTTGAGGCCGCCGCTGCACCAGACGATGCGGCCGTCCTTGGCGGGCGCCTGGGCGCTGGGGGTGATGGCGGGCATGGCATGGCGCCCCGTCTGCCGCAGGACGGGCATGCGGTTGTAGACCATGTAGGGGATGTCCATCTCCGTGTTGGTGGCGATGGCCTGGTGCATGGAGACGTCCAGGTACTGCCCCTTGCCCGTCTGCTCACGGAAGAGGAGCGCGCCGACGACGGACATGTAGGTGTAGTTGCAGGCGATGTGGCTGGCGTGCCACATCTGGGGCGCGACGGGTGGCGTATCGTACTCGCCCTCGGGCGTGGGGTCGTAGCCGCAGCACATCATGACGCCGCCCAGGGCCAGGCTGACCAGGTCGGACGACTGCAGATCGCGCCACGGGCCCGTCTGGCCGAAGGGCGTGATGGAGGCCACGATGAGCCTGGGGTTGAGCCTCCGCAGCTCGTCGTAGCCCAGGCCCAGCCCGGCGAGGTAGCCCGGCGCGTAGCTCTCGACCAGCACGTCGAACTTGGGCGCCAGGTCCTTGAGGACCTGCTGGCCCTGGGGCTTGGTGATGTCGAGGACGATGCCGCGCTTGCCGAAGTTGTAGTGCCAGAAGTGCAGGCTGCGCTCCGGGCCGGCCCTGTCCTCGTAGAAGGGGCCGATGGCGCGGGTGCGGCTCCCCCCAAGCGGCTCGATCTTGACGACGTCGGCGCCGGCGCCGGCCAGGAGCTTGCCCGCGAACTCGCCCCTCTCGTCGGCCAGCTCGAGGACGCGGACGTCGAAGAGAAATCCCTTGCGCTGCGATGGTGCACGCTGGGTCAAGAGCGCCTCCTTGGCGGGCCCCGACGTGTCGGGGCGCTGGGACTTCCAACAGGAGAGGACGCCATCTGACGGGCCGGGACTCCGCGCTATTCTCGCCGCGGGTCAGGGGGCTGTCAAGGAAGGGTACCCGTTCAGCGCAATGGAGCCTCCCATGTCGTGGCCGCCTGGGGCCTTCACGGGACGTGAGGCGGGTACTCCTGGCCGATGTGGCCCGCCGCCTCGAGCCGGTGGTAGTCGGCATCCGAGATGCCCAGGAGCTCTCGGTAGGCGAACTCGTTGTGCTGGCCCAGGCAGGGCGGCGGCAGCCGGACCTCGTTGGGTGTGCGGGCCAGCTTCCACACGATGCCCGGGTAGCGGTGCCGGCCGCAGTCGGGATGATCGAGCTCCTGGAAGAAGCCGCGGGCGTTCAGGTGCCGGTCCTCGTAGGCGTCCCGGTCGTCGTTGACGACGCCGGCGGGGACCCCCTCGCGCTGGAGGAGCTCCATGAGCCAGCGCCCCTCGTGCTGGCGGGTCCACTGGGCGACGCGCTCGTCCAGCTCGCGCCGGTGCTGGAAGCGGCCCGCCCGGTCTGAAAAGCGCATGTCCGCCGCCCACGCCGGGCTGCCCATGGCGCGAATGAGCCCCTGCCACTCCTCCTCGCGGCCCACGGCGATGGCGATCCAGCGGTCTTCGCCGCGGCACGGGTAGGTGTTGTGGGGCGCGAGGTCGCGATAGTCGTTGGCGGAGGCGCGCGCCACGCGGCCGTTCATCTGATAGTCCAGGAGCAGCTCACCGAAGAACGGGACCAGATTCTCCACCTGGGCGAGCTCGATGAGCTGGCCCCGCCCGGTGCGGCGAAGCTGGTGCAGGCCCATGACGGCGGCGCAGGCCGCCCCCACGGAGGCCGCCGCGTCGCCGAAGTAGATATCCTCCGTCATGGAGGGGTCCGTGTCCGGGTAGCCGCGGATGAGGGTGTGGCCCGCGGTCCCTTCCAGGTGGGCGCCCAGGGAGCGGAAGCGGCGATAGGGCCCCGTGAGGCCGTAGGCGGGCATGCGGACCATCACCAGGTCCGGCTTGACCTTGCGGAGCTCGGGGTAGCTGAAGCCCAGCCTGTCCACCGTATCGGGCGCGTTGTTCTCGATGACGATATCGGAGACGGCGACGACGCGTCTGAGGACGTCGATCCCCTCGGTACGCTTGTAGTCGATAGTCATGGCGAGCTTGTTGCGGCCGTGGGCCTGGAAGGCCGGCCAGCGGTTCCACGGGCGCAGGCCGGGCTCCCAATCGGGGTAGGCGTTGCCCCAGTGCTTCTCGGAGTTCACGTAGGCCCGGGTGGGCCGGATGAAGCGCCCGCGGGTGCTGGGCTGCGCGTTCTGGAGCGGCTCGATCCGGATGACCTCGGCGCCCCAGTCGGCCAGGAGGGTCGTGGCGAAGGGCCCAGCGAGGACGAGGGTCAGGTCGGCGACGCGGATGCCCTGGAGCGGCAGCGGCGAGGTCTGGCGCGGGGGCATGGGGGCTCTCCTCTCCAAGCGGGGCGCGCAAGCGGTGCGGGCCCCGCCGCTCCGGCGCGAGCATAACACCAGCGCGCGGGGCGGGCAAACGCGGCGCCCTTCGCACCGAGCGGCACGTGTATAATGAAGAGTCGTCTGAATCTTTCCTCGCCTACCCGGTTGCTCATGGACCTCAAGCCCTTCATTCGCGACGTCCCCGACTTCCCGGAGCCTGGGATCGTCTTCAGAGACATCACCCCGCTCCTCAAGGAGCCCAAGGCCTTCCGCTACGCGGTGGACGAGATGGCGCGGCGGTTCCGCGGCCGCGGCGTCGACTGCGTCGTGGGGATCGAGGCCCGGGGCTTCATCTTCGGCGCTCCGGTGGCCTTGGAACTGGGCGCCGCCTTCATACCCGTTCGCAAGAAGGGCAAGCTGCCCAGCGCCACGGTGCGGGTCGGCTACGCCCTGGAGTACGGGAAGGCGGATGTGGAGATGCACGAGGACGGGCTGCGGCCCGGCGCTCGCGTGGTCATCGTCGACGACGTGCTGGCGACGGGCGGGACGCTGGCCGCCACCCGGGACCTCGTGGAGAAGGTGGGCGGGGCCGTAGTAGGGGCCACAGTCCTGGTGGAGCTCTTGTCCCTGCGCGGGCGGGAGCGCCTGCCCGGCCTCGATCTCGTTGCCCTCTTGAGGTATTGAGCCCGCCCGGACTTGCGTTGCCAATGCGTATCACCACCGTAACCTTTGATCTCTGGGAGACGCTGATCCGCGATAGCCCCGAGTCGGGCAGACCGCGGGGGGCGCTGCGCATCGACGGCGCCCTGGCCGCGCTCCGGGACGATGGGTTCGACTACCCCCGCGATCGCGTCGCAGAGGCGGTCCGGCGGTGCTACGCCCTCTGCGACGAGGTGCGCCAGCGCGAGGGCGACCTCTCCTTCGGCGAGCAGGTCGATCTCTTCTTGCGTTGCATCGACGAGGAGATGGCAGTGCGCTTGAGCCCGGTGGCGCGCGCACGCGTCGCCCAGCGCTACGCCGACTCGTATATCGAGCACCCGCCCAAGGTCGATGAGCATGCGGCGGCCGTGCTGGCGGCGCTCAAGGGACAGGGCCTCAAGCTGGCCCTCATCTGCAACACGGGCGCGACGCCCGGCGTCACCCAGCGCGTCTTCCTCGAGTCGGCGGGGCTATTGCACTTCTTCGGGACGCTGACCTTCTCCGACGAGGAGCGTCTCTCCAAGCCGGCGCCGCGCATCTTTCACGTGACCTTGGAGCGGCTCTCCGCCACGCCCGCCGAGGCGGTCCACGTGGGCGACCATCCGCGGAACGACGTGGAGGGGGCCAAGCGGGCCGGCCTCGGCGCCATATGGCTCCGCCGCGGCGACAAGCAGCTCACCGTCGCGCCGGACGCCCGCGTCGACACGCTGGCCCAGGTGCCGGAGGCCGTCGCCCGCCTGGCCGCATAGACGAACCTATCCCCAAATGTCGTTAATCAACATTTCCCGCCCGGGTGCTTGTTTTGAGTTGGTGGACTTGTGAGGATGATTGACGACAACCGCAGGCCTAGGACAGTCAATTCTGCGTGATATGCTGCCGTAGAAGGAGGAGGCAGAGTTGGTAGACGTGGTTACGCTTGAAGGCACTCATGTTCTGCTTGATCCCCTTTCGTTCAATCACATCCCTGCTCTGGTTCAGGCAGCAACGCGATCGCGGGACACATTTGCTTTAACCGATGTTCCAGCCGATGAACATGCTATGCGCCGATACGTTGAGGCTGCATTGGCTGGGAGGGATTCTGGAACCATGCTGCCTTTTGCCATTATCGATCGCAAGACCGGACGCGTCGTCGGCTCGACCCGATTTGGCAACATCGAGTTCTGGAAGTGGCCAGCAGGGAGCCCACACCAACGTGGAACACATTTGCCAGATGTGGTCGAGATCGGCTGGACGTGGCTTGCTCCTGATGCTCAGCGGACGGGGATAAACACTGAGGCGAAGCTACTGATGCTGACACATGCCTTTGAATCGTGGCTTGTTCATCGTGTCAGCTTTCGAACGGACGCACGGAATGAACGCTCGCGCGTCGCTATTGCGCGGCTGGGCGCAAAACTCGATGGGGTGATACGAGCAGCTCAGGTTGCATACGATGGCGCCATCAGAGATACAGCTGTATATTCGATCCTGGATTCGGAGTGGCCAGCCGTCAAAAGTAAACTGGCGTTAATCAGGTAAGGTTTCACCCCACCCCCTCGGCTTCCCCTGTCGCTGACCGCCACGCTTCGCTCGCGGCTTCGGCTCAGGGCTTCGGCTAAGAACAGGGCAGGCTCCGGCCTGCCCCTACAATCTGGGCAAACGCGGAGATTGCCACGTCGTCCCGATCACATCGGGACTCCTCGCAATGACAGAGAGGGGAGGGGGTTCCGGGATGGCATAGACCGTTGCACTCCTGGCGTTCCCTTGCGTATCATGAGGGCCGCTGGCCGCACGGCCACAGGACGCCCATGTTCAAGAGCGAGGCCATCACCTTCGGACGCCTGCATACCTGGACCCTCACCTTCCACTACCGGAAGGAGACGGACACCCTGACCGTTCGCGCCCCGTGGAGCCAGCCCGGCGTCTGGGTGGAGGTGCCGGACAAGGTGCGCATCCGCGTGGACCCCCAGACCGGCGAGGCCGCCGAGTTCGTCATCCAGGACTTCCGCAAGGGCTTCCTCGCCAAGCGGCCTGATCTCCTCGCGCTCTGGGGGCAGGTGAAGCCCTCGCCCATCGCGCTCCGGCGCATGGAGAACACGCCCTTCATCGCCCTGTTCCTCGAGCACATGGAACAGCTCACCTATCGGCGCGAGAGGCAGATCCACCCCGCCGAGCTGTAACGCCGGCGCCCTGACCCGCCGGGGCCTAGGTCCCATGAGTGACCTCGATCTCTGCTACCTGACCATCGCCCAGGCGGCCCGGCTGCTGCGGGAGCGCCGCCTCTCGCCCGTCGAGCTCACGGAGGCGGTCCTGCGCCGCGCCGAGGCGACCCAGCCCAAGACCAACGCCTTCATCGTCATGACCGGGGATGAGGCCATGGCCGCGGCCATGGCCGCAGAGCGGGCCATCGCCCGCGGGCGCTACCGGGGGCCGCTGCACGGCGTCCCCGTCTCCGTCAAGGACATCTACGACCTGGCGGGCCATCTGACCACCTGCGGCTCCGCCGTGCTCCACGACAACCTCGCCCGCCGCGACGCCACGGCGGTGGCGCGTCTCAAGCAGGCCGGCGCGATCATCATCGGCAAGGCGAACCTCACCGAGTTCGCCGTGGACCAGCCGAGCCCCGTCTACGGCCCGGCCCGCAACCCGTGGGACCGGGAGCGGAGCGCCGGACTCTCCTCCAGCGGCTCGGGGGCGTCGGTCGTCGCCGGCGCCGGGTTCGTCTCCTTGGGCACGGACACGGGCGGCTCCATCCGCCTGCCGGCGGCCTTCTCCGGCTGCGCCGGGATCAAGCCCACCTACGGCCTCGTGAGCCGTCACGGCGTCTTCCCGCTGGCGTGGAGCCTCGACCACGCCGGCCCCCTGGCGCGCACCGTCCGCGACTGCGCCATCACGCTCCAGGCCATCGCCGGCCACGACCCCAAGGACCCCACCTCCGCCGACGGGCGCGTCCCCTCCTACGAGGCCGCCTTGAGGCAAGCGCTGCGCGGCGTGCGCGTGGGCGTCCCCAAGGAGCACTTCTTCGACATCATCGACGCCGAGATCGAGCCCATCGTCCGGAAGGCCATCGCGCGCCTCGGCGAGCTGGGCGCCCAGGTCCGCGAGGTCTCGCTGCCGCACATCCAGAAGGTGCCGCTGGCGCTGGGCAACATCGTCCGGACCGAGCAGGCGGCGGCCCACGAGCAGCTGCTCAAGACCCGCGCCCACCTCTACGGCGGCTCCATGGCCGACCGGCTGCGGGCCGCGGCCCTCCGTCCCGCTGTCACCTACATCCAGGCCCAGCGAGTCCGCGCCCTCATCATGGCCGGCTTTCGCGCCGCCCTGGCCCAGGTGGATGTCATCGTCACCCCGTCGACGCCCATCCTGCCCTACAAGCTGGCCGAGCAGCCTGCGGGCGGCGCCGGCCAGGGCGCGGCCATCGCCCGCTTCACCATGCCCCTCAATCTGGCGGGCCTTCCGGCCATCTCCGTCCCCTGCGGCTTCAGCGCCGGCGGGCTTCCCGTGGGGCTCCAGATCATCGGCCCTGCCTTCGGCGAGCGTCTGGTCTTCCACGTGGCCCACGCCTACGAGCAGAGCACCGAGTGGCACAAGCGGCGGCCGCCGCTGTAGGTCACTCTCAGAGGTTGTGAATTTTCCCTTCGTAGGGGCAACCCCCCGTGGTTGCCTCAGCTGGGCGGGCACGGGGGCCCGCCCCTACGTTATCTGCGCAATTCGCGGTTCCCCTTCGTGTCGGAGCTGCCCTGAGCCGCAGCCCTGAGTCCTCGAAGGGTCAACCGAAGGGTGCCTTTGTGGTTTTCCCTCCGTGGTACACTCGTTTCGCCCAGGAGGCGCGGCATGGACTACGGCTGGACCGGTGACGAGCAGAGCTTCCGGGAAGAGATCCGCCGCTTCCTGCGCGAGAACCTCCCGCCGAACTGGAAGGAGCAGGTCGGCGAGACGGAGGGCGAGGAGCGGGACGAGTTCGAACGGGCCTTCGCGCGCAAGGCCGGCGAGCGGCACTACCTCTCCATCGGCTGGCCCAAGGAGTACGGCGGGCTGGGCTGGTCGCCCATGCAGCAGCTCATCTTCAACGAGGAGTGGGCCACGGCCAAGGCGCCCCGCAGCTTCATGGGCCCCGGCGTCTACCAGGTGGCCGCCTGC
The DNA here is from genome assembly GCA_964555685.1 of uncultured Dehalococcoidia bacterium. Lineage (GTDB taxonomy): Bacteria > Chloroflexota > Dehalococcoidia > SHYB01 > SHYB01 > CAZKTO01. Next base: position 22,708 of record CAZKTO010000039.1, read on the forward strand.
CTCGTCATCCACGGCACCGAGGAGCAGAAGCGCCAGCTTCTGCCGCCCATCGCCCGCGGCGAGGTGCGCTGGAGCACCCTCTTCAGCGAGCCCAACGCGGGGTCGGACCTGGCCTCCCTCCAGACAACGGCCGTCGAGGACGGCGACGTCTTCGTCGTCAACGGCCAGAAGATCTGGAGCTCGAATGCCCACAAGTCCGAGCACGGCATTCTCCTGGCCAGGACGGACCCCGAGGCGCCCAAGCACAAGGGCATCAGCTACTTCCTCGTGGACATGGACTGGCCCGGCGTCAAGGTCGTCCCCATCATCAACATGGTGGACGTCCACCACTTCAACACCGTCTTCTTCGATAACGTCCGCATCCCCCGCGACCGCCTCCTGGGCGAGAAGAACCGCGGCTGGTACGTGGCCACCACGTCGCTGAACGTCGAGCGCTCGGGCATCCGCTTCCACGTGCCCGTCGAGGCCCTCTTCTACGAGCTGGTCGAATATGTCCGCGAGGCAAAGAAGAACGGCGGCTTTGATCCGGTGAAGGCGAACCCTTACCTCCGTCACAAGCTCGCCGACATGGCCTGCCGCGTACGTACCTCCCGCCTCCTCTCCTACCGCGTGGCGTGGCTCCAGAGCGTCTCGGCCCCGCCCAGCTACGAGGCCTCCCTCTCCAAGCTCGTGGCAACGGAGCTGGCGCAGCAGGTCGCGGGCTTGGGCATGGAGGTCCTGGGCCTCTATGGCCAGGTGGGCTCCGGCCGCGCCTCGCAGCTCCGGGGCAAGATGGAGCGCCTGTACCGGGCGCAGCGGGCCGCCACCCTGGGCGCCGGCACCTCCGAGGTGCAGCGGACGCTCATCGCGAGGCGGGGCCTGGGCATGGGCCAGGGGCAGTAGCGCGGCCTCGCTCCCGTACGCGACCCTGCCTATCGACATCCTCCAAAGCGGCGGCTATTATCGAGCGCACATAGCTATCGGGAGGTACTCAGATGCTGGGCAAACTGATCGGCGAGGACATTGGCAAGGTCACCACGCAGCGGGTGCTGGCGTCCGAGACGGGCCCCAAGGTGGAGGTCTCGTTCCAGGCCAAGGGCAAGCTCCTGGGGATCGAAGTGCAGGAAATGGGCACCTACGTCTCGTCTATGACGCCCGCCGGCGTGCTCCAAGGGCAGGGCCAAGGCGTGCTCACGACCAAGGACGGCGACATGGCCGCCTGGACGGGCATCGGCGTCGGCAAGCTCAAGGGCGGCGGCGCGGTGGCCTGGAAGGCGGCCCTCACCTACCAGACGGCCTCGCCCAAGCTGGCCCGCCTCAACAGCGTCATCGGCATGGTGGAGTTCGAGGTGGACGCCGAGGGCAACGCCACGGGTAAGGTCTGGGAGTGGAAGTAGGAGCGGGGCTCGCCCTGCCCGGCTAGAGGAACGAGGCCTATGCCGGTCCGCGCCGTCTCGGCCGACTCTCACGTGCTCGAGCCGCCGGACCTGTGGGTCCAGCGTATCGACGCGCGCTTCCGCCACCGCGCCCCGCGCGTCGAGCCCGGCCCTGACGGCAACCGCTTCCACTGCGAGGGCCGCGACCCGCAAGCGATCCGGCCCCTGGGCACGCCCTTCGCCATGTGGGGCAAGCAGACGGAGGAGGGGCGCCGCGGCGGCTGGGACCCGACCGCCCGCATCGAGGACATGGCCATCGACGGCATCGAGGCCGAGGTCCTCTACCCCAGCATGGCCCTCATGGTCTTCAGCATGGCCGATGGCGAGCTCCAGGCCGCCTGCTTCCGCGCCTATAACGACTGGCTGGCCGAGTTCTGCCGCGCCAGCCCACACAAGCTCTACGGCGTCGCCCTCATCTCCCTCTACGACGTCGAAGGCGCGATCCAGGAGCTGCGCCGCGCCGCCCGCATCGGCCTGCGGGGCGCGGCCGTCTGGGGCACGCCCCCGGAGGAGTGCACCTTCGCCTCCGACCGCCACGAGCGCTTCTGGACCGAGGCCCAGGAGATGCAGGTCCCCGTCAGCCTCCACTGCTTCACCGGCAGGCCCCAGGAGTGGCGGCGCGCGTTCCTCGCCTCCTATGCCATGTCCACCCAGCTCATCCAGCAGTCCCTGGCCACGCTCCTCTTCGCCGGCGTCTTCGAGCGCTTCCCCAGGCTCACCGTCCTCTCCGTCGAGAACGACATCGGCTGGGTCCCCTATCTCCTCCAGCGCATGGACTACGGCTACACGCGCAAGGGGAGGCGCCGCGGCGCCCCGTTCGCGTCGGGCCTGCTCCCCAGCGAGCAGTTCCGCCGGAACGTCCGCTGCACCTTCATGACGGACCCGGCGGGCATGGCCGCCTTCGACCGCATCGGCCCGGACGTGCTGCTCTGGGCCACCGACTATCCGCACGATGACAGCACCTGGCCCCACTCGCAGCAGGTGCTCGCCTCCCAGTTCAAGGACCTTTCGCCCAACGACCGCGAGCGGGTGGTCTTCTCCAACGCCGTGCGGTTGTACAATATGAGCGTTTGAGCGACGGACCGCGCGTCCCTCTCCGCGCCGGAGAGGGCGACGGGTGAGGGCTGCCAACGCAGCCGCCAAGGAGGACGAGATGCCGCGAGAGTACCGGATCGTCAACGCCGATGGCCATACCATCGAGCCGCCGGACATGTGGCAGCGCTACGTGCCCAAGAAGTTCCACGACCGCATCCCGCGCATCGTCAAGGACCCCATGGGCGGCGACGCCTGGGAGATGGAGCGGGGCGCCCCGGCCATGCCCATCGGCCTCGTCACCACGCCCGGCAAGACCTACGAGCAGTTCCACTGGTACGGCTCCACCTACGACACGATCAACCCTGGCTGCTTCCTCGGCAAGGACCGCCTCAAGGAGCAGGATGTCGATGGCATCGATGCCGAGGTCCTCTACCCCTCGCAGCGCACGATGCGATACTTCTTGAACAACGAGGACGACGCCTTCCACCAGGCCGGCATCGAGGCCTACAACCAATGGATCTTCGAGGGGTACAGCGCCGCCGACCATGGCCGGCTCATCCCCATGGCCCAGACCCCGAATCTGGGCATCGAGCAGGCCGTGGCCACCCTGCGCGACGCCAAGAAGCGCGGCTTCAAGGGCGCCATCATCTCCGCCTGGCCCTCGGGCGGCGAGAAGCTCTCGAAGGCCGACGAGCCTTTCTGGGCCGCCGCCGAGCAGGAGCGGATGCCCATCCACATCCACGTGGGCGTCCAGTCGGCCAAGCGCCAGGCCGGCAGCGCCAAGCGCGCCGCCCAGGAGGTGGGCGGCCAGTGGGGCCTGCCCGACCTCGCCTCCATGGGCGGCGGCATCGCGGGCATCTCCCAGACCATGGCCGACCTCATCTTCTCGGAGCTGTTCGACCGCTACCCGGCCCTTGCGATGCTCGGCGTCGAGACCGGCGCCGCCTGGATTCCCGCCTTCCTCGAGCACATGGACGACCACTACTGGCGCAACCGCCACTGGTGCAAGAGCAACCTCAAGATGCTCCCCAGCGAGTACTTCCACCGCAACTGGCACGTCACCTTCATCCGCGAGCCCTTCGCCGTCGCCAGCCGCCACGCCATCGGCGTCAAGAACATGATGTGGTCCACGGACTACCCGCACCACCGATGCGACTGGCCCTACAGCCGGCGTCTCATCGAGGAGATGTTCGTCAACGTCCCGGCCGATGAGCGGCAGGACATCATCTGCGGGAACGCCCGGGGGCTCTACCAGATCGGCTAGCTGGCCCGGGGCGACCTAACAGGAAGCAGAACGGGGGCGTGGCGCCCCCGTTCTGTTCGATTCGCGGAAACCCGCCGCTCCGCCTGGCTAGCGCACTGTCCACTAGAACCCATTGCAAAACTCGCCAAACGGCCGAGTCCCTGTCACCCCGAGGCCGTCTGCGGCCGAGGGGTCTGGGGAGGGGAAGACCTCCCC
>CAZKTO010000040.1:0-5537 GCA_964555685.1 uncultured Dehalococcoidia bacterium
CCCAGACCCTTCGGCCTTGCAGGCCTCAGGGTGACGGGTGTTTCGCCTTGCGGCCAATTTCGGGATAACTTGCTGAGAAGTAGTCTTCCCAAAACTCCTACGAGCGTGTCTTTGCAACGCTCCGAAGGTCGCGTCTTTAGCCGGGCTTGGCCAGGGCCACGCCGGCGCGGATGGCCTGGACGACGGCCGCGGGCGCCGTGAAGATCGACATCATCCTCACGACGTCGTTCACATCATCGCCGAGCCCGTCATTCACGTCGTTCAGCGGGGTGAAGACGTCCGACTGGCCGACGAGGACGAGGGCGATGGCGGCCACGAGGTAGGGGATGACCTCCTTGGCGGAGATGTTCAGGAACCCCACGACGAGGCCCATGATCACCAGGGTGGCGACGAGCCCGTCCCCCTCGGGCCACCAGACGCCGCCGATGATGGCGATGACATATCCGGCGATGAAGGAGACGGCGCCCGCTACCGAGAGGGCCCATCGGAGCCGATTGAGCTTGCTCATCATACGGGTACGGGACCTCCTGAGTTCCTGCAGTTTTCCGCTCCATGACCGGGTCACCCTCGTAACGCGGAAGGCGGCGCACCGTTTCGTGGCCCCGGCTCGTGAGCGGTTCGGAACCGCGTACGATAATACCTCTGCATAGCCGCCCGGTCAACAGGTGGAAGACGCGACCAGCGACCTCAGGTCTCGAGGTCGCTGGCGAGGCTCTGGGCGACCTCGGCCGGGAGGCGTGCGGTCCGCCGGTAGCTGGGGTGGCCGACCACCAGAGAGACGGCGTCTTCGCCGCTGCGGAACCTGCGCGATTGTCGGGGCGTGAACTTGAACCGGATGAAGTGGACCGCGGAGAGCTGGGTGTCCGTGCTGCGCCCCTCCTCGAAGACTCCGGCGACTCGCTCGTCGCCGAACTGGAGCCAGACGCGCTCGCCTCGGTCGATGCCCATGAGGCGCTGGAGGACGGGCCGGATGCGCCCGGCCTCCGTGATCTCGATGAGCATGGTGGCGCTGAGCTCGTGCTCGTCCGGGATGAGGGCGTTGTAGGTCTCGATCTCGTAAGCGATGGCCTTCTCGTGGACGATGCGCTCGGCCCGCATCATCTCCTGGATCTGGAAGAGGACCGTGTCGCGGTTCTCGAAGACGAAGGTGAGGAGGGGACCGACGGAGATGCGGCGGCCTTTCTTGATCTCGATGATCCGCGCCCGGAAGCGCTGCCGGACCTTCTCGTACTTGGCGATGTCCTTCACGTCGCTGCGGGAGAGCTTGCGCATGGCTGGGTCCAGTCATCCCTCGGAGGCTGCCGGCGCCCTGTTAGATTCCATAGGCGGCCTTGAGCACCTGCATCGGGTGGAGTGGCCGGCGGCCCGTGCCGTCCTCGATCTGCGTCGCCGCCAGGGGGCAGTCTGATACGAAGAGGTGCGCCTCGGCGTCCTTCATGGCCTGGAAGAGTTTCTCGCCGTACTCGAGGGACAGTTGGCGCGACTCCTTCTTGATGGCCCACGTGCCATCGTGGTGGGAGCAGCGCTCGATGCGCTCCACCTGGGCCCCGGGGATCAGTGCGATGAGGTCGGCCCCGCGGAGGCCGGCGAACTGGGCGCGCAGATGGCAGGCGGCGTGATAGGCCACCTTGCCCACGGTGTTCGGGAAGTTCGTCCGGAGCGCCCCTTTCTCCTTGAGCCGCCAGAGGTACTCGGACACGTCGAAGGTGTGCTCGGCGACGAGGCGGGCATCTTCGGTGGACAGGAGGTGGGGATACTCCTTCCGGATCGTGAGGCTGCACGATGGCCCGGGGGCGACGACGTCGCAGCCCTGGCGCACGACCTCGGCGAGGCTCTGGACGTTGGCGCGGGCTTTCTTGAGGGCGAGATCGGCGGCGCCGGCGTCGAGGAAGGGCATGCCGCAGCACTGCTGCGGGGGCACGAGGACGCGGACGCCGTTGTGGGCGAGGACCTGGGCGGCTGCGATGGCCGCTTCCGGGTCCCAGTAGTTGGCGTTGCAGGTGTAGAAGAGGGCCACCTTGGGCGCGCCGGCAGGCGTCTGGCGGTTGAGCGCCTCGCCGTGGCGCTGGAACCAGGCGGCGAAGGTCTGGGCGCGGAAGCGCGGGAGGCGGGCGTCCCGGTGGATGCCCAACGTCTTCTCCATGACGAACCGGACGGGCCAGGCGCGGTTCGCCAGGTTCGCCAGGGGCGCCGCCCGCGAGCCGAGCTTGAAGGTGCGGTCGGTGTCGGCCAGGAGACGGTCGCTCCGCTTGAGCCCCTCCCGGCGCTTGTTGATCATGTCGGCGCGAAGCAGGAGCCTGGGGATGTCCATCTCGTACCGGTGCGGCGGGGTGTACGGGCACCGGATGAAGCAGAGCTTGCACTGGTAGCAAAGGTCTTCGACGGGGCGCAGGTCCTGCCGGGTGAGCTGGGACATCCCGCCGTCCACGGCGTCCGTCCGCTCGAAGAGGGCCGGGAAGGCGGGGCAGAAGTTCCAGCAGAGGCGGCAGCCGTGGCAGACATCGAACTGGCGGCGCTCTTCCCGGAGCAGGGCATCCTCGTCCCAGAACTCCGGCGTATCGACGGCGAGCTTGCTCTTGGCGGCCATGAGAGGTTCCCAGGAAGACGAACGCCCCGGCTGGGCGGGGCGGGGCGTTGCTACCTCAATGGATACGGCGGGGGTCTAGAGGGCCTCGGCGGGCTCCTTGCCGGAGATCTTCTTGAGCCCCTGGCCGAACCGGCCGGCGTGGGACTTCTCGGCGCGGGCCAGGACTTCGAACCACTCGGCGAGCTCGGCCAGGCCCTCGCCCCGCGCCGTCTTGGCGAAGCCGGGGTACATCTCCGTGTACTCATAGGTCTCGCCCGCGACGGCGGCCTTCAGGTTCTTCTCCGTGGAGCCGATGGGCACGCCGGTGGCCGGGTCGCCGACCTCTTTCAGAAAGTCCAGGTGGCCGAAGGCGTGGCCCGTCTCCGCCTCGGCGGTATCGCGAAAGAGGCCGCCCATGTCCGGGTAGCCCTCGATGTCCGCCTGGCGGGCGAAGTACATATAGCGCCGGTTGGCCTGGGACTCGCCGGCGAAGGCGTTCTTGAGATTGTCGAGACTCTTGGTGGCTTTGAGCGACTTGGGCATGGCTGTTGAGCCTCCTTGGGTGCAGTGATTTCGTCGGGCGGCGCCGCCGACCCCGTATTATGGCCGACGAAGCCTCAGGTGGCAAGGGCCAGAGCGCCGGGACTCCGTGGCGGGCGGGCGGCCGTTCCCTCTCCCGTTACACGTTCACGACGATGCGGATGATGAGCAGGGTGACCCCCAGGACGACCAGGCCGGCGACGATGGACCATTGAAGGCTGTCCAGGACCTTGGTCTTGGCGAACCACGCGATGAGGGGGACCACGGCCGCCGCCCATGCTTTTTCGAGGGCGGTGACCACCGGGTAGAGCGGGCCAAGGACTATGGTCAGAGCGCCCCACAGGGCCTTCCAGGTCATGACGATGGGGTCTTGCATCGGCTTCTTCTGCGGCTGAGGCTGGGTGGTCATGGGCGTGCTCCTTCTGGTGGCCCTAGAGCCAGAGGCTGGGCAGGTGGATGGCGGCGACCATGAAGAAGAGCATCGGCACCGAGAGCAGGACGTTCATGCGGGAGGCCAGCAGCGCGGTGCGCGCCCACTTGGGCTGGTCGGGCGGCGCGGGCTTGCCCTCCTTCACGGTGGCGGTCGTCGCGGCGATGACCTTCTTCTGGTTGGGCCAGATGATGAACCAGACGTTGGCGGCCATGACGGTGCCGAAGGCGCCGCCGATGATGATGGAGCGGAGGCGCAGGTTGTCTTGGTCGAAGTAGTCGATGTCCGCGGACCCGGCTCCGGCGATGTAGGCCACGCCGAAGAGGAAGGTGGCCAGGGCGGACCACCGGAAGACGAAGAGCGCCTGAGGCACCAGGTGCATGATGGCGTTGCTCCGCGCCGCCGGGTCCATCTTGGGGAATGCGTACCCCTGGACGAAGTTGAAATAGTAGAGGAGGCCGATCCAGGCGATTCCCGCGAAGATGTGCCCGACCCGCGTGATATCGAGGTAGATCTCCCAGGACAGGCTCATAGGTGACGGCCCTCGCTATAAAGCTTGAGGATGCTGACCGGGACGTTCGGGCGAATTGTGCACAACGTTTTGGACTTTGTCAACTGGGAAGGGAGACGGGGCGGCGCCAGCGAACTATGAACGCCAGCGCAGGGGCCTTGCCCCAACCCCCCTTCCCCCTCAATGGGGGAAGGCTGGGATGGGGGTATCTCGCACCCCCACCTCCTGTCCTCCCCCGCAAGGGGGGAGGAGGTTGCGGTGCGATGGGGCGGCGGGCGGTCAGCGGACGGTGATCCTGCCCACCATGCCGGCGCCCTCGTGCCCTGGGATGTCGCAGAAGAGCTTGAACTGGCCGGCGCTGACGAACCTGAAGCGCTTCACCTCGCTCTTGCCATCGCCCACCCGCCAGTCGATGGGGAGGCCGGTGACGGTGAACGTGTGATCGATGTCCAGCGACCGCAGGGTGAACTCCACCGATTCGCCGGGATTGAAGGTGAGCTCCTTGGGGATGAACTCGAAGTTCTTGAGCTGGACGGAGACCTTCGTGGCGCTGGGGTCGGCGGTCGGCGTTGGCGCCGAAGGGGTGTCGCCGCCTCCGCCGCACGAGGCGACGGTGGCGAAGACAACAAGGGCCGCGACGAGGAGCGAGAGGCGTGGGGTCGGGCGGATCATGGGTGGGTCATCCTTTTTGCCGAGGGGTGAGCGTCGGCGGGGCGTCGCTCCAGCGTCGCTCCAGTGGCGCTCCAGTATGGCAGGCCCTGCGCTACCCGCCGGACGCGCCCGCCTGCACCTCGCGCTCGAGCCGCTCGATGTCGCGCGCGGAGAGGTTGAAATACTTCGCGTCCGGATGATGGAGGACCAGGGCGCTAACGGAGCCCTCGGGGTCCATCATGAAGCCCTCGGTGAGCTGGACACCGATGTGGCGCGCCGGGTCCAGCAGCCGGAAGAGCTGCGCCTGGTCTTCGAGGCGCGGGCAGGCGGGGTAGCCGAACGAGTAGCGGCGGCCCCGGTAGTGGGCCTTGAAGAGGTCCTCCTTGGTCAGGCCGGACGGGTCCGGGAAGCCCCACATGGTCCGAATCTGGCGGTGCAGGAGCTCGGCGAAGGCCTCGGCCCCCTCCAGTGCCAGCGCCTGCAGGATGTGGCTATCGAGGTAGTCACCGCGCTGCTTCCACTCCTCGGCCAGGGCGCGCACGCCGGGGCCGACCGTCGTGACGAACATGGCGACGTAGTCGGTCCGGCCCGGCTCGCCGGCGGCGACGTAGTCCACGAGGCTCAGCCCGTCGCCCTCCTGCTGGCGGCCGAAGCGGAAGCGCTCCAGCACCTGGCGGCCATCGGGCCCGTAGATCAGGAGGTCCTGGCCCTCCGACCGGGCTGGGAAGAACTTGAAGACGGCCCCGGCGGCGATGTCCTTGCGGGCGAGCATGGCCGCCTCGACCTGCTTGACGGCATTCCGAAGCTCCAGGGCCTTGGGCTCGCTCCGGGCCAGGGCC
>CAZKTO010000040.1:5547-26477 GCA_964555685.1 uncultured Dehalococcoidia bacterium
ACGGTAGCCCAGGTGCCGCACGTAGAGCATCTGCGGGTTGATGTAGTCGAAGATCTCGCCGAGGTCGTAGCCCTGGATGACGTGGAGCTTGAGATCGGGCGGCGCCGGTATGGGCAGGTCCTGGCGGACGCTGGGGGCGCGCCGGACGGCGGGCGCAGGGGCCGCTGGCGCTGGGCGGCCCTCGTCCTGCTCGCGCAGGCGCCGCGTGGCGGCCTCCGCCTCGGTCTGGAGGCGGGCGCGCTCGCTGGCGTCGACGAGGCGGTTGGCGAGGCCGAGGCCGCTCATGGCGTCCTGGGCGTAGACCACGAGCCCATCGTAGGCCGGGGCGATGCGCAGGCGCGTGAAGCGGTTGGTGAGGGCCGCGCCGCCCACCAGCACGGGGCAGCCGATGCCCGACGCCTTGAAGTCCTGGACCGTCTCCACCATCATCTGGGCCGATTTCACGAGGAGGCCGGAGAGGCCGATGGCCATGGGCCGGTGCTTCTCGTAGGCGGCGATGAGGTCCTGGGGCGGCACCTTGATGCCCAGGTTGATGACCTGGAAGCCGTTGTTCGAGAGCACGATCTCGACCAGGTTCTTGCCGATATCGTGGACGTCGCCCTTGACGGTGGCGAGGACGATCTTGCCTTTGAGGGCGCTCTCGCTCTTTTCCATGTGCGGCTCCAGGTGGCTCACGGCGGCCTTCATCGCCTCGGCGGACTGGAGGACCTCGGCCACGATGAGCTGGTTGCCGTTGAAGAGGCGGCCGACCTCGTCCATGCCGGCCATGAGGGGGCCGTTGATGATCGCGAGGGGCGGGCGGCCCTTCAGGGCCTCGTCCAGGTCCTCGACCAGGCCCTCCTTGGTGCCGTCGATGATACAGCGGGCCAGGCGCTCGTCCAGCGGCAGGTCCTTTCGATCGTCGCGCTTGGCCACGCCGGCCTTGTGGCGGTAGTAGGCGGCGAAGGCGGCGATGGGGTCGTCGCCGCGCCACCAGATGAGGTTCTCGGCCAGGCGCCGCTCCTCCTCGCCGAGGGACGGATAGCGCACCAGCTTTTCGGCGTTGACGATCGCCATGTCGAGGCCGGCCTGGACGCAGTGGTAGAGGAAGACGGAGTTGAGGACCTCGCGGCCGGCGGGCGGCAGGCTGAAGGAGACGTTGGAGATGCCCAGGACCGTCTTGCACTGGGGCAGCGCCTGTTTGATGAGGCGCACGCCCTCGATGGTCTCGACGCCTGCGCCGATGTACTGGCGGTCGCCGGTGCCCGCGGGGAAGACCAGCGAATCGAAGATGATGTCCTCGGGCGGGACGCCGTACTTCTCGGTGAGGAGATGGAAGGAGCGCTGGGCGATGGCGAGCTTGCGCTGGCGGGTGATGGCCTGGGCCTGCTGCTTGTCATCATCGATGCAGCCGACGACGAGGGCTGCGCCGTAGCGCCGGGCGAGGGGCACGACAGCCTGGAAGCGGGCCTCGCCGTCCTCCAGGTTGATGGAGTTGATGACGGACTTGCCCGGCGTTCGCTTGAGCCCCTCCTCGATGACGCGTCGGTGGAGTCGAGCATGATGGGCGCTTTGATCTTCTTGGTCAGGACGCCCAGGAAGGCCGTCACGTCGGCCAGCTCGTCCCGGTCGGGGTCCTGGAGGCAGACGTCCAGGATGTGGGCCCCCTGGCGCACCTGGCGCCGACCGATCTCGGCGGCCTCGTCCAGCTTGCCCTCGGCGATGAGGCGCTTGAACTGGCGGCTGCCCAGGACGTTGGTCCGCTCGCCGACCAGGACGGGGCGGGTGTCCTGGTTCACGATCAGCGTCTCCAGGCCGGAGAGGCGCGTCTCGGACCGCTTGAGCGGCTGGTGGCGCGTCTTTCCTGCCGCTGCTTGCACGATCCGCCGGATGTGCTCAGGCGTGGTTCCGCAGCAGCCGCCCAGGACGTTGACCCAGCCGGCCTCGGCGAAGCGGCCCAGCGTGGCGGCGATCCGCTCCGGCGTCTCGTTGTAGCGGCCGTTCTCGTCGGGGAGGCCGGCGTTGGGGACGCAGGCGACGGGCACGCGGGAGACGGCGGCCAGCGTCCGGACGTGGTCGGTCATGAACTCGGGGCCGGTGGAGCAGTTGAGGCCCACCCACAGAAGATCGCGGTGGTCGAAGGTCGTAAAGAAGGCTTCGGTATCCTGGCCCCCGAGGGTGGCGCCCATGGGCTCGATGGTGGCCTGGACGGCCACGGGCACGCGGACGCCGGTCTCGGCGAAGGCGCGGTCGATGCCCTCGAGAGCGGCCTTGACGTTCAGGGAGTCCTGGGAGGTCTCGACGAGGAGCAGGTCGGCGCCGCCCTCGATGAGGCCGGCCGCCTGGACGTGGTAGGCCGCGGCCAGCTCCTCGAAGGTGACGCCGCCGGTGACGGAGATGCTCTTGGTGGTGGGCCCCATGGAGCCGGCGACGAACCTGGGGCGCTCCGGTATCGCGATCTCGTCGGCGGCCTCGCGGGCGATGCGGGCGGCCGCGCGGCTGATCTCCCGGGCGCGATGGCCCAGGCCGTACTCGTTGAGGACGATGGGGGTGGAGCCGAAGCTATTCGTCTCGATGATGTCGGCGCCGGCCTCGAGCATGCTGCGGTGGATGCCCTTGATGGCCTCGGGCCTGGTGAGGACCAGGTGCTCGTTGCAGCCCTCGTACTGGGGGCCGCCGAAGTCGCCAGCGGTGAGGTCCAGGGCCTGGATGCTGGTGCCCATGGCGCCATCGAGGATGACGATGCGCTGCTGGAGCAGGCGCTTCAGGGCCTCGATGCGCGCTGGCCGTGGGTCGGGCATGGGCGGGACTCCGGGCCGGATGGGGATGGCGGACTCTCAATTATACCTGGGGCGACCTCACCCCGGCCTTCGGCCACCCCTCTCCCATTGGGAGAGGGGCCGGGGGAGAGGTCCGAATCCGCAGATTAGCGCAGATTTGGAGGAAGAGAAACCACCAAGGCACGAAGGCACAATGAGAATGGTAATTATCCCCTCACGTCAAGTATCTCAAGCGGGATGGTTACGGCAGGAAGCCTACCGAACTGAAAACTTCCGATGGATCGTCAAAGCGGATAATCTCGATTCGGTGCGGGAAAGGGCATCCTCGGAACCGAGAAAGAAGCTTACACGCCATTTCTTCGTCTGTCACAACAAGCGCACGTGCCTCCATCCCCTGCCATAGAGTCAGCCAGAACAATTCAGTTGACAACCTGTCCTGTCCGCCGGTATTTGAGCTTCTTTTTTCCGTCTTGTTGGTCCAGGGCGAAGTGCTGATGCCACCAATGACGCGGCCCGCTTCATAGAGATCGAACTCGTGCGCGGCTCCGCTGCCTCCCACAGGGAGTTTTTGCTTGCTCGCGTTGACACTCCGTGTTGTGTTGAAGAGTCGCCTGATTTTTTCTTCTGATGGTTTTTCGTTCACCTCGGGAGGTCCTCCTTTACGCTTGTGTGCCCAGATACTGCTTGCGAGGTGGCGTGCCAGGTCCGATTATGGAAGTCAGCTACTTGTTCTCAAGGGATAGTCGCCATAAGAATTATGGATAAATGTCCTGTGAACTCTGCGCTAGTTGGTTTCGCTATCCCTCTGTCCAATTCGTGTCTTGGTGTCTTTGTGGTGCCTCTTGGCAGTAGTCTGCTGCTAGCGAGGCCTGAACACAAACGGCTTCACCTCGCCCGTCGCGGGGTCGAAGGCGCAGCGCCACTGCTTCGAGATGTCGCTGCCGAAGACGTGGACGGCCAGGGTCTTGCCCGAGGGGATCTCGACGGCGTGGATGTCGTGGGGCGGGAGGACGGAGCCCACCTGTCCGGGCAGGATGTCGAAGACGCCGGCGGGCTCCAGGGAGACCTTCCAGGGCTGGGAGCCGTCGTCGGCGCGGCGGTAGTGGACGTTGCGCTCGCGCCCGCGGACGACGCCGACCATGGCCCAGCCGTTGTGGTTGTGGGGCGGCGCCTTGGTCCCGGCGTTCCAGACGATGGCCTGGATGGTGAGCCTTGGGCTGGCGCAGACCTGGAAGCCGCGCTCCGGGTCTGGGTCGCCGCCGCGGTCGGCCAGGCAGTCGGGCCGGGAGACCAGGCGCGCGAGGAGCGGGGTCAGGGCGCGAACGGTGGCGGCGTCGCTCAGCCGGCGGGCCACGACGCCCCGGGCGTCCCGCGCGAAGCGGTCGAGGGTATAGGCGGTCTTCTTCATAGAGGCCCTCCTGCAGATAAATGCATAAGTTCCTAAACGACCTGGCCCTCTGGCCCTCTCCCTCCTGTCCCTCTCCTGAATGGAGAGGGACGATACCCCCTTCCTCTTTAGGGAAGGGGGCCGGGGGTTAGGTCCGAGGCCCCCCCGGCTAGGCCGCCAGGTTAGCGGGCGGCGGCCCGCCTTCCAGGTACCTGCTTCCGCTCCAATGCTGCCTCGGCCTCCTCCCAGGGCACAACCTTCCCCTCTTGGATGTTCCGCATCGCCCGCCGAATCTCGGTCAGTGCCTTTGGGTCTGCTAGTATCTCCATCGTCTCCTGGACGCTCTCCCACAGCTCCCACGGCATGATGGCGAGCGCTGGCCGGCCGTTCCGCGTCACCATGAGCGGCTCGTTCTCGTCGGCCAGCGCCTCCGCAAGGGTGGTGAGCCGCGCCCTCGCTTCTCTGATCGGCATCGTTCGTTCCATGCGTCCCTCCCGTCACCGATCGCCGCGCCGCCGGCGCCGCCGAACCTCTTCGTAGACCCGGTCCCGCAGCCCGATGTACACGACGATGACGATGACCTTCTGCCGCTCCACCCGGTAGATAATCCGGTAGCTTCTCGCCGCGCGGATGCTATAGAGGCCCGCCAGCTCGTGGCGGAGCGGCTTGCCAGGTGGTGTCATTCTACCGCCACGGCGTGTGCCGTCAATCGAAAGACGCTATCGCGTCACGGGGTCCGGCGGGCTTTGCACCAAAACTCCTTCCCCCTCGATGGGGGAAGGCTGGGATGGGGGTGACCGTCACCCCCACCTTCTGTCCTCCCCCGCAACGGGGGAGGAGATAACGCGGCGCGACCGGCGGTGCGGGCACTTTTGGTGCAAGGCCGACCCGGCGCCGCTCCGCAGGAGGCAGGGCCCACGCCCCTTCGCCCATGTGGTAGGATGGCGCCAACAGCCAGGGCAGGAGGGTTGCGGCCGTGTCCAAGTTCAGCGTGATCTCAGCCGATTCCCACGTCGTCGAGCCGGGCGATCTGTGGGCCAGGTACATCGAGCCCAAGTACCGCGAGCGGGCGCCGCACCTGGAGCGGCAGGGCGATGCGGACCAATTCGTGGCCGATGGCGCCAACATCGTCCCGCCCGCCGGCTTCTCCGTCGCCGGGCGGCCCATGGGCGCGCCGCGCACCTTCGCCGAGGGAGTCTACCCCGGCGCCTACGAGCCCGAGGCGCGGCTCAAGGACATGGCCCGGGACGGCGTCGAGGCGGACGTCCTGTATCCCTCCGTGGCGCTGCGCATGTTCCCCATCGCGGACTTCGAGTTCAAGTGGGCCTGCTTCCGCGCCTACAATCGCTGGGCCGGCGACTTCTGCAAGGCCCGGCCCGACCGCTTCAAAGCTGTGGCCCTCATCGCCTTCGAGGATGTGGAGCTGGCGGTGAACGAGCTTCAGGCCTGCCACACGCTCGGCCTCAAGGGCGCCATGCTCACCGTCGCCTCTGACGATCCCAACCTCTACCGCGGCCAGAGCCTGGACCCCTTCTGGGCCGCCGCCCAGGACCTCGACATGCCCATCAGCCTCCACGTCATCACGAACCAGCAGAAGAACCTGGACCTCCGCACCGAGGTGGCGAGCTCCCTCTACCATCACTCCATCGAGCGGTCTCTCTCGAGCCTGACCTTCGGCGGCGTCTTCATGCGCTTCCCGGGCCTGAAGGTCGTCTCGGCGGAGAACGACGCCGGATGGGCGCCATACCTCATGGAGCGGATGGACTTCCTGTACGGCGACCCGCGCCGCCACGTCTACCAGGACTACCCGATCAAGAACAAGGGCGTGCTCCCCAGCGAGTACATGCGGCGCAACGTGTGGTATACCTTCATGCGCGACCACTCCGCCGTCTACGTCCGCGACCTCGTGGGGCCGTCGCATCTCATGTGGGCCAGCGACTACCCCCACAACGACAGCACGTGGCCCAACTCGCAGGAGGTGCTGGGCCGGCTCTTCCACGGCGTCTCCACGGCGGACCGCCGCACCATGACGGCAGACGCCGCCGCCGAGCTGTACGGGTTCGAGTAGCAGCGCTGGCCCGGCGCGGGATGGCCTAACCTCCTGGCCCCCTTCCCATCCGGGGGCCTTGCCCAGAAACTCTCTCCCCCTTGACGGGGGAGAGTTGGAGAGAGGGTGATCAAATCCCCCTCTCCTCTTATCCCTTCGGCTTCCCCTGTCGCTCCGCTCAGGGCTTCGGCTAAGAACAGGGCAGGCTCTCCCCCGCCAGGGAGAGGAGGTTTGGAGCGTCTAACAAAACGTGATTGCCGTCGGAGACGCCACGCTTTTGTCACCCTGAGGAGTCCCGGCAGGTCGGGACGACCCTTCGGCAGACTCAGGGTAAACTCCGGGTCTGGGGTGGGGACCCCTCCCCAGATTCTTCGTGTCGCTCAGAGCCTGTGAATTTTTCCTTCGTAGGGGCAACCCCCCGTGGTTGCCCCAGATGGGCGGGCACGGGGGCCCGCCCCTACGGGCGATTTGTTCACAGCCTCTCAGAATGACAATCAGGCGCTTGCCAATGGTTTTGTTAGACACTCTTAGTCTTCGGCAGGCAGCGAAAGCACTTTTCGTGCAAAGCCGGGGGAACCCGTCCCCCTCTCCGACTCGGAGAGGGGGACCGAGGGGGAGAGGGCTCAACCCGACCCCCGGCCAGGGTATTCCAGCTCTACCCTTCGAGTCTTCGAGTCGGAGCCTGCACTGAGCGAAGTCGAAGTGTGGTTTTCCCTCCTACGGGGACTGCAACTTCCCCTGCCGGTAGATGCGCTGGAGGAACTGGACGTCGTAGGCCGTCCGGTAGTCGAAGGGCTTTGGCAGCGCCTGGTACTCGATGAGCTGGTCGTAGAGGGCCTTCCACTGCTCGTCGGTCATCCAGCCCAGGCCGTTCTGGTCGGTGACGGGGCTCCTGGAGTCGCGCAGCTCCTCGCGGAGCATGAAGCGCATGTGCTCCCGGTCCTCCAGCGTGGCGAAGCGCATGACGACGTCCAGGGCCTCATCCTCATGGTCGCGGGCGTACTCGAGGCCCCGCATGGTCGCTCTCAGGAAGCGCTCCACCAGCGCCGGGTCCTTCTGGACCAGGTCCGTGGTGGCGATGATGGTGAGGCCGAGGGTCGGCACGCCGAGGTCGGTGGCGTCGAAGAGGCGGGTCTGGAAGCCCAGGCGCCGCAGCGTGTAGGGCTCGTTGCTCTTGAAGACGGGCAGGACGTCCACGCGCCCCTCGGTCAGGATGCGCGGGTCGAAGCCCACGGGGACCTCCTTGACCTTCGAGCGGTCCACGCCAGCCTGCTTCAGTAGCGCCAGGTACTCGGGCGGAGGCGAGATCCGGTAGCCCACGGTCTTGCCCTCCCAGCCTTTTACCGAGGTGATGCCCGAGCGCTCGAGGACGGCGAAGGCCCCCTGGCCCTTCTGCCCGAAGAGGGCGAGGGCCCGGATGGGGACGTCCGGGTCCGAGCGGCGCCGGAGCACCGAGCCGGCCTCCGCCGTCGTGAAGGCGACGTCACCCGACAGCAGGAGCCGGAGGTGCTCCCCGCTGACGGCGTGGCGGATATCGACCTCGAGGCCCTCCTGCGCGTAGTAGCGCCGGGCCTGGGCGACGTAGACCGCCACAAAGGGCAGGTTGGCCTGGGGCTTGAACCCGGCCATGAAGACGAGCTTCTTGGGGACGGGCGTCGGCGCCGGGACGGGCGTCGGCGCCGGGACGGGCGTCGGCGTGGCCGCCGGCGCGGGCGTCGCGGCCCCGACGTGTCGGGGTGCGGTGGGCGTGGCGTCCGAGCCGGAGCACGCCCCTGCGAGCATGAGGACCGCGAGGAGGGCGCCGGCCCACAGCCAGGCCCGCCTCGCTCGAAGGCTGAGGAAGATCATCCGTATCGCTCCTGCAACGTTTGGTCTCTGCTCATCCCCGCCCGCCGGGGTGGCGATGGCCTGCCATTGCTCGATGCTCTTGGGCCATGGCCCGCGACCGGCGCTCCACCCCACCGCGACAAACGTTGTGGCTGATCGGACTGCGGCCTCACCTCCTGGGTCCAGGGTTCCTCATGCGCTCGCGCCCGGCCCCGCGTCCCCTGCCGTGTAGAGGACGCGGGGGTCCTCATTGGGCCAGGCTCGATTCGTGCCAGAACACCAGCCTGCGCTCGATCACCGTCGTGACGGTGGTCAGGCCGATGCCGATGACGGCGAGGGTAATGATAGCGGAAAAGACCGTGTTGGTGTCGAGGTTCCCGTTCGCCACGAAGATGACACGGCCCAGGCCGCTGCTGCCCGTGAACCACTCGGCGACAACGGCCCCGATGACCGAGAGGGGGATGGTGATGCGAAAGGCGGCGAAGAGGTACGGCAGCGAGCTGGGCGCCCGGAGGTGCCAGAAGACCTCCCGCCGCGACGCCTGGAGGGACCGGGCGAAGTCCAGAGCGCCGGGGCTGACGGACCGGAACCCGACGACGGCGTTCACCAGCACGGGGAAGAAGGTCAGGAACGCGGCGATGATGATCTTGGGCCAGGTGCTGAAGCCGAACCAGATGGAGAAGAGGGGCGCGACGGCGACGATGGGGGTGACCTTCACGAGGATGGCCAGCGGGAAGATGCCGCGCTCGACGGGCCGCGAATGGGCCATGGCGATGGCCAGGGCGATGGAGACCGCGGCGCCCAAGCCGAAGCCCGCCAGCGCCCCCGTCAGCGTGACGGCGCCCTCCTTGGCGAAGAAGCCCAGGTCGCCGAACAGGCGGTCCAGCACGTTCGACGGGGCGGGCACCAGATAGTCGCGGATGCCGGCGAGGCGGACCCAGGCCTCCACAGCGACCCCGGCCAGCATGAGGGCGACGAGGGGCGGGAGGAGGTAGCCCATGGCGGGCAGGGCGCGGCGGATGGCGCGCCGCCACGCCAGACCCTCGCCGGGGCCGGCCGCGGGCCTCGCTCTGGCGATCCCCTCAAGCAGACGCAGCGCCAACGAGCCCTCCTTGCGCCAGCAGGCCCTGGACCCGCTCCACCAGGTCCAGGAAGGCCGGCGATCGCTCCAGGCGTGCGCCGCGCGGGCGCGGCAGATCGATGGGGACGGCGCCGCAGACTCGGCCCGGCTGGCCCGTCATGACTACCACCCGGTCCGAGAGGAGCACCGCCTCGGCCACGCTGTGGGTGATCATCACCACCGTCTTGCGGGCGGCCTCCCAGATGCGCAGAAGCTCGTAGCGCATGGCTGAGCGGGTGATCTCGTCCAGGGAGCCCAGGGGCTCGTCCATCAGGAGCAGCGCCGGATCGAAGACGAGGGCTCGGGCCAGGGCCACGCGCTGCTTCATCCCCCCGGAGAGCTGGTGCGGATAGTAGCCGGCGAAGGCGCCCAGGCCCACCATCTGGACCATCTCCTCGGCCCGGCGGCCGCCGCCGTTCTCTGTTTGCCGGTTGACCTGGAGCGGCAGCGCCACGTTGGCGACCACGGAGCGCCAGGGCAGCAGCGACGGGTCCTGGAAGACGAACCCGATCTCCTTGTGGCGCTGCGCCTCTCGCGGGTCGCGGCCGGCGATGGTCACCTGGCCGGTCGTCGGCTCCAGGAGCCCGCCGATGATGCGGAGCAGGGTGGTCTTGCCGCAGCCGCTGGGGCCGATGACCGAGACGAACGCGCCCTTGGCCACGGCCAGGTCGGTGCGGGCCAGGGCCGCGACCTGGCGGCCCCGCCGCTCGAAGGCCTTGGAGACTCCCGTGAGAAGGATCTGTTGCGGTGGCGGCATCGGGCGGGCCCCGGGGAAAGGCGTTCGGCGTATTCTAGCACGGCCCGCATGATAGACTCGGCCCATGCGCATCCAGTACGCCGTCGTCTGCCACGACTTTCAGGACGGGGAGTGGGACGGCGTGACGAACCTGTGGGGCGTGCGGCACAAGCTCTTCGCGACCTACGCCGCGCCCAAGCTGGGGCAGCCCGAGCCGGGCCCCGGCCAGCGCAAGGCCGCCGTGCCGCTGAAGCTCGTCGTCAGTCTCATCGATGGGGCGCCGGGCCCGCACCACATCTGGGCGACGGTGCGTGGCCCCGGTCAGCCGGCCCCCAAGGCCATCCCGCCGCTCAATATCGTCTGGGACGACTGGTCTCCTACCTTCTTCGCCATCATCGACGTCTACCTCGAGCTCTTCGAGAACGGCGTCTACGAGTTCGGTATCCTCGTGGACGGCCAGCCCTTGGGGTCGGTACCGCTGCCGGTCGAGCTTGTCCCCGCGCCCTCGTGACATCGGACCCACGGGGCGCCGCAGCCCCTTCCGTCTCGGCGCGCCGGCGCGTAGACTGAGCGGGCCATGGACGACGCCGAGTTCACGCGACGGCTCAAGGAGAAGATCGAGGCGGCCGCCGGCACGGCCATCGAGCTGGAGATCGACCGTGCGGACAAACGCCGCCTCTCGATCGAGCTGGCCGCCGCGCCGCCCAAGGTCGTCTTTGGCTCGGACGCCCTCAGCGATGCGGGCGTCGCCCGGATGTTCAGCCAGTACGCCATCCTGTCGCTCAAGGAGCGGCGCGAGATTCCGCAGCAGGAGTTCCTCCTCTACCTGCGCCGGAACTGACCCAGTCATTGCGAGGAGTCCATCCCGAAATGCGGGTCATCAGATTACAGAGCCGAGCATTGATTGCTAAACTTCGTCTTCGCTCATGCCACTCGGGCCCTAACCCCCTGGCCCCCTTCCCTAAAGAGGAAGGGGGTATCGTCCCTCTCCTCGCAGGAGAGGGACAGGAGGGAGAGGGCCGCATGGCTCGTGCCGCAATCGCGATTATTGAGGCACCCAGAAGCCCCGCCCGCCGCAGGCGGGCTGCGGGGTGCTTCACTCAGGGCAGGCTCTAGCCCTCTCCCTCCAGGGGAGAGGGGATTGCGGGATGAGTTCATACAACGATGCTGACCGAGGAGCGGTTGCATGGCTGAGCCCTGGTCAGCGCGGATCATTGACGGCGCGCGGCGCGAGGGAGCCCTCGTCTGGCTGAGCGCCTGGCAGGAGCGCGAGACGGCCAAGGCGCGCGAGGCCTTCATGGGGCGCTTCCCGTTCGTGGAGGTGCAGGCGCGGCGCGTCTCCCACCCCTTCGATCTCATCGAACGCGAGCGCACCGCCGCCAGGGCATCGATCGATACGGCCGGGCCCATCACGGGGACCCTCGTGGCGCAGATGGCCCAGCGAGGCCGCTTCCTCGCGTACCGCTCCCCGTTCGTGGCCGATCTGGCGCCAATCTTCTCCGACCCGAGCGGCTACTGGTACTCGACCCACAGCATGGGCATGAGCATCGCCTACAACCGGGACCTGGTCCCGCCGGAGCAGGTCCCCAAGGGCTACAACGACCTGCTCCATGCGCGCTGGAAGGGGCGCGTCCTCATGGAGGACATCCGGAAGTGGGGGACCTCCGCCGAGTGGGCCCTGGGCGTCTACCGGCGCATGGGCGAGGGCTGGTTCCAGCGCCTGGCGGACCAGGATGTCCAGTGGTACGGCGAGGGGGCCGTCACCGGCGCGCTCGACATGCTGGCGGCGGGCAAGTGTCCCCTAGCGCCGTGGTCCGTCGATTACATGGTGCAGCTCCGGATCGATCAGGGGGAGCCGCTGGGCTGGACGAACCCGGAGCGGCTGGGGCGCGTGCCGGCCAGCGTGATCCTGGCGACGGCGCCGCACCCGAACGCCGCGCGCCTCTTCGCCGACTGGCTGATGTCGGAGGAGGGGCAGACGCTCATCGGGCGCGAGAATCTGGGCTTTCCGGCGCGTCCGGGCGTGCCGTGCGCCATGGCGAAGCGCTACCCGCCGGGCGTGCAGTTCGCCATCAATAGCCCGGCCGAGGTGGCGCGCCAGAAGAAGATGCTGGTGGAGATGTACGAGCGCGTCTTCTTCGGCGGGAGGGGGTGACGCCCGGACTTCCCTAGTCCAGCCTGAACACCCGCACCGCGTTCTCCACCAGGATCTTGCGCCGCTCGTCCTCCGGCACGTCCCCCAGGGAGTTCTCAATGTACCGCCGCGAGTTGGGGTAGGTGCAGGTGGGGTGCGGGAAGTCCGACTCCCACAGGATGTTCTCCACGCCGATGAAGTGCCGCATGGCGATGCCGGCCTTCTCGAACCAGAAGTTGACGTAACACTGGCGATGAAAGTAGTCGCTGGGCTTCATCGTCATAAAGGCCTCGCGCCAGAGCCGCTGCTGCCCGTACTGGTGGTCGGCCACCTCAAGCAGGTACGGGACCCAGCCGAGGCCGCTCTCGACGGAGATGAAGCGCAGGCGGGGGAAGCGCTCCAGGATGCCCGACATGAGGAGATCGGCCATCACCTGCGTGTTGGTGGCGATGGTCTGGGTGGAGGAGATGGCGAGGCGCTGCATGCCGGAGTACTTGGGGAAGAGCTGGCCCATCAGGCTGCCCTTGCCGCTGCCGATGTGGAGCTCGACGGGCAGGTCCGCCTCCTGCACGGCGCTCCAGAGGGGGTCCCACGCCGGGTCGGCCAGGTGCGGCATGCCGAACGTCTGCGGATGGGAGGGCATGACGAGGGCCTTGTGCCCCTTGCCCACCGCGCGGTGGAACTCGGCGACGGCCATCTCGGCATCCCACATGGGGACGATGGCCTGGACGACGAATCGGGGGCTGAAGCCGTGCCACTCCTCGGCCAGGTAGTCGTTGTAGGCGCGGACGCAGGCGAGGCGCAGGCCGGCGTCGCGGATGCCGTAGAGCATGGCGCCGGCGAAGCCGATGCCGTTGGGGAAGAGGGTGTGAACGTCCACGCCGTCCTGGTCCATGGCCTTGATGCGCTCGGCGGGGACGTAGGTGATGGTGGGGATCTCCTCCCAGGTCTTGCACGGCACCGTGCGGTCCGCCGTGGCGCCGACGGCCGCGACGCCGATGGGCCGGCGCTCCGTGCCGATGACCCAGGCTGCTATGCCGTCCTCTCCGGGCTGGACCCGCGGCGCCTGGTCGCGGTACGCGGCGGGGAGCCAGCGCTGGAAGAACTCCTTGTCCTCCATGACGTGGTCGTCGGTGGAGATGACCTGGCAGCGGCGGTAGTCCATCGTCCCCTCCTGCGGCCGCGCGTCGCGCGGGCGTCCGGGCCTTTCGGCGCGATGATAGTCGCGGCGTCGAGAGGCGTCAATCGCCGGGGCCCCGTTCCCCGCGCCTTCCGGCGTGCAGGGGTCTGTGCTACCATGCGCCCACAACAATGGGAGGTGCGTTCGATGGCGCGACTCACCGTATTCGATTGCGATGGGCACGTGGCGGAGCCCCTGGACCTGTGGGACCGCTACGTGGGGCCCAAGCACCGGAAGCAGGCCTACCACGCCATGTCGATCCGGCGCGTGCCGGGCGGAGGCTCCGGCTTCTACATGGATGGCAGGCTCATGCAGCAGGGCGTGCAGGCCGTGACCTTCGCCGGGAAGGACCCGGGCGTCTTCCAAAAGAACTACTGGGAGGAGGGCGAGCCGGCGGCCCTGGACGCGAGGCTCCGGATCAGGGCCATGGACTCGGAGGGGATCGCCATGTCCGTCCTCTACCCGAGCTTCGGCGGGATCATCGGCGGGGTGAAGGACCGGACGATGGCGGGGGTGCTCTCGCGGGCGTACAACGACTGGGTGACGGACTGGAGCCGGGAGGCGAGCGCCAGGCGGGTCTACGGCGTGGCCATCGTCCCGGTCCAGTTCGTGGACCTGGCGGTGAAGGAGCTGCGGCGCGCCGTTAAGGACCTGGGCATTCGGGCGGTGATGGTGCGGCCCAACGCCTATGACGGCAAGCACCTGGACCACCCGGACTTCGATCCCTTGTGGCGGGAGGCCCAGGACCTGGACGTGGCCGTCGGCTTTCACCCGTTCCCGTTCACGGACGTGGAGGGCGTGAACACGTTCGTGGGCGAGCTGGAGCGGGCGCCAGGGACGCTCAGCGTGATGGGCGACATGGCCGGCCTGCCCATGGACAACATGCTGACGATGATGCGCCTGATGTTCGGCGGCGTTTTCGATAAGTTCCCGAGGCTGCGGTCCGCCTTCCTGGAGTCCAACGGGAGCTGGGCCGCCATGTGGACGGACCGGATGGACAAGCGGTTCAAGCGGAGCGCGCGCGTCGCCTCGCCCATCAAGACGAGCCCGTCCGAGATCATCGCCCGGCAGTGCTTCATCGCGCTGGACGGCGACGAGAGGGCGCTGCCCTACGTGGCCGGGCTCATCGGCGAGGACGTGATCATCTGGGCGTCGGACTTTCCGCACTTCGATGGCAAGTTCCCGGGCGCGGCCCGCGAGGCCATCGAGTGTTCGGAGCCGCTGGGCGAGCGCATCCAGCGCAAGTTCCTGGGCGAGAACGCGTCGCGCCTGTACAAGATCAAGGCGCCGCGCTCCTCGAAGAACTGAGGCGGCGCGTCCAGGCTGTTCGCGTTCTACCCTCACCCCCTGCCCCCTCTCCGATCCGGAGAGGGGGCAGGGGGTGAGGGCGGTCCGCGGGCGGGCGGCGGTCCACGAAAAGAGAGGCCCGCGCCATTTGGCGCGGGCCCTGCTTGTTCGAAAGCGTGGGACGGCGCTACTTGACGGCGGCCGCCGCCCTCTTCCGGGAAGCGGGCTTCTTCTCCTGGAAGTGGGGCAGGACCTCGTCGGACCAGAGCTTCATGGCCTCCATGACCATGGTGTGAGGCATGCCGCCCACCTGGAACTGGCACATGAGCCGGTTGACGCCCGCCTCCTCGTACTCCTTGATTGACTCGATGACGTCATCGGGGGCGCCGCAGATGACCATCTTCTCGCCCTCGATGTAGTCCCACCTGGGGTTCTCCCACCAAGCGTCGAGTCCGGCGGGGACGAGCTTGGCGCGCTCCTCGGGCGTCTTGGGCGAGAAGAACTCGATGAGCTTGGCGAAGTACCAGAGCTCGTAGTCCTTCATCTCCTCGACGGCCTGCTGCTTGGTCTTGGCGACGTAGACGGGCACCAGGCAGTTGACCTGGAGCGGGCCGAGCTTCTTATCGTTGCCGGACTCCTTCCATCCCTTGTAGGCCGTGGGGAGCTGGGCGGCCAGCTTGTCCAGGGGCTGGACGGCCGTGGTGGGCATGATGTGGAAGCCGCTGCGGGGGTACATGTCGTAGGAGTCGGGGCTGCCGCACGCGGCGAAGATGCGCGGGAAGGGTTTCTGGACGGGCTTGGGCACCACGCGGATGGGCTCGGGGAACTTGTAGAACTTGCCATCGTAGGTGAAGACCTCTTCCGTCCAGCACTTCTTGATGATGTCGAGGCACTCGAAGAAGAGCTCGCGGTTGGCGTCCTTGGTGGGGCCCTGGGCATGCGGCACGCCGAAGGTGGTGAACTCCGTCTGGTAGGCGCCGCGGCCGATGCCAAAATCGTACCGGCCGTCCGTCAGAATATCGAGGGCGGCCACGCGCTCGGCGGTGCGGATGGGATGCTCGATGGGCAGGAGCTGGACGCCCGTGCCCATGCGCATCGTCCGGGTGCGCTGGGATGCGGCGGCGAAGAAGATCTCCGGGCAGGAGGAGTGGGAGTAGCCGGGATTGAAGTGGTGCTCGACGGCGTAGACGGAGTCGAAGCCCCATCGCTCGGCGTACTCGATCTGGGTGAGGGCGTTGTGCCAGATATCGCGCTCGGTGTACCCGGCATCGCCGACCTCAAGCTCGAAGAAGAGTCCAAACTTCACTCGTCACCTCCTGCGCTGGGGCCGCCGCCACTCGGTGGCGCCATGGCCTCCAAGGCGTCCATTCAAACATACGCGGTGGTGCCCGTCAAGCGGCGAGCGCGTCCTAGAGAGCCGAGCATTGAGATCTAAACCAGGGGTGCCGGGGGGGGGCCTCGGACCTAACCCCCTGGCCCCCTTCCCTAAAGAGGAAGGGGGTATCGTCCCTCTCCCTTCAGGAGAGGGACAGGAGGGAGAGGTCCAGAGCGCCAGGTCGTTTAGGAACTTATGCATTTATGGTTAGATGCTGGTCTTGATGGGAGGGTAGGGACCGCTCTGCGCCCGGCGCGCCTGCTCCGCCTCCCAGGCCTCTTTCTCCCGGATGGCCCGTCGCACCCGCTCCGGAGTGATGGGCGTCTCCGTGATGCGCACGCCGATGGCGTCCTCGATGGCGTTGGCGATGGCCGCTGGCCCAGGCGCCACGGGCGGCTCCCCGATCCCCTTGGCGCCCATGGTCCCCGTGCCCGGCGCGCTCTCGATCATGATCGCGTCGATGGGCGGGATGTCGGCCGTCGTGGGCACCAGGTACTCGCCGAAGGACGCCGTCAGGGGACGGCCTTGGGCGTCCCACGAGTAGCCCTCCGTGAGGGCCTGGCCGATGGACTGGAAGGCGCCGCCCTGGATCTGGCCCTCGCAGCCCAGCGGGTTCACCACCTTGCCCACGTCGTGGGCGGCCACGTACTTGAGAATCCGCACGTTGCCCGTCTCCGGGTCCACCTCCACCGTGCAGGCGTGGGTCCCCCAGGATGGGTTGTTGAACGCGCCGCCGGAGAGATTGTCGATGGTCTTGGGATCGAAGGCGGGCGGCTTCGGCGCGAACTTGCCCACGAAGCTCAGGGGCCCCTCCTGGAACTTCGCGGCCGAGGCGAGTTGGGCGATCGTTACCGCCTGCTCCGGACTGTCCTTCACGAAGAGCCTGCCGCCCTCGATGCTCACCGCCTCCGGCTGGACCTGGAGCCGCGCCGCCGCCAGATCCAGGAGCCGCGACCGGGCCTCCTTGGCGGCGTTCCATGCAGCATAGCCAGTCGAAGAGAGCGTCTTGCTCCCGCTGGCGCCGGGGTCCCACGGCCCCTCGGTGCTATCGGCCGCCACGCTCACGTCGGCCAGCGGGACGCCCAGCGTCTCGGCCACGACCATGGCGATGGAGGGGTCGATGGAGCCGGTGCCCGTCTCCGTCCCGCCGGTGATGACGTAGACCTTGCCGTCGTCGGCGATGCGCAGGAAGACGGAGGTGGGCAGCTGCAGCGTGAACCAGAAGACGGAGGCCATTCCCTGGCCCTGGTTGGGGCCCTTCTTCCCCCACCGGACGGCCTCTGCCGCCCTCTCGATGGTCTCCTTGAGCGCGATGCTGGTGAACAGCTGGCCCGTGGCCGATCGCTCGCCCTGCGTCAGGCAGTTCTTGAGGCGCAGCTCCAGGCGGTCCATGCCCAGCCTCTTCGCCAGCCCGTCGATGGCCGATTCGAGGGCGAAGATGACCTTGGGCGCCGTGGGGCAGCGGTAGGAGCCGCGGGGCAGCGTGTTGGTGAAGACGTTCACGCTTTCGATCTCGACGGCGTCGAACCGGTAGAGGCCGCCCATGGTGACGGGCCCCTGGCCGTGGGTGACGGCATAGGTATCGTAGGCCCCCTGGTCCCAGATCAGGCGCGCGTGGAGCGCCTTGAACGTCCCATCGCGCAGGGCGCCGATCTTGACCTCGGCGTAGAGGCCCTTGCGCGGGTTGCCCGTGAGCAGGTCCTCGCGCCGGGTGAGGGTCAGGCGCACGGGCCGGCCGGCCTTCCGCGCCAGGAGCGCCGCGTAGGTCTCCGGGATCGCCTGGAGCTTGCCGCCGAAGCCGCCGCCGCACCCGATGTTGATGACGGTGATCTTGCTCTCCGGCAGCTGGAGCCACCGGCCCAGCTGCGACTTCACCGAGTGGACGGTCTGGGTGCTGGTCCAGACGGTGAGGCGCCCCGTCGGGTCGAAGGCGGCGGTGGCTGAGCGCGGCTCCATGTAGGCCTGGTGCACGGCGGCCAGCCGGTAGGTCTCCTCGTGGACCACGTCGCACAGCTTGAGCAGGGCGGCGGCGTCGCCCTTGTGGAGGCGGCCCGTGGCCTGCACGTTCCCCTCGTCGTAGATGCGCGGGGCGCCGGGCTGCATCGCCTCCACCTGGTCCGTCACGTGGGGCAGCGGCTCGTACTGCACGTCGATGAGGCGGATGGCGCGGGAGGCCGTCGTCTCGTCGTCGGCGGCCACCATGGCTACCGGGTCGCCGTAGAAGCGCACCTTGTCGCGGGCCAGGAGGTGCCCGTGCATCATGGTGGGCTGGGGCCTGGACGGTATCTCTTGGCCGGTGAGGACGGCCCGCACTCCCTCCAGCGCCTTGGCCCGGCTCGTACCGATGGAGACGCTCCTGGCGTGGGCGTGAGGGCTCAGGAGGAGCTTGGCGTGCAGCATGTTCGGCAGGAAGAGGTCGTCGGCGTAGGTCATGGCGCCGGTGACCTTCTTGTAGGCGTCGGTGCGGGCAACGCGCTGCCCGACGATGGCCGCTGGCTTCTGGGTGGTCATGCCTTCGCCTCCCGCATGGCCGCGATGGCGGCCTGAACGGCCTCGTAGATCTTGGTGTAGCCGGTGCAGCGGCAGAGGTTGCCGGAGAGGCCCTCGCGGATCTCGCCGAGGTCCGGGCTCGGGTGGCGGTCCAGGAGGTACTTGGCGGCCATGATCATGCCCGGGATGCAGAAGCCGCACTGGGAGGCGCCGCTTTCGATGAAGGCCTGCTGGATGGGGTGCAGCTGGCCGTCTCGCGCCAGCCCCTCGATGGTAAGGATGCTCTTGCCGTCGGCCTGGACGGCCAGCATCAGGCAGGAGGTGACCGCCTTGCCATTGACGAGCATGGTGCAGGCGCCGCAATCGCCGGTGAGGCAGCCCACTTTGGAGCCGGTGAGCTGGAGGCGGTACCGGACCAGGTCCAGGAGGCTGAGCCAGGGCTCCACCTCCAGGCGGCGCAGTTCGCCGTTGACCGTCACCTCGACCGTCTGTTTGTCCACGGGGTCTCCTTGCCCACGCCCCAGGGCGCTAGGCCTCAATTGCGTAAATCAGCGTAACTATGCGTGAGGCCCCCGGGATGGACGGGTAAGTTCAGGCCAGGGGGCACCCTAACCCCCTGGCCCCCTTCCCTAAAGAGGAAGGGGGTATCGCCCCTCTCCGCGTCGGAGAGGGGTCGGGGGAGAGGGCCGCCGAGCACTGCCGAATGTTCGCGCATTTCTGCAACCAGGGCGCTAGGCCTCCCGGGCCCGCTCCAGCGCCCCGCGAGCGCAGCGCCGGACGAGCATCTCGACGGCGTCGCGACGGCCCTCGGCGCTGCCGCGCACGTCGGTGATGGGGGTGCACTCGTTGGACGCCACCCTGCCCGCCTCGGCGATGCGCTCCGGCGTCACGTCCTTTCCTCGCAGGACCGCCTCCGCCTGGGCCGTCCGGATGACCTTGGGCGCCACCGCCCCCAGCACGACCCGCGCGTCGCGGCAGACCTCCAGATTGTCTTCCAGGACCAGGGCCACGGCCACGCAGACGAAGGCGATGTCCATGGCCAGGCGCGGCGTCGCCCGCTCGTACCGGGCCCCGCTGTGCAGGGGCGGCGGCGGCACGGTGACGCGCACGAGCACCTCGTCGGGCTGCATCGACGTCGTGCCGGGGCCCGTCAGGAACTCCTCGAGCACGATGGCGCGCGGGCCTCGGGGGCCGTGCGCCACGACCGACGCCCCGTAGGCGATGAGCGGTGGCACGCTATCGGCCGAGGGCGACGCGTTGGCGATGTTGCCGCCCAGCGTGGCCAGGTTCCGCAGCTGGATGGAGCCGATCAGCCGGCAGGCCTCCGCCAGCGCCGGGTACCACTGCTGGCAGCTGGCCGAGTCCACGATATCGTTATGCGTCGCCAGGGCCCCGATGGTGAGGCCCTGGGCCGAGGAGTACTGGAGCGACCGTAGCTCCGAGAGCCGGTCCAGGCTGACCAGCACGGCGGGCCTGATCCGGCCCGTGGGCATCTGGACCATGACGTCCGTGCCGCCGGCCACGAGTTTGGCGCCGGGGCCGTACAGCTCGAGGAGCGAGATGGCCTCGTGCAGGTTGTGAGGCCGGTAGGTCTCGAAGACGACGCCGCTCTCCAGCACGCTCTCCTCCAGCCCCAACGTGTCGGGGCGCTCGTCCCGGCCCATCGATTATAGGCGAATCAAATAGCGGCGGTGGGAAGGACCTCTCCCCCTGCCCCTCTCCCGCGGGGAGAGGGGCGTTCCCTCTTCCCTGAAGAGGGCTTTGCCTCAAAACTCCCTCTCCCTCGACGGGGCGTTGCCCAGAAAGTCACGGCCCTGGCGTTCCCCGACCAGTCGGGGTCAAACATCCTCCCCCCTGGCGGGGGAGGATAAGAGGAGAGGGGGATTTGGTTACCCTCTCTCCAACTCTCCCCCTCGACGGGGGAGAGAGTCTCTGGGCAAGGCTCCGACACAGAGAGGGGTGAGCCCCTTCCCTACAGGGAAGTGGGCTTGGGGGTCGGGCTTCGGCCTACCGCGCCGCGACCTTGTACCCCGGCTTCTGGGCCGCGCGCACCTTGGGGCAAACCCCCTTGCCGGCGTCGCACTTGAAGCAGATCCACCGCTCGGAGCCGGGCTCCTGCCAGAGCACGTTGTTGCACGCGGGGCAGCGCCGGTCGGTGAGCTCCGTGCACTCCCAATCGCGCAGGGCCGATCTCTCGTTGAGCGGGCAGCCGCGCCCGTGGCAGATGATGGACTGGGGGTCCTGGGGGATGCAGTCCACGGGGCAGACGCTGGGGCAGACGCCGCAGTCGTTGCACTGCATCATGTCGATGATGAAGGTGACGCGGTAGGCGTCGCTCTCGCGGCGGGTGATGGCAGCGGTGGGACAGACGTACTCGCAGGCGCCGCAGCCGATGCACACGTCGTCGACGATGTAGAAGCTCACGCGCGCCCTTCTTGCGGTAGCGGGACCCCGACGCGTCGGGGCGCATAGCAGAGGTCATGGGGAGGGTAGCACCGGCCCCGCCAAGGTGTCAACGGAAGCGGGCGGGTCGGGCAGGGTCGTTCGGTTGTCCTGGGAACCCTTTCTTGACAGAAAGGTGTTCCCAG
>CAZKTO010000041.1:0-26265 GCA_964555685.1 uncultured Dehalococcoidia bacterium
GAGGGCCATACTGTTCCTGCCGCGATCACGATTGTTCAGACACCAGAAGCCCCGCAGCCCGCCGCAGGCGGGCTGCGGGGAGCTTCACTCCTCGGCACAACCCACTGAAGCGGACAACGCTGGCACGTATGCTCAAAGAGATCGATATGCCAGTGGAAGAGTCCCTGAAGTTGGTGTAACGTCTCCCGCGCCCCCTGCTATACTCCCGGCGTGACCGCGCCCGACCCTTCGCCGTCCACCACCTCCAGCCTCTACCCGCCGGAGTTCTTCCGACGCACCGACGAGTCGGACGACCGGCTCTTCTACGCCATGCCCAGGCTCGTCGTCCACATCGATGAGCCGGCCATCGAGGCCATCGGACGCTACTTCGCCCGCGAGCTGCCCCCACGAGGCGCGATGCTGGACCTCATGAGCAGCTGGCGGTCGCACCTGCCCGAGGGCTTCCCCAAGGCGTCGCTCGTGGGCCTCGGCCTGAACGCCATCGAGCTGCGCGACAACCCCCAACTCGACGAGCGGGTGATCCACGACCTGAACGCCGATCCGTCGCTGCCCTTCGCGGACGGACGTTTCGATGCCGCAATGCTCACGGTCTCGGTGCAGTACGTGACGCGCCCCGTGGAGGTCTTCCGCGAGGTGCGGCGAGTTCTGAAGGAAGGGACGGCCTTCCACGTCATCTACTCGAACCGGATGTTTCCGGCGAAGGCGGTGGCCGTCTGGCAGGCCACGGACATGGAACAGCGCTCGCAGCTTATCGCGTCGTACTTCCACAACGCCGGCGGCTGGGAGCATCCCGAGGCGTCGGAGGCGGGGCCCAGGCCGGCCCAGGCCACGGACCCCGTCTTCGTGGTGCGGGCGCGCAAGGCCGCAGGGCCAGGCTGCGGTCGTCCCACCCCTGGGGGCTAGCCCGCCGAATCGTCCGCACGGGGGAGTTGCACCCTCGCCCTTTGGGTGCAGACTCGCAGGCGCCAACAGCGGCGCCTGAAGAGGCCAATCCCGTCATGCGGACGTGGGGCCGCCAGCCCCGACAGGTCGGGGCGCCCGTCACTCGGCCTGGCGGCGCAGGATGGAGACGGCGTGGCCCGGCGCGGGCAGGATGAGCTTGGTGAACCACCGCTGCCGGTAGACCCACTGCTGGCCCCAGCGCTGGCGGAAGGCGTGGTCCCGCTTCCGCCCGTCCAGGAACTCGCCGAACGCGGCCCAATCCTCGGCGCGCCAGAGGAACGTAAACTCGTTCCCGTGGCCCGCGCCCACCGGCGTCTCCCACACGCCCACCAGGGGCACGCCCCACTGGGCCATCCTGGGCGCGAGGATGCCGCCGAAGTCCTCCCAGTACTGGGAGCGCCAGTGGCCCTCTTTGCCATCGGGCTCGAAGATCGTGGTCTCCTCGTAGTAGACCCAGCGGTCGCGGGACGGCGTTTTGGCGGGCCCCGGCGCGACCTGGGCCTCCGTCTCGCGATGGAGCACGCCGTGGACGTGCCCCGGCGCGGGCCGGATCACCTTGGTGTACCAGTGCTGGCGGTAGACCCACTGCTGGGACCATCGCTCCACGAACTTGGGGTCCGTGCGGCCCTGGCTCAGGAACTGCCCGTAGCTCGTCCAGTCCTGGGTGCGGTAGAGGAAGGTCAACTCGTTGCCGTGGCCCGCGCCCACCGGCGTCTCCCACACCCCCACCACGTGCATCGCGCGCTCCGCCATCTTGGGGACGAGGATCGATTCGAAGTCCTTCCAGTAGTCCTCGCGCCAGTGATCGTGCTTGCCATCGGGCTCGAACGTCACCGTCTCCTCGTAGTAGAGCATGGGAGCCTCCTAACGCCGTCTCTAGTCCTTGCCTCAGCGACCCTCACCCCCTGACCCCCTCTCCGAGCCGGAGAGGGGGAAGTCCTTCCACGGAAGGACCGGGGGAGAGGGCCGCGCCTACCTCGGCACCAGGTCCAGCTCGTTCAGGGACTCCTCCATCGCCCGGACGAAGCCGCGGACGTGCCGCTCGCTCATGGCAGCGCTGACGCAGCACCGGGCCCCGCTGCTGGGGAAGTAGCCCTTGGCGATCATGGCGAGGCAGATGTCATGGACGATCTCGCGGTTGGAGGCGGCGGCCGAGCGGTAGTCGGTCACCGGCCGGTCGGTCCAGTGGAACGAGAAGAGGTGGGCGACGCCGGTGACCTGCATGGGCACCTCGAGGCGCGCGAAGAGCTGCCGCAGATCCGAGCGCACGAGGTCGCCCAGGTGGTGCAGCTTGGCGTAGACCTGGGGCGTCATCTGGCGGAGATAGGCCAGCCCCGCGACCATCGAGAGGGGGTGTCCGCCGTAGGTGGCCACGTGGCTCACCTTGGCGTAGCCGGTGGAGCTCTTGGTTGGGTCCACCAAGTCCATGATGTCGCTGCGCCCGCCGAAGACGCCGATGGGCATGCCGCCGCCGGCGCACTTGCCCGTCGTCGTCATGTCCGGGATGACGCCATAGAACTCCTGGGCGCCGCCGCGGGCGATGGAGAAGGAGATCATCTCGTCGAAGATGAGGACGATGCCGTGCGCTCGGGTGACGTCCCGAAGCGCCTCGAGGAAGCCGGGGGCCGGCGGGACGAGGCCGCCCGCGCCCATGACAGGCTCGACGATGACGGCGGCCAGGCGGCTCGCCTCGGCCTCGATGGCCTTGACGGCGCCCGGCGTGTCGTTGAACTCCAGGAACACGAGCTCGTCCTTGGCCTCCGGGAGGACACCGGCCGGGACGGTGATCTCGGCGCTGCCGGCGGCGCGGCCCACCCCGATCCAAAGGCCGTCGTGGGTGCCGTGGTAGCCGCCGACGACCTTGGCCACCTTCGTCCGCCCAGTGTAGGCGCGGGCCAGGCGCGTGGCGTACATCGTCGCCTCCGTGCCCGAGACGGAGAAGCGCACCTTCTCGACGGACGGAATGCGTCCGGCGATCTCCTGGGCCAGATCGCGCTCGACGGTGGATGGGAAGGTAAAGAACATGCCGTTCTTGAGTTGCGCCCGGACGGCGGCCCGGACCTGGGCGTTATTGTGTCCCAGGGGCAGGACAAAGGAGGCGTTCATGAAGTCCACGAGGCGGTTGCCGTCCACATCGTAGAGGTAGCAGCCGTCGGCCCGCTCGATGTAGGACGGGTAGGGGTGCAGGAAGCCGGTGCCGGTGACGCCGCCGGGGATGAGCTGGCTCGCCTGGCCGAAGATGCGGCGGGAGCGCGGCGTCCGCCGGCGGTAGAGAGCCTCGGCTCTGCGCTTGGCCTTCGCCCCATCGGTCGCCATGCTCGCCTCCTTGGGCCCGGGATCGGCGCCAGTATGGGCGCGGGCGGCGGCGGGTGTCAACGGCGGCGCGCAAGACCCAGGGCCCTTCGATTATTCTGGGGAAACCTCTTTTGACAAAGAGGCTTTCCCCAGGCCCCTTCCAGGCAACAATTTCCTACTGCCGTCTGGCGTTCTTGTCCTGGGCGTCAAAAGCTGGGTCGAGAGGCTGGCGAACGTAGCGTAGCCGACCTTCCGCTCGCGCTCGTTCCAAAAGGCCGCGCCGGATCGTAAGAAGAAAAAGTGCTGGGATAAGGCGCCTCCACAAGGATTTCTTTCTGGAGCCCTCTGCGCGTGGGTCTTGCGCGCGAGCATGGCCTGCTCGTACCGTTGCTAGGTGGCATCGGCGGGGCTATCGTCGCTGCCCTCGCAGTGCTGGTGGGCCTTCGGGTGTGGGGGGCCCGGCCGGGCTCAGAGAGGCGAGAGGACGGCTCACTAGACGACTTGGAGGGGTGAAGACCTAGCAGTCGCTGATGGCCTGGCCCACGCCACGAACGCGCATGAACATGGGCGCGGCCCTATTTTCGAGGCAGTTGCTCATGCCGGTGGCGGCGATCCGCAGCCGGACGTCCACCTTCAGCCTCTGGGGCTCATCGGCCAAGTAGCGAAGTCGGCCAGGAAGGGACCGGTGAGCCTCATGGCAGTGGCCACGCGCAGCTCACTCCCCAACTGCTCGCCCCGCTCCCCAGGGGGTGACCTGGTGGCCTCGTCCGGCATCGACCCTCGGGCGCGGAGCCGCCGAGGGTCGATGCCGGCCTGGGGTTTCCCCAGATTGTCTCTTCTCCCGCCGGGCCACCTCCCCGTGGGCTATCCCGCAAGCGCATTACCAAGATGGGGCGCCCGCATCATCCCCCGCCCCGCCCCTCGGTGGTAGCCTTGTGGCGGATTCCGGCCCGCGCGGGTGGGCGGGCGAGGCCCAGCCGGGGCAGCGGCCAGCCTTCGGCGGCGCGGGCCGCGTCGAGAGCCTTAGGCCCGCGTTGCCGGTGGAGGCCGCCGGTTTGGGGTGTGCGGCGCCGGCGGCAGGCACGCCCAACGTGTGAGGTGCATCATGGTCATGGGCAAGACCATTCGCGCGGCATTCCAGGTTTCCCCGGTCGACCTGCAGGTCGATGTGCAGAAGCTGATCGACGGCCGCTACAAGAAAGTCCTCCACGCCATGGACCGAACGGACGTCGATGCGCTGATCATATCCTGGACGCAAGGGCGGCCGGCGGTGTACGCCACCGGCGCCAGGCACCTCTGGACGGACTCTGCGCGGTCGGACTACGTGCCGATCATCGCCGTCGTCCTCAGGGATGGAACGCCACCGTACGTGTTCACGGCAGACCCCAATGGCGTTCCGCCGCACATCTCGAAGGACCATATCTATCCCCCTGCCTATATAGCGTTCCGGCAGGGCCTGGAGCACTTCGCCAAGACCTTGCAGCAGATCCTGCCGGCCCCGGCCAAGAACGGACGCATCGCCTTCGATCAGTCCTCCGTCGCCATCCGGCAGATGATGCAGCGTTTCTTCCCGGCTGCCAAGTTCGTCAGCCCTCAACCAACGTGGATGATGACCAAAGGGCCAAAGACGAAAGAGGAGCTCCAGTGTCTGAGGATCGCCCAAAAACTGGTGGAACAGGCGTTGCTGGACGTCTTTCCGCACGTTCGGCCGGGGATCACCGAGCGGGAGCTTTCGGCCCTCTTCCTCAAGAAGCTGACGGAGCGGGGGGTTCTGGCCACCTACATGGACCCCATCATCGCTATCCAGCCCTACCACCACGCGGAGGAGTCCAGGTACTGGCCTGACGACCTGCTCAATAGAGATGTGGCCAGCGGGCGTCCCCTGGAAGAGGGCGACTTCGTCATGCTGGACATGGGCATCTTCTACCTGGACTACTCCACGGACACCTGCCGCGTCTGGTACTGCGCCGACTGGCGGAAGCCTACCCAGGCCCAGAAGGACGTCTTCAAGCGCTACCAGGACATCGTCGTGGCCATCTACGAGGTCCTGAAGCCAGGGAAAACGCTCTGGGACATCCACCAGGCCGGCTTGAAAGCGTGGGCCAAGGGGGTCAAGAACTGGCCCCGGCTGTGGCGGGAGACCATGTTCCTGGCCCATGGCCTCGGCCTGGGGGCCGCGGCGGACCACCCCTTCGTCGGGACGAACCTGGGCGCCGAGTACGAGCGCAACTGGTCCCTGCAGCCGGATACCGTCTTGTCCATCGAGCCGCACCTCTACTACGAAGGGGTGACCAACTACCGGCAAGAGGACATGGTCTTCATCACCGAGACCGGCGCCGAGCTGATCACCAACATGCCGTACGGCGTCATCGGAGAGGGAATCACCCCGGCCTCCGCCTTTTTCACCCAGGGCGGCTACAACGGCAGCCGCGCTAACGATGCCATGCTGCGCTAGCGGTGGGGGAGGACACCTCATGGCCCGGCTGACCTACGACACCTACAGGTACAACAAGCGGGCAGCATTCGACGACTTCGCCTGTCTGCCCTTCGAGCAGGTGGACTGGGACCGGCTCCACAGGGAGCGCCGGGGCAGGATGCTGGAGGCGATGAGAAAGCGGGGCATCGAGGGCCTGGTCGCCCTGAGGGACGATGTGGTCCATTACATCAGCGGGTCCACCACGCTCCACGTCTTCGGCCGGTCCACCTCCAACGTCTCCACCTATATGAATGCCGACGGCGAAGTCTTCGTCACCGCCCCCTCGCCCGAATGGGTCCCCTATGACATCCCGGCCGACCATCTTCTCCCCATTCCGTGGAATCTCGAGACCCTGCGGGACGGGCTCCAGCGGGCCCTGGGGCCGGTTATCCAGCGCCTGGGGAAAATCGCCGTGTCCCGCGGCGACTGGACCGCCCACGACATCTTCTACGGCATGCTCAAGGGCGCCACCGTGGTGGACGCGGACGAGATCATCCACGAGGCGATGCAGACCAAGACCCGGGACGAACTCATCTTGATGAAAACGGCCCTCGCCATCGCCGAGGCAGCCCTCCACGACGTGATCAGGGCGCTGCGCCCCGGGATGCGAGAGCTCGAGTGCACGGGTATCTTCGCGAAGCGAGCAGCCGAGCTAGGCAGCACCTCGGGAGATACTGAAGGGTCCTTCTGCGTGTGGCCACGTTTCAAGGACCCCGGATTCGTCCACTTCCACGGTCCGCCGTACAACCGTCTCACCACCCTGGATCGAGCCCTCGAGGGTGGAGACCTGGTATACATGAGCACCGGCGCCCGGTATTGGGACTATGTCGCCGAGGTCGGGAGGACGTGGTACTGCTCCTGGGAGGGCAAGCCGCCTCAGGCGGCCACCGACCTGTACAAGGAGTGGAACGAAGTCTACGAGCGCATGCTGGAGCAGTGCCGGCCCGGCAAGACGGCCGCGAACCTGCGGAGGGCGTGCAATGGGGCGGGCATCAACCCAGACCGGTGCGTCGCCCATGGCATTGGCCTGGACTTTGAGCCGCCTATCGTGGGGACGTATCTGGGGGAGGCCTTCGAAGAGGAGTGGGTGCTGAAGCCGGACATGGTGCTGGTCCTGGAGCCGTCCGTCTGGAAGGAAGGGGTGGGCGGATTCCAGGCCAAGCAGACGGTCCACATCACCACCGACGGCCCCATCGTGTGGGGGAACTTCCCGATGGGTCCCCTGGCCGGCGAAGAGAGGATTATCCAGTTCCCTGTGCCTCCCGACACGCTCGCCCGGTAGGCCGGCCCAGACACGGTGCACAGCGAGGGCCCGGCGCCATGAACCCGTTCCCGCACCTCTTCTCGCTGCTGCAGGTGGGACCGATTACGGTGAAGAACCGCATCCTCGTGCCGGCGCACGGCACCTTGATGGGACTGGACGAAAAGGTCAGCGAGCAGTACATCGCCTACATCGCCGCCCGGGCCGCCGGGGGTCCCGGCCTTATCGTGACCCAGGCCATGTCTGTCCACCCCACCTCCCGGGTGGGGCCGAAAGGCATCAACCTCTGGGACCGCGCCGGTCTCCCCGCGCTCGGGCGGCTCACGGAGCGGGTCCACAGCTTCGGGGTCCCCGTCCTCGCTCAGCTCCACCACGCCGGGAGGGAGCAGCCCGCCGCCTATACCCAGCAGGCTCCCTGGGCCCCTTCCCCGGTGCCGACCCCGCTCTACGGAGAGGTCCCGCATGAGATGTCCCGGGAAGAGATTCGCGAGATCGTCCAGGCCTACGCGTTCGCGGCCGAGACGGCGGTCCTCGGCGGCTACGACGGCGTGGAGCTGTCCGCCGGCCATGGCTATCTGATCAACCAGTTCACGTCCCCCGGGTCCAACAAGCGGACCGACGAGTACGGTGGACCCCTGGAGAACCGGGTGCGTTTCGCGTGCGAGACGGTCCGGGCGGTCCGTGAGCGGCTCAAGGGCCACGTGGTGGGCGTGCGGGTCAACGGCGATGAGTTCCGCCCCGAGGGCTCCGATGCCGAGGAGTGCAAGCGTATCGCTCTGCTGCTGGACGCGGAGGGCGTGGACTACATCAGCGTCAGCGCGGCCCACATGAGCACGCCCTGGATCACCTACCCTCCCATGGGGACTCCCCTCGGGACCCTGGTACCCCTGGCGGCGGCGATCAAGAAACAGGCCAGGGCGCCGGTCTTCGTCTCTCACCGGATCAAGAAGGTGGAGCTGGCGGAGCAGATCGTCGCCCAGGGCCACGCCGATATGGTGGGGATGGCGAGGGCCCACATCGCCGACCCGGAGCTGGCCCGGAAGGCCGCCGAGGGGAGGGTGGAGGACATCCGGCCCTGCATCGGCGTGATGCAGGGCTGCGCCGACCGGGGGAGCCGGGGATTCCATATCGCCTGCACCGTGAACCCGGCCGTCGGGCGGGAGGCCGAGTATGCCATCGTGCCGGCCCGGGAGAGGAGGACGGTCGCCGTGGTGGGCGGCGGTCCCGCGGGCCTGGAAGCGGCGCGAGTCTTGAGCCTCCGGGGCCACTACATCCACCTCTTTGAGGCGACGGGCGCCTTGGGTGGAAAGGTGCTCCTCGCGGCCTCGCTGCCCCACCGCGGGGAGTTCCTGGAGATCATCGAGTGGCTGACGGGACAGATCAGGAAGCTGGGCGTCCAGGTCCATCTCAACAGGGAGTTCACCGTCGAGACGGCGCGTCACACCGTGTTCGACGCCGTGGTCCTGGCGAGCGGCGCCGTCTGGCAACCGCCGCCCACCAGATATGGCCCGGACGTGCCCCACTGGGGGGTGGTCCAGGCCACCACCTTCGATGGCGACATGACGGGCAAGACCGTGCTGATCCTCGACCGGGAGCACCACAACAAGGCGCTCAACCTGGCCATGAAGTACTCCCTCCTGGGCGCCAGGGTACTCGTGGCCGCCGAGGGGCGCGTCGCCGCCCAGAACCTGGACCTCGTCAACCGAGGGGTGGGCCTGCGCAGGCTCGGGGAGCTAGGGGTCAAGCTCATCTCCCACGCCACGGTGCTGGTGGTCGGCAAGGACGGCACTCGCATCGACCACGAGGGCTGGGAGCTGGCGCTACCCCCGTTGGACCTCCTGGTGGTGGTCGAGAAGCCCGTGGCCGACCCCACCCTCGAGTGCGCGCTGAGGAAGGCCTTCCCCTCCCTGCCGCTGTACCCGGCCGGCGATTGCTTCGCGCCCAGGCTCTGCGTGGATGCCGTCCATGATGGCCATCGGGTAGGCCTGGCGATCTAGCAGTTGCTCATGGCGTGGCAGACGCCACGCGCGCCGATGTAAAGAGGACTCCGCCGCCAAGGAATTCCGCATTTCCACCACCCCCCGGCGAGGTCTTCCCACCCAGCCCACCCCGAACCGCCGTTCGCAAAGGTCCCGCTCCGGGAGAGTCCAGAGAGGGCTCTGCCCTCTCTGGCCGGGGCGCAGGGGTGTCCCCCGAAAGAGCCGTCCCGGGTGAGCGGGTGGGAAAGCGGCAAAAGCGGCGTCTGCTTCAAGGCCCATGCCACAAACTATCCGCCTATTTTCGAGGTAGTTGCTCATGGCGTGAGGCACGCGACGCGCCCGGATGAAAAGGGCGCGTGCGCCTACTTTCGGCTAGCCCCGCCGCCACCGAGCACCCAGGCCCCGGTCGAGGAGGGCGGCGGCCTGGGCTACCATGTCTTCCACGATCTTCCTCGCCGGCCTGATTTCGTGGACCATCCCCACCACCTGGCCCGCTGGCGCGCCCATGTAGTCCAGCATCTCCCGCTGCTCCACCGCCTCTCGAAGGGGCCGGAAGACCTGGGACTGGACGGGCATCGGCAGCGTGATGCCCACCTCGGCGTCCCACGCGTCGATGAGGCGGTTCTTCTGGACCCGGCAGGTCTTCCCAGTCAGCACGCGGGAGACGACGGTGTCCTCCTCCGTCAGCGCGACGCACTTCTCTTTGTACCAGCGGGCGGCGGCGGACTCCTGGGCGGCGGCGAACACGGTGCCGCACCAGACGCCCACGGCGCCCAGGGCCAGGGCGGCCACCAGCCCACGGCCGTCGCCGATGCCTCCTGCGGCGAGGACGGGCACGGGCGAGACGGCGTCCACCACCTGCGGCACCAGCGCGAGCGTCCCGATGCGGCCGGTATGGCCCCCCGCCTCGTGGCCCTGGCAATGACCACGTCGACGCCGGCCTCCACCACTCTCCGTGCGTTGCGCACGTTGCCCACCAGCGCCATGACACGGACGCCTCGCTGGTGGAACGCCGGGACCAGCTCTCCGGGGTTTCCCAGCCCAGAAGAGACGAATACCGGGACGCGCTCCTCGATGGTAACCTCGACCATGCCCATCAGGTTCTCGGGAGTGAGGGTCTCCGGCCGCTCCCCGGCCGGAGCGGGCTCACCGATCCCGTGTTTCGCCTTCAGCCGCTCGATCGCCGCCAGCATCTCCTGGGAGGGCCGTGGCAGGACCGATGGGTGGCGAGCGGATGCATCGGTCGTCTTTCCGTAAGCGGTGAGGGGCAGGATAACGTCCACGCCGAAGGGCTTCGTGGTCAATTGGCGGGTGTGGCGGATGGCCTCCCGCAGCTCGGCAGGCGCCATAGAGGTGGCCCCCAGGACGCCCAGCCCGCCGGCGTTGGAGACGGTGGCCACAAGCTGCGGCAGGGCGAAGGCTCCCATGCCCGCGAGGACGATGGGGTACTCGATGTCCAGCAGCTCGCAGAGGGGGGTCCTCAAGGAGGGCCTTCCCATGGCCCGCGCCTCCTCTTGCCTCGGGTACGGCGGCGGGCGTGACCCACCGGCCACGGCCCAACCCCGGACTGTTCGTGCCCGGTGAACTTCGGCTCGCGCTGGGGCCTAAGATAGCCCCTTCCATACCGGTCGTCGACGACCTTTTGCAACTCCTAGACGGACACCAGGCGTCCATCGACGACGCCGGAACAGCGGCCACCCCCCTCATAAGCAGGCTTCCCATCTCGTCAGCCTGCTGTAAGCCGTTGCGCAGCGTGGCCTCACCTCGCTGCAGCCCTCGCTGTGCCGATGGTTGCGTCAGGGCCTGCGCCCGGTCATCGCAATCATCTGGTCCTGCAGGCTGGCGTTGGTGGGCGCCTGGACAGGGGCGGCGAACGCGGGGCTCGGCCCCCGGGCAGCGATGCCTTTCACGATGGGTTGGATGAACTCCACCACCCTTGGATGAAGACGGGTGTCCTGCCCCGTCGCCGTCGCCATGTCCCATGTGTGGACCGCGAGGTCCATACACGCCCGACCGAGCATCTGGGCAGCCGGGACCTCTTCGACCTGGTCCAGACCGCCTTACGCAACCATAGCGGCCGCTCGGAGACTCTCAACCCCAGACCGGAGCGCCACTATCTCCTGAAGGGCCTCATCCGCTGCGCCCACTGTCTCATGCCTCTGTGGGCCCAGACCTACCAGCACGGCCAGCGCTACTACCGGGAACACCAGGCCTCCCGCAGCCACGCCCTCTGCCCCTCCGCCGGCGCCATACCGCCGGCGGAGGCCATCCGTGGGTGGGGGTGGCCACCAGACCACGTGCGAGCCGAACCCACTGCCCATTGACGGCGGCCTGATGGTGACGGAGAGCAGGCGCCGCTACCCCGCGGGGGCTGCCCTTGGTCGAGGGCGCTGGGCGTCCGGATCGCACAGCACGTTGAGGCACGCGGGCTTCCCGGAGGCGAAGGCCCGCTCCAGCGCCGGCCGGATATCTTGGGGCTCCGACACCAACTCCCCATATCCTCCCAAGCCCTGCGCCACCAGCTCGTAGTGGCGCAGCCCCAGGGGGATCCAGCGGCCGCCCCAACCCCGGTTGTTCAGAATCACCACCACGATGGGAAGGTTGTGGCGGATGGCGGAATCCATTTCCAGGCCGTTGAGCCCAAAGGTGCCATCGCCGCAGAGGCACAGGACCTGCGTGTCGGGACGGGCCAGCTTGGCGGCCAGCGCGTACGGTATCCCCGGACCAAGGGTGCCCATCTGCCCCACGCCCAGGATGTGTCCCGGCTCGTAGGCCTTGAAGGCCAGGCCGGCCCAGTAGTGGGTGTTGCCACCGTCCGTCACCAGCGTCGCGTCCCTGCCGACGAAGCGGGCGATCTCCGTCGTCAGCCTCAGCGGATGGATGGGCACGGCGTCGGAGAGGGCGAAAGCGCTCTGGGCATCGGCCACCTCGTCCAGGCGGGCTCGCAGCGAGCGGACCCAGCCCTCCGTCTTCAGCCGGGGCATCGCCTCCGCAAGCTGCCCGAGCACCACCTGGGCATCACCCACCATCCCCACCTCCACGGGACGGTTGTGGGCGATCTCCGCGGGAGCAATATCAACCTGAATGACCTGGGCTGGGAATCGCCCGTACTGGAAGGTGAAATTGAACTGGGTCCCTACCACGAGCAGGACATCCGCGAGGGGGACCGTGTCTTGGTACGCGCGGCCCAGGGAAAGCGGGTGATCATCCGGGACCGTGCCCCGGCCCGCCTGGCGCGTCACCACGGGGGTCCCGGAGCGCTCGACGAACGTTTGGAGCTCGTTCATGGCCTGGGACCACCACACTCCGCTGCCCGCCACGATGATGGGACGTTCCGCTTTGCAGAGAAGGTCCACCGCCCGGTCGATGAGCCTGGGGTCCGCGCCCACCCGGGCGTCGCTCCGGTGGGAACGGGGCAGGCGGACCTGTTCTCCGTCCACCTGCCCTCGCATCACGTCCAGCGGTATCTCCAGGTAGACAGGGCCGGGGCGGCCCGTGCAGGCCTCCCTGAAGGCATACCCGAGATATTCGGGGATGCGGTCCGTGTGAAAGACAACCCTTGCCCACTTGGAGATAGGCTTCATCATGTCGATCTGGTTCATGTCCTGGAGTTCACCCGTATCATAGCCCCGGACGCTGGCCGCCCCCCCAATACAGACCATCGGGCTGTTGGCCCGGAAGGCCGTAGCCACTCCCGTCACGGCGTTGGTGACCCCTGGCCCGGCGGTCACTGTGCAGACCCCGGGCTCGCCGGTTACCAGGGCCCACCCTTCCGCCATGTGCGCCGCCGCTGCTTCATGGCGCACGTCTATAACCCGAATGGCACGCTCCTGACACGCCTCCCAGATGGGATTGATGTGGCCGCCGCCAAGGCTGAAGAGGTACCGGACCCCCTCTTGCTCCAGCGTGCTCGCGACCAACGTACCGCCATGGACCTGCACCATCCCTCACCTGCCTTCCTGGGAGCTCACCAGCGGAGACGCCCGCCAGGGCTGTCCGGCCCCAGGGGAGCCAGCGCTGGCCGACCCGCCTCCCGCCGTAGCGTTGAACGATAGAATACCCGATACTACCCGGGCCCACTTTCGGGAGGTCGTGATGCGCTTCGCAGGCAAGGTGGCTCTCATAACCGGCGGGGGCAGCGGCATCGGCCAGGGCATCGCCCACCGGCTTGCCGAGGAAGGGGCCGATATCGCCGTGGTGGACATTGAGGAAGCCCAGGCCCGGGAAACGGTGCATCGAATCCAGCGCCTCGGTCGCCGCGCGCTGGCCCTCGCGGCCGATGTCTCGGTCAACAGGGACGTGGAGCGAATCCTGCGGCAGACCCTTGAGGCCATGGCCGGCCTGGATGTGCTGGTCAATAATGCCGGCACCGTGACGGCCCGTGGCACCGTGCTGGAACTGGCGGAGGAAGACTGGGACCGGGTCATGGCGGTCAACGTCAAGTCCTACTTTCTCTGCTCCCAGGCGGCGGCCCGTTACTG
Source organism: uncultured Dehalococcoidia bacterium (assembly GCA_964555685.1). Lineage (GTDB taxonomy): Bacteria > Chloroflexota > Dehalococcoidia > SHYB01 > SHYB01 > CAZKTO01. The sequence continues at coordinate 13,435 of CAZKTO010000041.1, forward strand.
GGTGGCCTCCCGGCGGCCCGGTGCCATCATCAACATCTCTTCCCTGGCCGCCGAGCGCTGTGGCCCCTCGGCGATGCACTACGCCGTGTCCAAGGCGGCGGTCAAGATGCTCACCCAGGCCAGCGCCCGTCAGCTCGGCCAGTACGGCATCCGGGTCAACGCTATCGGCCCAGGCTGGATACGGACCGGTCTCACCAGGCGCCTGTTCGAGGACGACGCCTGGGTCCACCGCACGACCACGTCGACGCCCCTGGGCCACCTGGGCGAGCCCGCCGACGTGGCCAGCGTGGCCGCCTTTCTCGCCTCCGAGGACGCCGCCTACATGACGGGGGCCTCGCTCTACGTGGATGGCGGCCGGATGTGGGTCTCTGGCGAGTGAGAGCGGAGAGCGCAACGCTCCCCACCTGGAGTCCTCCTCTCATCGCCGGCGCCCCCCGCGCGAATCTGCCCAGGCCCCCGGGCGCCTGTCCTGGGCCCCGCTCCGGCTCTACACCCGCCTGGGGTCTAACCTGCGCCCCGCCGAGACACAGGGTGGCGTCAGCATAGCATGACCTGTCGACGGGACAGCATGGTCACGCAGGACGCGCTTCAAAAGGGAGGCGGTGATGCACAACATGCGACACGGCCTCATCCCGCCGGCCCAGAGCGCCGCGCCGGGCCATCCCGCCGCGGACCCGCTACCTCGCCGCTAGCGCCCGGGACCCGGCCCGGTCCCGGCGGCGCCCCTTCGACCCCAGGCGGACGGCGACGCTGCGTCAGGCCAGCCCGGCGAACCCACTTCCCATCGAGCCGGGCATCGGCCTGCACCCCGGCCAGGTCGATGTGGGTCCTGGCGCCCGCCGACGTGAGGAAGCGCTGGTGACCTGGACTCGCGAATAGTGCAGGTGCATCACGTCGTATGAGGCACACGCATCGTGCGGGCTGGGCCTCCTCATCTTATGCTTTGCCCCACGAGTTCTCAGGGGCTTTGCAGTCCCGGGCAGCCTTCCTTGACGCCGCGACGCGGGTCTTGTTTGTGGGTGGGCTCCAGGCACCGCCTGGAGGGCGGGTGTGGGCCAGCGGCCGCAGAAGACGGAGTAGGCAGCTCCGGCGGACGGCGGTCTCGGGCCAGGTCCTCCGGCTAGGGCGAGCCGGCGGAGCGTCCCCACCCACGGATTGATTTCGCAGAGGGCGGCATGGCCGTGACCGACGCCCAGCCGAGGCGGGGAGGTGGCTGGCCGCGGCGGGACTGGCTGCGAGTGGTGCAGCATCCCCTCCGGGCGCACGCGGGCGCCAAGTCCGCCGGGCACGGAGCTGCTGGAGGCACTACTTGACATCGCGAGAGCAAGGGCACCGGGGGGACGTCACGCCGTTCCCTCTCGGCGGTGTCACGGTCCTGGACGTAGCCGCCGACCTGCCAGGCTCCCTCTGCGCCCGCTTCCTGGCGGACTGGGGCGCGGACGTCCTCAAGGTCGAGCACCCGGGCTCCGGGGACCGCTGCCGCCGCTGCGGCCCGTTTCCCGGCGACCTTCCTCTCCCGGAGCAAGGCGGTCTTTTCCTCTACCTGAACGCCAGCAAGCTCGGCGTCACCCTTGACCTGGGTTGCGAGACGGGCAGGCGCATCTTCCTTCGCCTGGTGGAGGAGGCGCACGTGGTGGTCGAGAACCCCTCTCCAGAGTCCGGCCAGGGCTCCGGGCTGGAGTACCAGGCGCTGGCCCGCGTCAATCCCGGCCTGATCATGACGTCCATCGCTGGTTTTGGCCTGACTGGGCCGTACCGGGCGTACCGGTCCGGCAACCTGGTCGCCCTGGCCCTGGGCGGATGGATCTACCGCCAGGGTGAGGCCGCCCGGGAGCCCGTCCAGTCGGGCGGGTCGCTGGCATTGTACGCCGCGGGCTTGATGGCGGCGGTGGGGACCGCCACGGCCGTCTACCAGTGGTCGCGGACCGGGGAAGGCCAGCACCTGGAGGTGTCCCTCCAGGAAGCCGTCGTCAACGCCCTGGTCTTCCCAACGGTGCACTACTCTGTGACAGGCCAGGACCTTCCCCGCCGCGGCAACGCCGCGCCGGGCGTCTTCTCCTGCCAGGACGGGTATATCGGCGCCAACCTCCTGACCCACCAGCACTGGGAGTCCTTCTTCTATTGGCTGGGGCGAGAAGACCTCCTAAAGGACCCTCGCTTTGCCGACGGGCAGGAGCGGCAGGCCCATCGCCGCGAGCTGACAGCGGAGCTTGCGCCTTGGTTCGCCAACCAGCGCAAGACGGACCTCTTCGCGGCTGCGCAGGAGCTGCGGCTCCCCTTTGGCCTGGTCAGCACCATGGAGGACCTTTTCGCCAACGAGCACCTGCGCGCCCGCCGGTTCTTTCAGCAGGTGCCGCACCCTGGCCTGGGCATGGTCGCGGTCCCGGGACCGCCCTTCCGGATGGCCGGCTCGCCGGGGATGGTGCGGCGCAGTGCCCCGGCGTTGGGCCAGCACAACGAGCAGGTCTACCGCGGCCGGCTGGGTCTCACTCGTGGCGACCTGGCGAGGCTGAGCAGGTACGGAGTGGTGTAGATGGCCGGCCTGCCGCTGGAGGGCGTGCGCATCCTGGACCTCACCCACTTCATGGCGGGGCCCATCGCCACCCAGCTTCTGGGTTTTCTGGGCGCCCAGGTCGTCAAAATCGAGTCCATCCAGCGGATGGACCTAATCCGGCTGAACCAGGTGGCGATACAGGAGACGGTTTGGGAGAAGGCGCCCTTCTGGCTTGGCAGCAACCTCAACAAGTACGGCGTGACTCTGAACCTCGGCTGCCCGGCTGGGCGGAGCCTGTTTCTGGACTTGGTGAAGACGGCCGACGTGGTCATCGAGAACTTCACGCCGCGGGTGATGAAGAACTTCGGCTTGGACTATCCGGCGCTCAGGGATGTGAACCCCTCGCTCATCATGGTCTCCGTCCCCGGGTTCGGGACCGGCGGGCCATGGCAGCATTACGTCGGCTTCGCTTTCACGTTCGAGCAGCTCTCCGGGATCTCCGGGCTGACGGGCTACCCGGACGGCGCGCCCCTCAACGCCCTGGGCGCCGCAGACCCCCTGGGGGCTATGCACGTGGCGTACGCCGCCATTCTGGCGCTGCACCACCGGCAGCGGACGGGCCGGGGCCAGCGCGTGGAGGTCACGCAGCTAGAGCTGCTGATCGGGCTTCTGGGGCGAGAGGTGATGGAGTATTCCCTCAACCGCCGCGTGGAGCCGCGGAGGGGCAACCGGCACCACGCTGTGGCCCCGCACGGGGTCTACCCTTGCCGGGGCGACGACGAGTGGGTGGCGATAGCCGTGGGGTCCGACGCGGAGTTCGAGCGCCTGTGCAAGGCGATGGGCCCCGGCGCCATCGACGCCGCCGACCCCCGGTTCGCTTCCGCCGTGGCCCGTTTCCGGAACCAGGACGAGCTGGACGCCCGGATCGCCCGCTGGACGCGGACCCAGAGCAAGCGAGCGGTCATGGAGCTTCTTCAGCGCGAGGGCGTCGCCGCCGGCGCGGTGCTCACGTCCGCAGACCTGCTCCGGGACCCGCATCTCCGGGAGCGGGGCTTCTTCCAGGAGGTCACCCGGCCCCTGGTGGGCCCGGCCGAATACCCCGGCTGGTCTATTCGATCGAATGCGCTACCCCGGCGCCACCGGACGCCGGCGCCGCTGCTGGGCGAGCACAACCGCTTCGTCCTGGGCGAGCTGCTCGGCCAGCCGGAGAGCACCCTGCAAGCGCTGGAGTCGGCGCACGTGATCGGAACGGTCCCCCTGCAGCTATGACCCACAGGAGGAGGCTATGACTGAGCGAGCGGACCTTCCCAAGGAAGTGGCCGACCTCATAGGCGCCCGGACCGAGATCCGCTGGGGCGCCGACGAGGTGAGCAAGGCCCAGATCCGGTATTGGATCGAGATGGTCGAGGACGCCAACCCGCTCTACACGGACGAGGAGTACGCCAGGGCAAGCAAGTACCAGGGCATCATCGCGCCGCCCCCCATGCTGATGACCTGGGCGTACGGCCCCCTTTGGCCCGCGGAGAACGTGCAGCTCCGGCCCACCCAGCGCGTAAGGATCCCGGGCTGCGACCACAACGCCGCGGTGAACTCGGTCCAGGAGTACCTCCTGCCCGTCCGGCCGGGCGACCGGATCGGGACCAGAGACGTGATCACGGACATCTCGCCCAGGAAGACCACCCGCCTGGGGGAAGGGCACTTCGTGACCCAGGTGACCGAGTACGTCAACCAGCGGGGCGGGGTGGTGGGCCGGAACATCCTGACGGTGTTCAAGTACAGGCCCCCGCCCAAGGTGGCGCCCAAGCAAGCTTCCCAGGAGGTGGGCCGATGACCGGGCAGCGGACATGCACGCGCGTCCTCTGGGAGGACGTGGCCGAGGGGCAAGAACTCCCGCCGATCTCGCTCGACATGACCATCAAGCGCTGCATCATCGCCGTGGCCGCGACCCGGGACTTCTACGACATCCACCACAACCAGGAGTTCGCCAGGGCCAGCGGCGTCAAGGACATTTTCGTGAACACGATGTTCAACCAGGGCCTGGCCGGCAGATTTATGACAGACTGGACCGGGCCCGAGGGCGAAATCAGGAGGTTGGGCATCGCCATGCGGGAGTCGACCTACCCCGGCGACACCGTCACCGTCAACGGAAAGGTGGTCAAGAAATACGTCAACGAATCGGGCGACCACCTGGTAGACCTGGACGTGGTGATCTCCAACCCCCGGGGTCCCGCCGTGATCGCCCAGGGCACCATGGCGCTGCCCGTCAGGGGCGCGGGGGGCTAGGGGAGGGACTATGCCCGGCTCGCTGAAAGACCAGGCCGCCATCATCGGCATCGGGGAGACGGAGTTCTCCACCAACTCCGGCCGGAGCGAGACCCGGTTGGCTCTCGAGGCGTCGCTGGCCGCCATCCGGGACGCCGGCCTCACCCCCAAGGACATCGACGGCGTGGTGCGCTCGGCAGCGGACAGCACGGACGAGGTGATGCTGGCTCGGGCGCTGGGCATCCCCGACCTGCGCTATTTCCACTCGGTGGGGTATGGAGGGGGCGCGCCCGGCGCCATCGTGATGCACGCGGCCATGGCCGTGGCCCTTGAGGTCGCCAACCACGTCCTGTGCTACCGGGCGCTCAACGAGCGGTCCGGCAGGCGCTTCGGGCAGGCGCGGGTCCAGGCCCGCATCCCCGGGGAGCGGGGATACATGGAGCCCTACGGGCTGGTCACTCCTGGCCATTGGTGCGCCATGAGCGCCCGGCGCCACATGTATCAGTACGGGACCACGAGCGCCCAGTTCGGCGCCGTGTCCGTGGCGTGCCGCAAGCACGCCAACCGCAACCCCAGGGCCATGATGCGCGATCGCCCCATGACCATCGAAGACCATCAGCGGTCCCGCATGATCGTGGACCCTCTGCGGCTGTTCGACTTCTGCCTGGAGAGCGATGGGGCCGCGGCGGTGGTGGTGACCTCCGCGCGGCGGGCCGGGAACGGCGCCCCGCACCCCCCGGCCCACATCCTGGCCGCCGCCCAGGGGACTGGGTCCAACATGGAGACCATGCTCTCCTACAACCGCGAGGATATCGCCATCGCCGAGGAGACGGCGGCTTGCGCCCGCGCCCTGTTCCAGATGGCGGGCGTCACCCCCGCCGACATCGACGTGGCGGAGATCTACGACCACTTCACCCCCGCGGTCATCATGGCCCTGGAGGGCTTTGGCTTTTGCGGGACCGGCGAAGGCGGCCCCTTCGTCGAGGGCGGCCGCCTCGAGTGGCCCGATGGCGATCTACCCCTCAACACCCACGGCGGCAACCTCTCGGAAGCCTACATCCACGGCTTCACCCACATCGTTGAAGGAGTCCGCCAAATCCGGCGCACCTCCACTAGCCAGGTCCCGGACGCCGAGCTGGTGCTGGTGAGCAGCGGAAACCTGGTGCCCACCAGCGCCCTGATTCTCAGGAGGTAGGCGTGACGGAACAGGCCGTTTCCATCCCTCTGCCCCTCGTCGACCTGGACAACCAGGGCTATTGGGAGTCGGCCCGAAAGCGCGAGCTTCGGGTCCAAAAGTGCACGGCGTGTGGTACTCGGAGATTCCCGCCCAGGCTCGTCTGCCACGCCTGCAACTCCCTGGAGCACGAGTGGTCTCCGTGCAGCGGCAGGGGGACGGTCTATAGCTACGTCGTGGTGGCGCAGCCGGCGCACCCCGCCTTCAAGGACGCCGTCCCCTACGGCGTCGTCCTGGTCGAACTGGAGGAAGGAGTGCGCATTATCAGCCACGTCGTTGACGTCCCTCCCGACCAGCTTCGCATCGGCCTGCCCGTTGAGGTGGTTTTCGAAGACGTCGCGGAGGACGTGACGCTCCCCAAGTTCAAGCGGGCCGGCGCGTGAAACGCCGAAGGCCGCCAGTTATCGAGATCGCCGGCCAGGCAACGGCGGGGAGAAACGGGGAAAGGACGGAGGCAGGCTACATGGCCCTGGAATGCACCCTCTTCGAGAAGCACGAGGGCGTAGCCGTCATCACCCTGAATCGGCCCGACCGCATGAACGCCCTCATCCCGGAAATGACGCAGGAGATAGCCCAGTGCCTGGACGAGGCCCGGGCCGACGAGGACGTACGCGTGGTGGTGATTACCGGGGCCGGCAAGGGCTTCTGCGCCGGCGCGGACATGGCCAAGCTGGCCCGGCGGGCTGGCGGCGAAGCACCGGGGAGGGTGGGGCGGCGCGACCTGGACCTCATGGGCGACTGGGCGCTCAAGCTCCACGAGTTCGAGAAGCCGTCGGTGGCCGCGGTCAATGGCGTCGCTGCCGGAGGTGGCGTGTCGCTGGCCTTGGCCTGCGACATCTGCATCGCCAGCGACGCCGCCCGCTTCGTCCCCGCCTTCACCCGGCGCGGCGTGGCGCCCGATGCTGGGGCCAGCTACTTCCTCCCTCGACGGGTGAGCCTGGCCAGGGCTTGCGCCCTCGTGTTCACTGGAGACCCCATCACCGCGCCCGAGGCGGAGCGGCTGGGCCTGGTGGACGTGGTGGTGCCGCACGAGCAGCTCTTGCCGGCGGCCCTGGAACTGGCCCGAAAGATCGCTCGGGGAGCCCCCCTGGCGATGATCATGGCGAAACGAGCCCTTCAACGCGGCGCCACCAGCGATCTTCGCTCCGCTCTGGAGTTCGAGAGCTTCGCTCAGCGGCTTCTCTTCCAGACCGAAGACTTCAGGGAAGGGGTCGGGGCCTACCTCGAGAAGCGCGAGCCGAAGTTCACCGGGCATTGACCGCTCAGCCAGACCCGCCAGTTGACCAAGAAGCCCTCCGGTGTGGACGTGGTCACTGCCCAGGGCCACGAGGCGGGGGCCCCAGCGTCCGCATCGGGATGTTGCCGTCCTGTTGCATTAGCAGTTGCCGATGGCGTGGCGCACGCCACGCCCGCGGATGAAGACGGTATTCCGTCGCCAAAGCTTCCCGCATTCCCGCCACCCCCCGGCGAGGCCTTCCCAACCAGCCCGCCCCGGACTGCCGCTCGCAAAGGCCCCGCCCGGGTACCCACCGGAGGCGGGTGCGAGTCCAGAGAGGGCGGCGCCCTGTCTGGCGAGGACGCGGGGGTGTCCCCCGAAAGAGCCCTTGAGGGCGGGTGGGAGAACGGCGTCCGCCCCAGCAGCGCTGCATACAAAGAGCCAAGTTGACGGAGTACTACCGCCGCTCCCCGAGCCTCTCGAGCAGGGCGACGACTGCTTCCGCGAAGGTGGGTGCGTTGATGTGGGCATCGATGAGTTGGACGGGCAGACTGCCAGCGGCGTGCTTCAGCAGGGACTCAATGAAGGCAGCGTCGACGGCGGGATCGTCAAAGGGCTGCCCGGGGCCGCTATGCATCGAAAAGCCGCCCGTTGGGACGGCAATGGCCCGTGGACCTGGATGAAGGGCCGTTCTGCCCACGAGGAGCTGCGCAAGGTGCCTCGCCTCCTCTTTCGTGACGCGGAGAAGCCTCACCGCCGGCGTGTGCTCCAGGACCTTCCGCTCTGCGTAGCCCGGGCCCTGGGCTCGCTCGCTGCCGGTCACAATCAAATCCAGCGCTCCGGGCACAGCCACCAGGGGATGCCGATAGTCCCCCGGCGCCGCCTCCGGGGAAGCAGGCGCCCCGCCGCCGAGAAGCTGTCCGTAAAGCTCCGTATGGGCCAGCCGGACCTCCCCCGCCACCTCTTCGGGTCCGAGGAACTCCCCAAGCACCCGTGCCCGGGTCCCATGGCCGTGGAAGACAGCCACCTCCATCCCTCGCTTCGCGAAGAGCTCGCGAAGGTTCAGTGCAGCGGGCGTTACCACGCCCAGGCTCGTTAAGAGGACCACGGGGCGGCCGCGCTCTTCCCGGGGAACCGCGGCGGCTCCGCAGACGACGGCCGCCGCTCGACGCAGGGTGGTCCTGGTGCCCCGGTTGAGGCCCGCCAGGTCCAGCCATGATGGCACGACGACCACGTCACTGGCCGCGCCACCGCGAGCGGCGATGGTGGGCACCGTGGTCACCAGCACCTTGGGCAGGGGTAACGGGAGCGCCGCCATCACCGCGGTGGCAACCGCGGTCCCCACCGAGCCACCCAGGGCCACCAGGCCGTGCACTCGCTGCTGCCTGGCCAGGCCCTGCGCCGTCGCAATGAGGGCCTGGGTCATCAGGCGCAGCGCTTCGTCCCGGCCTCGGCGGTGCACGAGGCCGTCCGCCGGCTCGCCGATGGCCGCCAGCACCTGCTCGCGGGTGACGTCCGCGCGGGCCCGTAGGGGCGGGTACAGGCCGAAGTCAACCAGCAGGGCCGCACACCCCTCGTCCTCAACGGCCGCTTTGAGGAACGCCGCCTCGTCGCCTTTGGTGTCCAGGGTGGCGAGAATGGCGACGGTGAAGGACATGGCTCGCCCTACGGGCGCCCCCGGGCCAGGGTCACGTTCTTGAAGGCCCGCACCGTCTCCGTCACCGCCCGCTCAATGGGGATGCGCTCGATGCTGGACGCCCCCACGAAACCCTGGGCATCCGTGTGCTGGTAGAGGTATTCGGTATCGGCGGGTTCAGCGAAGGGCCCGCCGTGGGCCAGGCAGAGTACCCCTGCCCGCACGGCGCGAGCGGCCTCGATGATGCGCTGCACCCGCTGCACCCCCTCCTCTTTGGAAACGGCCTGGAACCCCGCCAGCCCGCCGGCCGTTCCCCCTACATGGGCGACGATGCAGTCCACGCCGGCGCGCGTCATGGCCTGGGCATCCTGGGAGGTGAAGACGTAGGCCATGGTAAAGGTCTCTGCTTGCCTCGCCACGCGTATCAACGCCACCTCCTGCGAGAAGCCGCGCCCCTGCGCCTCCAGTTGGGCCCGCGCCTCGCCCTGGCGATAGCCCGTCGTCGGGAAGTTGATCACCCCGGAACAGCCCTCGTGGACGAACCGGTCAAGGAGCGCGGGCAGAGCCTCATCCTGCACGCCTGCGGCCTCGATTCCCGCGACAATGGGCGCCTGCGTGACCACCGCGCGCAGCTCAGGAATCATCTGCAACGTGAGTTCGTTGGAGCGCTCGGCCAGGGTGGTGCGAAAGCCCCGCAGGCGCGAAAGGCCCGTGCTGTACACGATCACCAGGTCGGCACCGCCCAACTCCGCGCACTTGGCGATGATCCCTGCGCTGCACCCGGCGCCCAGGATGGGTCTGCCCTCCCGCAGGCTCTCCCGCAGCCGGCTCAGGACATCCTCACGCGTGATGGGTGGCGTGCTCTTTCCAGGTGTGCCGCGGTTCGTAGCCAAGCACCTCATCCGCCTTCCCAATGGCGTAGAAGGGCCCACCAAAGGCCCCTCGCCTCCGCACCTCGCCAAACAGGCAGCGCGCCAGGCCTGCCGGATCGACGCCAAAGGGCACATCGCCCGCGCCGATGTTAAGGACCGCAAAGCCTCGCGGCCGCCCTAGCGCGAGGCGGAACGCCCGGGCGGCGTCCCGCGCATCGACGTACTGCCACAAGGCATCCCGGACCATGCCTCCTGCTTCCGGCTGCACCCCCTGCAATCGTGCCAGGAGCCGCGCCGTGTCTTCGCTTCCTGGGAACCAGACCGTCGCCAGGCGCAAACACGTCACCGCCATGCCGTGGCGATCGGCGTACGCCCGGCACCATGTTTCGCCAATCAGTTTACTGGTGCCGTAGTTGTCCCGGGGCCAGCAGGAGTGCGCCTCGTCGATCGGGAGGTAGGCAGGCCGCAGGGCCTGGGACGGAGCAAAGAACCCGTAGGCGCAGATGCTGCTGGCAAAGATGCAGCGATTCACCTGCCGGCGCGCCGCTGCCTCCAGCGCCGCGAACGTGCCCAGCACGTTTGTCCGGGCGATCTGCTCCGCCTCACCAGTCTCCTGGGGGACCGCGGCCAGGTGCACCATGGCCTCATGCCCATCGACGGTGCGCTCCAGCGCCTGCACATCCGTGATGTCACCTTGCGCAAACCGGACTGGCCCCGGACCCGCTGGGGGCCGCCGATCGAAGACGGTCACCTGGTGGGCGTGCTCCAGGAGTTCCTGGACAACGTGCGCTCCCACTCGACCCGATCCGCCAGTCACCAGCACCCGCATCGCTCACACATGCCTGGCCGTATGAAACGCCGAGGCCACGGCATCGCCAAGGGAGCCCGGCGCCAGACAGTCGCCCACCCGATAGAGCCCCGGCACCAGGCCCAAGAGCTCGTGATACAAGCGGTCCGCCGGCCTGTACACACCAGCAACCACTGCCGAGTCCGCCTCCACTACGGTAGCAAGGCCGGCGCCTCCGATTACCTCCGCGCCATTGGGCATCAGGCGTGAAAACCTGGTCTCCGTCATCACGTGGACACCGTGGGCTTCGAGCTGCCAGCGCAGGTACACGGCGGTCACTCCGCTCATGCCGTGCGTTGGGGAAGGACCCGGCTCCACGAGCGTCACCTTCACCCCCTGCTCGGCGAGCTGCCATGCGATCTTGCACCCCAGACTCCCGCCGCCGATGACCGTGGACCGCTTGCCCAGGTCTGGCGTGGCGTCCTTCAGGAGCTGCGGGATGGTAAAGGATGGGATCACCTGGCCAGGCTGGAGCTGGGGCGCGGCCGCCTCCGCACCTGTGGCCACGATCACCGCATCGGGCGCAGCGTCCTCGACTCGCCTGGCGGTGGCTGTCGTCCGCAGCCGGACGTCCACTTTCAGCCTCTGGAGCTCGTCGGCCAGGTACCGCAGGTAGTCCAGGAAGGGAGCATTGAGCTTCATGGCGGCGGCCACGCGCAGCTGGCCCCCCAACTGCTCGCTCTGCTCCCAAAGGGTGACACGGTGGCCTCGGTCCGCAGCGACCCGCGCTGCCTCCGCGCCCGCGGGACCGCCCCCGACCACCAGGACGCGTTTCGCCCTCGGGGAGGGCAGGACCACGAAGTCCCGTTCGTGGCCGACCTGCGGGTTCACCACGCAGCTCACGGCCCACAGGCGGCCGATGTTGCCGATGCACGCCTCATTGCAGGAGAGGCACGGCCGCACCTCCCTGAGCCGGCCCGCCTTGACCTTGCTCGGCCACTCGGGGTCGGTAAGCAGCGGACGCCCCAAGGCGACCAGGTCAGCCTTCCCGTCGGCGATGGCCTGCGCCGCCACTTCGGGGCGGCCCAGCCGGCCCACGGCGATCACCGGCGCTCGGACCGCCCGTTTCACTGCATCCGCGAAGGCCAGATTGCATGCTTCCGGCACATCCGGGTTCGGAAAGATGCGGTAGTGCCAGCAAGGTTCGGACTCGTAGATCCCCGAGGTGATGTGGAAGGCGTCACCGCCCGCCCGCTCCAGACGCTGCGCGATGCGGACGGTGTCCTCAATCGTCAGCCCGCCCTGGGCAAAGTCCTCGCCGTTGAGCCTGATAATGACCGGGAACTGCTGGCCCAGCGCCTTCTTGACCCCTTCAACCAGTTCTACGGGGAAGCGCAGGCGCCCTTCGAAGTCGCCCCCGTACTCGTCCTTGCGCAGGTTGGTCAGCGGCGACATGAACTCGTTGATGAGGTAGCCGTGGGCTCCGTGGAGTTCCACGGCATCAAAGCCAGCCATCTGGGCGTGGACGGCAGCCTGAACGTACTTGGCGATGAGGGCCTTGATGTCCTCCCGCGTGAGCTCGCGGGGCATGTCGCCGCCGGTGGCCTTGCAGGGGATGGGGCTGGGCGCCACCGGCGGCTGGCCTTCCGTGGCTCGCCAGCGGCTGGTCTGGCGCCCCGAGTGGTGGAGCTGCACCGCGATCTTGGCCCCGTGGCGGTGGACGGCCACAGTCAGGTCATGCAAGCCCCGGACCATTTTCTGGTCGTGAATGGTCAGCGGACTGGGGCCGTTCTTGCCTACCGGCCAGTCGACACAGGTGGACTCCACGACGAGGAGACCGACGCCGCCCTTGGCCCGCTCCGCGTAGTAATCGATGAGCCGTTGAGTGACCGCCCCCGACTCGGTCCCCAGGTTGCTATAGAGAGGGGCCATGACGATGCGGTTGGGCACCTCCAGGGTCCCGATCCGCACCGGCTCAAAAAGCCGCTCATACGGCACCTGGGAGGGGCCCGCCTCCCGCTGGTGACGGTGTCCCCGTCCCCACAGCACGGTGGACAACCTCCTGGACACCACGAAGCGCCTCCCCCGGGGACCCGCTGCTCGGGCTAGGCTCACCCGGAGCCACCGCCCCAGGGGCGGTGGCCTCTCGCTTTTCACCCGGATTTCCCATATCAACTGGTGGCGGAGGCATGCCCGGCCTGCGCCGCGTTTCAGCCGAAAAATAACCCCCCTCTCACTGGTTGTCAAGCGCTCTTGGAGCTCCGTAGAGAGACGGGCCGGTGCTCCTGGAACTCCTGCGCTGCTACGCCAGCGGGCAGCATAGCCTCCAG
>CAZKTO010000042.1:0-8054 GCA_964555685.1 uncultured Dehalococcoidia bacterium
CACGATTGTTCAGACACCAGAAGCCCCGCCCGCCGCAGGCGGGCTGCGGGGAGCTCCATCGCGAGGGCCCCACATCCGTCGCCCGCCCGCGCCAGCGCCTGCCCAGAGCCGAGCCCTTCGACAGACTCAGGGTAGACTCCGCGAGTCCTGACCCTGAGTCTTCGAAGGGGAAGGACCTATCCTGCCGAAGGGGCGCCGCCGACCTAGCGGGCCGTGTAGCCGCCGTCCACCACCAGCACGTGCCCGGTCACGAAGGACGCCTCGTCGGACGCCAGGTAGAGGACCGCGTGGGCGATATCCTCCGGGTGGCCGATGCGCCCCAGGGGCGCCAGGCCCGCCAGCCGCGCGATGTTGGCCACCTGCTGCGTCTCGCTCAGGCCCCGCCGCGCGCCGCTGGAGAGTGGCGTGTCGACGAACCCCGGCGCGACGGCGTTCACGCGAATGTTGTGCTGCGCCAGCTCCAGCGCCATCGTCTTGGTCAGGATCACCACGCCGCCCTTGGACGCGCCGTACGCATGGGCCCCCAGGCCCACCACACCGGCGATGGACGCCGTGTTGATGATGGTCCCGCCGCCGGCCCGCTTCATGACCGGCACCGCATGCTTCGCGCACAGGTAGACGCCCCGCAGGTTCACCCCCAGCACCTGGTCCCAGTCCGCCTCCTCCACCTCGTCGATGGGCTTCCCGACGTTCTGCCCCGCGATCCCCGCGTTGCTGAACAGGATGTGGAGGCCGCCGAACCGCGCCACCGTCCGCTCCACGGCCTTTTTGGCACCCGCGCCCGTCGAGATGTCAGCCTGGACGCAGCCGGCCTGGCCGCCCATATCCTCGATGGTGGCGACGGTCCGCCTGGCCCCCTCCCCGTCCACGTCGGCCACGAAGACCTTGGCCCCCTCCCGGGCGAAGACGATGGCCGTCGCCCGGCCCAGGCCCGACCCGCCCCCGGTGATCAGCGCAACCTTGTCCTTGAGCCGCATGCGTCCTCCTTTACGATTCAGGTTTGCGGGCCGTGAGCACGGCGTTGCGCTCAATGAGCTCGATCCCCGTCAAGCCGGCCTCGGTCAGCCATCCGGAGATTTCGCGGCGCGAGTAGCACCGGCCCCCGCCCGTATGGAGCAGGATGTTGACGGCGAAGATGGCGCCGTAGCGCGGGCGCGTCACACCCTCGTCCATCAGCACGTCCTGGACGACGATGCGGCCCCCCGGCTCCAGGCAGCCGGCCACCTTTCTCACGAGCGCCCGGTTCTCCTCAGGCCCGTTGCCGTGGAGCACATGCGACATGAAGACCAGGTCATATGCGCCGGCGATGGGGTCAGCCAGGAAGTCGCCCTCGACGACGCGCACCCGGTCCTCCAGCCCGCGCTCGGCGACGATGCGCCGGGCGACGCGGGCGACCGCCGGCAGCTCGAAGACGGTGGCCTGGAGCCGCGGGTGGCGCCGGCAGAACGTGATGGCGTAGGTCCCGGCGCCGCCCCCCAGGTCCAGCATGCGCCGGTGCCGTTGCAAGGGTAGCCGCCGGGCCAGCCCCGGCGCGATGAGCAGGGCGTCCCGGTGCAGGCCCAGCGCCAGGCGCTCCGCCGCCTGCGGGTCCGCCCGGAAGAGCGGCTGGCGCAGCGGCGAGCGGCCCGTCATCAGCGTCTCCTCCAGCCGGCCCCAGAGCCCCCAAAAGAGATCGTCCACCACCAACTGGTCGCCCCGGTAGCCAGCGCGGCCCCGCACGAGATACCGGCCCGCCGCCTCGGAGTTGGCGTAGGCGCCGCCCCGCTTCCTCAGAAGCCCCAGCGCGACGAGGGCGTTGAGCAGGATCTCGAAGGCCCGGGTGTCGCCCCGGTACCGCCGGGCGATGGCGGCGGCGGCGTGCGGCCCCTCGTCCAAAGCGGTGAAGAGGTCCAGCTTGACGGCGGTGGCGACGATCTTGTGCCTCCAGTGGGCGCCGGGCTCCAGCAGCCGGTCGAGGGCGAGGCCCCCGACGTGTCGGGGCGGCGGGCGGGCGGCCACGGCCTCGCTCCCCCTCAGGGACCCCGGACCACGTGGTGGTAGACCGCCTCATAGGCCGAGACCATCCCGCCGATGGTGAACCGCTCCTTGATGGACCGCCGGCACCGGCGCCGGTCGATGGCGCCGATCTTCCCCAGCGCCCGCACGGCCTCCTCCTCGCTCTCGACGAGGTAGCCGTTCACGCCGTCGATGATGATCTCGGGCATGGCCCCCCTGGGGTAGGTGACCACAGGCGTCCCCGCCGCCAGCGCCTCGGCCACGGCCAGGCCAAAGGGCTCCTCCCACTGGAGCGGAAAGAGAAAGGCCTTGGCCCGGGCCATCAGCGCCAGCACCTCGCGGTTCGCCAGGTGCTCGATGTGCCGGACCCGGTCGCCGTCCACGAAGGGCCGCACCGACTCCTCGTAGTAGCGCCGGCTCCAGGGAAGGTACGGAGGCGCGTAGCCGACGATGACCAGCCGCTCCCCGGCGGCGGCGGCGATGCGGATCGCCTCCGCGATCCCCTTGTTGGGGACGACGCGCCCCACCAGGACGACGAAGTCCTCCGGCACAGCGCCGAAGGGGACCGCCGCCATGTCGATGCCGTTGGGGACGACGGGCAGGCCCTCCTCGCCCAAGAGCCGCGCCTGACTCCTGCTCACGCACACCGGGTGCAGGTTCGGGAAGGTCGCGCGATAGTACTCGTGCAGCGGCCTCTCGATATAGGCGTAGGTGATGACGGTGGGCGTGCGCGTGAAGCCGGAGAAGTAGGGCGCCAGGGTGGGCCAGTGAGCATGGATCAGGTCGAAGCGGTCGCTCTGCCGGTAGAGGTTATAGGTGTTGCGCGTCTCCATCTCCTTGTCGATATAGAAGCTGGCGCCCTCGTCGTAGCTCGTGGCCACGTCGAGGACGGAGTGGAGCGTGGCGCTGACCTTGGAGTCGCCCGAGGCGAAGAGCTCGACCCGGTGGCCGCGCGCGGCCAGCCCCTCGACCAGGTGGTAGACCATGAGCTCGGTCCCTCCGTGGCTCCGGGGCGGCACCGAGAGGTAGATGCTGGTGATCTGGGCGATCTGCATCGCCTCGCCCCCTGGTCTACCAGTGGTCCTGAAATGTCATTCCGGGGCCAAACATCCTCCCCCCTGGCGGGGGAGGATAAGAGGAGAGGGGGAATTGGCCACCCTCTCTCCAACTCTCCCCCGTCGAGGGGGAGAGAGTTTCTGGGCAACGCCCCCAGCGGGGAAGGGAGACCGACTATCCACCACAGGCGGGTGGGTCAGGTCCTACGACAGCGCCTCGACCTCGATGTCGTCGCCTTGAACCCGGACGGCGTAGGTGGGCACCTGACCGCTGGCGGGAGGATCGGTCGCCTCACCGGTGGTCACATCAAAGGTCCCGGCGTGCCACGGGCACTGGAGCATCTTCTCCTCGAGGAAGCCCTCGTCCAGCGGGCCGCCCATGTGCGTGCACTCGGTCCCGATGGCGTAGAGCTTGCCGCCCACATTGCAAATGGCGACGCGCGTCCCCTGCACCTCCACGCCGACGATCTCGCCGGCGGGCACAGCGCTCAGCTTGGCGACCTTGACGAACTGGCCCAAGAATGACCTCCGCGTTCGTGGCTTGGGATCGAGCGCGCGGCCGGGGAGACGTACACGAGCGCCACCCCAGCCGTACGGCTCGCGGCGATTATAGCAGACCGTACCTGAAGGCGGATACGGATGCAGGCTGCGAGGGAGATCGGTCTCGCAGTGCCGAGGGAGGGAGTTGAACCCTCACGGGCTCGCGCCCAACGGATTTTAAGTCCGTCGCGTCTGCCGTTCCGCCACCTCGGCACGAGTGCATTCTAACAGGTTCGGAGAGCCAGTACACGCTCTGGCGTGTACCGTCCCAAAGCCCCGTTTGACAGCAAATTTGACAGCAACCCGGTCACGAGTCGGCCCATAGGACGGCTTTCACGCGCTCGGCGGCGTCGCGCTGGAGTTCGGGCAGGACGTGGCTGTAGGTGTTGGCGGTGACGGCGATTTGGGAGTGGCCGAGGACTTCCTGGGCGACTCGAAGCGGGACGCCTTGCGCGAGCATGAAGGTGGCGGTGGCGTGGCGCAGATCGTGGAACCGCTGGCGGGGCAGGCCCGCTCCGGCCAGGATCGCTTGATAGCGCCGCGTGACTTGCGTGGCGTCCAAAGGCTCCCCAATCACGTTGGTAAACGCGAGGCCCCACCTGTCGGCCCAGGCGGGACCGAGTCTGAGGCGTTCTTCAAGCTGGTGGGCACGGTGTGTCCGCAGGAGCTTCACCAGCGGCGTCGGCAGGGGGAGTGTTCGCCGAGATTTCTCTGTCTTAGGCTCGTCCAGGTGGTACTCGCGCTCGTAGTAGACCAGCGCCCGGCGAACGCTGGCCGTCCCGGATTCAAGGTCAATGGCATCCCAGGTAAGGCCGAGCAATTCGCCTTGTCTGAGGCCAAGGCTCAGGGCCATGACGTACAGGGCCTCCAGGCGGTCTCCCCGGACGGCCGCCAGGAGCGCGCGGGCCTGGGGGGGCGTCAGGGGCTTGACCTCGGGCCGCTTGACGCGGGGAGGGGTCACAAGACGCGCCACGTTGCGCGGGACGTGGCCCCAGCGTTCGGCCTGGCCCAGTGCGCGCCGGAGGACAGCGTGGTGGTACTGGACGGTGCGGGCGCTGAGTCCGGCCTCGCGCTTTTGGTTCATGTAGGAAACGACAGCATCGGGGGTGAGCTTCACCAGCGGGCTGTTCCCCAGGCCGGGGATGAGATGGCGTTCCGTGATCTGGCGGTAGGACTCGTAAGTCCGGGGGCGCAGGCCAGGACGGGCCGATTCGTCAAGCCAGCGGCGGAGGAACGCCGCCAGCGTGAGCCGACCGCCTGCTAAGGGCAGGCCGTTCTCGCGGCTGCGCAGCGCCTCGTTGAGCTTTCGGGCGGCCTCCTGGCGCGTCCTGGCGTAGAACGTCCTGCGGCGTCCCCTGTCCAGGCTGATGCCGGCGGCCCAGCGGCCGTCGCTGCGCCGGTAAATGCTGCCTTCACTGTTGCCGCGCTTGCTGCTCATGTTTCCTCTCCTTCTCCTCCCGGCTAGACCGCCGTGCTTTGTCACGGTGCCTGTCCGCCCATCGCCTGCGACGTATCCGGCTTGCTGCTCTTTCTCCACATTCAGGGCAATAGTTGTTCCTGCCGGTTTGTGGCAATCGCTTGCGCAGATACGGGATCGAGCACGCACTGCAAAGAGCTAACTCACCCCCACGTACCGCGAGCGCGAGTTGAAAGGCGAGTGTGCTGAACCCGTCCCCGTCAAAAATGAGCGGAGCGTTCTCTAACTGGTCGCTGACAACCAGTTGGGGGGCACAATTTCCTGTTCTAGTCCAAGTATTGACTACAGCCGCGAGTCGTTGGGCTGGCGTGCGGAGTGACTGGTCCTGGAAGACATCCTTCAACTCTGCGAGCTTTGCAAGCTTGTGCCAGTCAGCGGCGGAAGCGGAGTTGCCTGTTCGTAAGGCGGCTGCGATGCTCAAACAAGCCCTGAACGCCGCAACGTAGGAAGACCAGCCAGTGCTCAACGGTTCCGCGAAAACATATCCCTTCGCTTCATGGCCAGGGATATCTACGGTCTCCTTGATGCGCGCGGCGCTTGTGCACCCCTGCGCTTCACAGCCATACAGGCTGTGGGGCTCGCAGATCGACAACGCCCCGTACTTTTGCGCAAAGCGCAACACTCCCTGGGCGTTTTGAATCCGAATGAACGCATCGAGCATTTTCCGCGAATCGACTTCCTCATGGAAGCAAGCATGCATGGTGAATACCCACAACAAGCGATCCCCTTCTATCCCTGCCATTAGTGCGGGACAAACTTTCCCTAACGGGAACCTCGGACCGCCCAGACGACCCTGCTGGTCCTCCAGGTTGTGGATGGGATCGTCGCGGCGTAACGGTGGAGTCACGTTGAACAGTATCGCATAAGCCGCCAGCGTCCGTCAAGATGGGGGCGGACGACGAAAGACCAGCGAAACCGGGAGGGCGAGATGGTGGATCGGCTCCTGCTACGGCCTGAGGAAGCGGCTCAGCTCGTCGGGATTGGGCGAACGCAGATGTTCGGACTTATCCGGCGAGGCGAGGTGCTGTCGGTGAAGGTTGGGCGGTCGCGCCGGATCCCCGTGGCCGCGCTGCGGGAATGGGCGGAGCGGCTGGCGGTAGAGGCAGCGGGCCAGGGGGCTTAGATGCTCGACGCAGCCCTGGCGTACGCCGCACGCGGCTGGCACGTCTTCCCATGCCGCCCCCACGCCAAGGAGCCCCTGACGGAGCACGGCTTCAAGGACGCCACCACGGACGAGGCGACGATCCGCGCGTGGTGGACGCGCGGGCCTGACGCCAACATCGGCATCGCCACCCGTGCCAGCGGGCTTCTGGTTCTGGACGTGGACGACCGCAACGGCGGGGGCGACACCCTGGCAGGGCTACAACGCGAGCACGGGGCGCTCCCTCAGACGGTCGAGGCCGTCACGGGCAGCGGCGGGCGGCACGTCTACTTCCGCGCGCCGGACCCTGACACGATCCGCCGGAAGACCGCTGCCCTGGGGGCTGGTTTGGATCTCCCCCACTACGTCGTCGCCCCGCCTTCGGTTCACCCAGATACGGGCCGACGCTACGAGTGGGAGGTCAGCTCGCACCCTGACGCCGTACCGCTGGCTCCCGCACCGCCCTGGCTTGTGGCCCTGGCCCTGAAGCCGTCCATGAAGGCGCAGCATCCTGGGGGTGGCATCCGCATCTCGGAGAGGCGCAACGTGACCCTGGCGAGCCTGGCGGGGACCATGCGGCGGCAGGGAATGACGGAGGAGGCCATCGTGGCCGCCCTGGTGGTGGAGAACGCCCTCCGCTGCGACCCGCCGCTCGGAGAGCCGGAAGTGCGGCGGATCGCGGCGTCCGTGGCGCGGTACGCGCCAAAAGAGGACGAGGCCACCGGAGCCCCCGTCGTCCGCCTGATCCGCCTGGAGGACGTGGAGCCCGAGGCCGTTACGTGGCTGTGGGAGCCGTACATCCCGCTCGGCAAGCTGACCCTCCTGGAGGGCGATCCGGGCGTCGGCAAGAGCCACGTCGCGCTCGCCATCGCCACCGCCGTGAGCCTTGGCCGGGGGCTGCCCGGCGCTCCGCCCCGCGAACCCGCCAACGTGCTGCTCATGAGCGCCGAGGATGGCCTGGGCGACACCATCCGGCCAAGGCTGGACCGCATGGGTGCGGACGTGCGGCGCATCTTCGCCATGCCGGACCTCCTCACGCTAGACGAGGAGGGGCTGGCGGTGCTGGAGGCCCACATCGCCGAGGTGAAGCCCCTCCTGGTCGTCCTGGACCCGCTGGTGGCCTACCTGGGGGCCGAGGTCGACCTGCATCGCGCCAACGAGACGCGGGCCGTGACCGCCCGGCTCGCGGCCATCGCGGAGCGGCACGGCTGCGCGATCCTGGCCGTGCGCCACCTGACCAAAGGCTCGACGGGGAGGGCGATCTATCGCGGGCTCGGCTCCATTGACCTCACGGCGGCGGCGCGGAGCGTGCTCCTGGCGGGGTGCGACCCCAGCAACCCCCAAGATCGTGCCATTGTCCAGATCAAGAGTAACCTCGCCCCGATGGGCGAGGCCGTGGGCTACGCCATCACCCGGGAGGAGGGCTTCTCCTGGAGCGGCGAGAGCAGCCTGACGGCTGCGCGCATCCTGGCCTCCGAGGGTGGCGGCGAAGAGAAGCTGGAAGAGGCTAAGGAGTTCCTTCGCGCAACGCTGGCCGGGGGCCCGGCTGCGGCGGTGGACGTGCAGCGGGAGGCCAAGGCCGCCGGGATCAGCGAGAGCACGCTGACCCGCGCCAAAGCGGCGCTGGGGATCAAGCCGGCGCCCATCCGCGAGAGCGGCAAGCCTGGCGTGCAGGGATGGCGGTGGAGCCTCCCCGCCGCACCCGCCGCGCCCGCTGCTGGGGGTTTAGATGGCCACCTAGGGCGTCTTGGCCACCTAAACCCCGCCACTCCTGTTGGCCTCCCGAAAGCCGTTGATCACCTAAACCCCGTTGATCACCTAAACCCCGTTGATCACCTAAACCCCG
>CAZKTO010000042.1:8154-20913 GCA_964555685.1 uncultured Dehalococcoidia bacterium
GTTGATCACCTAAACCCCGTTGATCACCTAAACCCCGTTGATCACCTAAACCCCGACCGCGTGGAGTTGTAACGTGGACGCAACTGCGATCCTCGACCGCCTTCGCGCGCTGGGCGTCCACGTCGAAGCGGCTGACGACAAGCTGGCACTCTCCCCTGCGTCCATTATCCCGCCGGAGCTGCTGGCGCTCGTGCGCGAGCATAAGCCTGCGATCCTCGCCGCCCTGGCGCCGGAGCCCCCCGTTGACGCGCTGTTCCGGCGGTGCGGCGAGCTGGGGGTGACACTGCGCCTCGTTGACACGGCCGGCGCCTGGGGCCTGGTGGCCAGCCCACGCTCCAGCGTGACGCCTGAGCTGGCGGAGGCGATCAGCCGTCACAAGGCGGTGCTCCTGGCCGAGTTGATCCGTACTCAGGTCTGCTCCTTCCCAGGCTGCCGCCAGGAGACCTTCGTCTACGCCCGCTCCGCTGGCGATCTGCCGCTACAACCCCTGTGCCGTGAGCACTCGAAGCCCAGCCCTGCATTACCAGGCTCCGCGTGCTTCATATGCGACAGGCCCGCAGCAGTCTTAGGCGTGGACGGCCTAGCGCGGTGCGATGGCTGCAACTGGTGGCGCTGAGGTGATATTGCATGACGCAAACCGAGTTGCGGCCCGGCCAGCGGTGCCCCACATGCGGGCGGCGGGTGCCCCAACGCCCCGCTGGCCGCCCAGCCATGCCCTTGCCCGTCCGCGAGGTTTTGGACGCGCTTGCGGGCGGCGCTAGGGTGACGGACGCGGCCCGGCGGTTCGGCGTGAGCCGGGCCACGATCTACCGCGTGATGCACGGGGAGGCGGGCCGGGGGTAGGGTGGTGGGGGTACCGGGTGCCGCCGGGCAAGCAAGATGCGTGGACGGGGTGGGTGTGTGGACTTGGAGCGGCCTCACGAATGCACGCTGGTTTCCAAGAATTGGGGGGTGGTGGCCTGCATTCGCGCGCGCAGAGGCTTCGCTCACCCGTCCCCCCCTTCCGGGTTCCCCTCCCCCGTGCTGGCGTGTGCGCGATGATCCGCCCTTCGCCTTCGCGTTTCGCGCGCGATGGCGCACGACGGCGATGCTGCTGGGGATGGTGCTGGGGTATGGCTTGTGTGTTTGGGGTTGGCAAGGAGATATGCCCTTGACAGCATAAGGGCTCGCCAGCAATCGGGGTGGCCGCGTCTGCCCGCAGGCTCCGTCACATGCCGAATGGCAATCCAACGAAGCCCAGGCTCGCGGCTCGCGTGCGAGGGGCGCCTGGCGGATGCGTCCCCTATCCCCCACTCCCCTTCCCCCGCTGAGGCGGTCTGCCGGGGCCTACGCGATGTCGCGCGCGTATCCAGAAGCGCCCTTGCGAGCGGAAGTGCGCGGGCCTGGTTCGGAGTGGCAAGGCTTCGGGATCGCGCACGCGCCCGGACACAGCGCGCGGAGCGCTCTACCATCGAAGGGGTTCAAGGGGAAACGCACCCCTTGGAGGTGGCTGGTGACTACAGCAACAGCGAGGACGGCGACGGAACAGAAGTTGCAGGTGATGGATAGCGCGGCCAGGCTGGCGTCCACAGTCCTTCGGGACATGGAGAAGGACGGCAGGCTGGCCCCTGGGATCAAGGCCATCAAACAATGGTGGCTCCACAACTACCGGCAGGCCGGGCACAAGCGCCTGGGCCATTGCCTGCTCGGAATAGTCAGTGACACGCTGGAGGGCTGACCGAGAACCCACGAAACAACTCACCGCCCCTGGCAATGGACCGGGACACCCAGGGTACGCCAGCTAGCAAGGCGTGGGGGGCGTAGGGTGGGTATGGGCTTGGAACTCCCCCTAGCGACGCGGTGGATTTCCTAACAATGGGGTGTGACGGCATGGCGTGGCGCCGGGTAGCCGCGTTCGGCGGGGTGGGCCTGTGCGATAGCCATGGGTGGTAGAGCGCGTGCTTATAGGGTTTCCAGCAATTGGGGCACTGATAGATTCCGGTTGTTCGTGATGGCCCATGCCTGCCAGCTCCACAGGGGAATCCACGGTGCTCTCGCCATCGCGCACGCGAAGTCGCGAGTGGCGCAGGCCAGCCTGTGTGCGCGTGGCCAGCGACGTTAGGAGTCGCGTGCATGTACACCTAAAGCCGTTCAACGAAGGCCACAGCTTGGACGTTGATAAACTCGGCCAGCGTCCCGAGGGGGTTGCGCCCAACCACATAAAAGTCATGGTTGCCTGCGTCGAGGGTGAAGCTACGGATCACAGTAAGGGGCAGTTGTTGAATGACTCCCCCACTTCCCGGAAGCCCCCCAACAGGATCGAGGTTAGGCGGCGGGTCTAAAGTGATGTCTTCGCCGAAGGCTAATGGAGGCCCCGCAGAAACCACACGCACTTGGATTGTGCCCAGCGCAAGCACAGTAACGACGCTTCTCTCGCCGAGTGTAATGGTGAGACACCGGCGGCCCGCCGTGGTTTGCGTATAGGCCAGACTGAAAGAGCAGGAGAACTGGTTGGTGACGACTCTAGTCCGAGAGGCGGCGGAACCTGCTGCGCCTTGTGGACCAATGGGGCCAATGGGGCCTTGTGGCCCCCGTGGACCAGGTGGGCCTTCAATAATACTTGGAGTGCTTCTCAGTTGGCTCAGGTCGATTGGGGTCGGCGTGGGGGCTGGAGTAGCGGTGGGTTGCGGGGTCGGCGTGGCGGGGAACACGAGAGGAGTAGGGGTGGCGGGCAGGACTATGGGGGTGGGCGTAGCCGGAATACTGACAGCAGTCGGTGTCTCAGGCTGATCTGGGGTCGGAAGGGATGCAACCACGGTGCTGGCGGCGTTCCTGGCGATGCGGTCTGCTTCGTCTCCACTCAGTCCTCCAGCACAGCCCGCAACGATGATGCTCACAAGCAAAAGTATGGGGACGGCCCTATTCATCGTACTGTCTCCTCTCCGGGCGTAGGCGACCGTATTGGGATTCGCCATTCTACAACGCCCGCTCCATGTTGTCGGGGTCGGCTGCGAAAGGGACGATGACGGCGCGGGCGCTAGAGCGCGTGGTCCGAAGGCGGCCCCTACCTCTCACACCCAATTCCATCCCTGTCGCCGTCGAACCTATGAGGGTCGGGCGGCAACACCCGGAAGTTACGGTAAGGGATTTCACCACAGTCCAAATCTGGTGGCGGGGGTGGGATGCACACGTCAGGGTAGGAAGGACTGCAGTTAGTCCTCGACGCCGTTGTGGGTGTGGGTGTGCGGGGTGGCGGGATGAACGACGTTGGAGTTGGGGTGTGCGTCGCTGCGGTAGTTGGGCTCGGAGGAACAAACCCAGCGGTTGCAACAGGCTGAGCCGGGGTCGCCGTTGCCACACCGGACGCACCTGCCCACAGCCCACGCCCCTGCTCGCGCGCCTTCCGCTGAAGGTCGAGGAACAGGTCTACATACTTCACGTCAGGCGGGAACGTCGATACCTGGGCCAGTCCCTCAGCCACGAGGACGGCATTGACCATCGTGTCCGCGTCCAGCCATACGTACCGGAGCAAGCGACCGAAGCGGTCGGTCTCCGACACGTCCTTTTCCAGGTACACGACTTTGCCCGCAACAAGCTCGCGGTTCCGCGCGGACGCCTCCTTGCCGAAAGGCTGAACAGGGCGGCTGGGGTCAACTGTCTCAGGGGTGTCAATGCCGATGTACCTGATCCGAACCGTCCGACCGTTGATCGCCACGTCAATGGTGTCGCCGTCGACTACGTTGACCACTTGGGCCGCGACCGCGCCCACAGGCCCACGGCTAATACTGGAGGTTGGGGTTGCTGCGACCGTTTCTGCAGGGCGCGGCGCGGCAGTGCGGGAGGGCGTCGAAGTAGGCGCGCCGACGGTGGGTGAGCCGGTTCCTGGTGGCTGCGTCACCTCGCTACAGGCGACGGCCAGGAGCAAAAGACTGGCAGCCAACGCGCCCAGGGGTCGCAGGCCGGACGCCGCTGTCACGACCACCCCTGTCATCGCCCGCTGCAACTTGCGCATCTGCTCCTCCTTCGATAGCGTTCGTTAGCCCTATTTACATCAACAGGCACGCGCTACGCAACAAGGCCGTGGCGGACGGCGGAACCCTCAAGTACGCCAAGAGCCGTTGCGCCTGGTTCTCCTGCACGCATATAGTTGGCCGCGTTACCGTCAATCCTTGGCGAGCGGGGGGTGTGCATCATGGGAATGCGGCGGCGACCCGTGTTGTTCATTGGTGTCCTGGTCTTGGCCTGGCTTGCGTCCGCGTGCGCCAGCGGCGTGACCGAGGAGCAAGTGCAACAGCGGGTGCAGGCGGAGCTTGCGCGTGTGCTGCCGACCGCCGTTGCCGAGGCGGTGGCGCAAGTGAAGCAGGGGCCGCCAGGCCCACAAGGCGGACGCGGCTCATCGGGGCCTCCCGGCGGTCCGGGTCCCATTGGACCCCAGGGGCCGAGGGGCTTGCAAGGGCCGCAAGGACCTGAGCCCACTGGCCTCAGCAGCCTGGAGAGCGACGTGAGTAGCCTGCGCAGTGCTCTTTATGGGCAGTTCGGGCCTGACCGCTTCGCTAGTGACGACGTGGGCGACCTGGAGAGCGACGTGTCCACGCTGGAAGGCCGCCTTGATGACCTTGAAACTACGCTTTACGGAGCATTTGGCTTGCCCGCCTTCGCATCTGATGAGATCGGAAAACTCAAGAACGACGTGCGTGCCATTTGCTCCCGATTGAACCTCACATGCAGAACACGCTGAGCCTGTACGAAACTGCGGCGACGCGATGGGCTACCTGAAGCACCCTTCAGAGGATTTTGACAGCAATTTTGACAGCAACCTGGGCGAACGCTGGCCGATTTTGGCGAACGCAGGCGGACGCTCGGCATTGAGTTGAACCTGTTGGCGCACGGCGGCGGACGTGGGCAAACAGTGCAGCCCAGATTTTAAGTCCGTCGCGTCTGCCGTTCCGCCACCTCGGCATGACGCCATTATAGGGGACGGGCGCTGCGCCAAGACCAACGCCCGGCATGCACACCGGGCCCTGTCCTCCATGGAGGCGACGGGCGGGATCGAACCGCCGTATAGAGGTTTTGCAGACCTCCGCCTTACCACTTGGCTACGTCGCCGCGACCATAGAATAACAGAGCCGCGCCGATGGCGGCAAACCTATAAGAAGCTCGTCCGCCACCAGCAAGCTGCTTACCGTCCAGGCCCAGGAACCGACCCTCCGTCTTCAGCCGCGACTGCCCGTCCCCGCCACCAACGCGCGCCTTCCCGCAGTCATGGCCAACCCTCCGCTGTACCCACCTCGGGCGGGCTCTGAGCCAAGCCGAAGGATTAACTGCGCCAACCTGTGCAATCTGCGGATACTCTTCGAATCTTTGAGTCGGAGCCTGCACTGAGCCCTTCGGCTTCGCTCAGGGTAAACTCCGTCGAAGTGTGGCTCTCTTCTCCTCTTTGGGGAAGGACGAAAGGTCACCGCGTACGCCTCCTTGACCCCACCTTGCAATCTTCTATATACTGAGAAGTGGACTTTGGCGACCGCACAGGTCAATCTTTCAGGTCGCGTTCATAGCATTCCCGGAGGACCCGATGGAAGCCGCCACGACGACCGTCCCCACCGTCTTCGTCACCGAGAAGGCGGCCGCCCAGATCAAGCGCCTCGCCGCCGCGGAGAGCCAGCCCCAGGCCGGCATCCGCGTCGCCGTCAAGGGCGGCGGCTGCTCCGGCCTCACCTACAAGCTCGGCCTCGAGACCGAGGAGCGCGAGGGCGACAAGGTCTACGAGCAGCACGGCGTCCGGCTCTACGTCGATAAGAAGAGCGTCATCTACCTCGTCGGCACCGAGTTGGACTTCTCCGACGGCCTCAACGGCAAGGGCTTCACCTTCGGCAACCCCAACGCCAAGAAGACCTGCGGCTGCGGCACCTCCTTCTCCGTCTAGCCGCGCTCGCCCACGAACGAACGCCTGGGGGCGATGGGCGCCGCGCCGTCGCCCCCAGCCCTTTCCAGAGCCCATGACCGCCATCACTCCGCGCGCCGACGAGGAGTATTGGGCCGCCCGCCGCGGCGCCGGCCTCATCGACCGCTCCGGCCTCGGACGCCTCAAGATGACCGGCGCCGACGCTCTCGACCTCCTCCACCGCCTGAGCACCCAGGACCTGCTCCGCCTCAAGCCCGGCCACGGCACGGCCACCGTGCTCACCAGCGACAAGGGCCGCATCATCGATCTCCTGACGGTCTGGCACGCACCGGACCACCTGCTGCTGCTGACCTCCGCCGGGAACCAAGGCGCCGTCCTGGCGTGGATCGACAGGTACACCATCACCGAGGACGCCCAGACGGCCGACGTGACCCCTGGCACAGGCCTGCTCTACCTCTTCGGCCCCAACGCCGTGCAGGTCGCCGGCGCCCTCGCGGGCGAGGACGTGCGCGGGCTGCCGCTCTTCCACCACACGCCGGTGATCGCCGGCGGCGTGGCGGCTACCCTCGCCCGGGCGCCCGCCATCGCCGGCGACGGCTTCCACCTCCTCGTGGCCCATGGCGCCCAGACGGCTGCGGTCCGGGCAGCGCTGTTGATGCTGGGCGCGGCCCATGGCCTCGTGGAGATCGGCCACGACGCATTCGAGATGCTCCGGATCGAGGCGGGGCAGCCGGCCTTCGGCTGCGAGCTCGACGAGCGCTTCAACCCCCTCGAGGCCGGCCTGCGCCCCCATATCAGCTTCGATAAGGGCTGCTACATCGGGCAGGAGGTGGTGGCGCGGCTAGACACCTATGACAAGGTCCAGCGCGCGATCGTGGGACTGGTGCTGGCTGATGCGCGAGTGCCTGCGCCGGGCGCCGCTGTCCATGCCGAGGGCAAGGAAGCCGGACTCGTGACCTCTCCTGTATTCTCGCCGGGGCTCAAGCGGGCCATCGCCCTCGCATACGTTCGCAATACATTCGCCAAGCCCGGCAGCCGTGTGCAGGTAGTTGCTGGAGACGCCTCAATCGAGGCTGAGGTCGTCACGCTGCCGTTCCTGCTCTAGCCCATCCTGATATATTTCTCCCCTGCCGATTTCGAGTGAGGTAGAACATTTCTATGAACAACGAATGGCGCCGCGGCGAGTTCACAATCAGCAACGACAAGGCAAAGCTCGATTTGCAAGTTATCCATTCGTTCCTCTCCACCGAGTCCTACTGGGCTGTGGGCAGACCGCTTGAGGTCGTGCAACGCTCGATCGATAACTCGCTACCGTTCGGCGTCTATCGCGGCGACCTGCAGGTCGGTTTTGCTCGCGTCGTGACCGACTATGCGACCTTCGCATGGATAGCGGATGTCTTCGTTCTCGAGACCGAGCGCGGGAAAGGGCTGAGCAAGTGGTTGATGGAGGTCATTCTTTCTCATCCCGACTTGCAGGGATTTCGACGCTGGGTGCTGGCGACGAAAGACGCGCACGGGCTGTACAAACAGTTCGGGTTTACGGGACTCAACACCCCGGAGCGCTGGATGGAGCGCTTCAAGCCAAATGTATAAGCAGCACCTGATGACCGTCGAAGCACCGTACAGTGACCTCTGCTCTTTACCGGTTCTTGAAGACCGGCTGGCGCTTCTCGACGAAGGCCCGCGGGCCCTCCCTCGCGTCCTCCATCGACGTGAGGTGCCGCTGGATGTCCGTGGCCAGGGCCCGGGCCGGCTCGATGGGCAGCCCGTGGCAGCGGTAGTAGGTCTCCACGAAGGCCCGCGTGCAGGCCGGGGCGCACCGCTCGGCGATGCTCTGGGCGATCTCGAGGGCCTTGGCGAGCGCCTGGCCTTGGGGCGCCACCCAGTTGACGAACCCCATCTCGTAGGCGCGCTGGGCGGAGACCCGTTGCGGCACCACCGTCACCTCGATGGCGTGGCGGATGCTGACGCGGCTCGTCAGGTCGGCGGCCCACGGACCCGGCAGGTTCCAGAGCGTCTCCGTGATGCCGAACTCGGCGTTCTCCGCCGCCACCACCAGGTCGCAGTCCTGCGCCATCCACCAGCCGCCCGCCAGCGCATAGCCGTTCACGGCGGCGATGGTCGGCTTATAGACCTTGAGCTCCCGCGGTGTATAGCCCATGTACCGGAACCGCCGGCGGGGCGCCGCCTGGCCCTCCTGCTGGCGCCGCTCGTTCATGTCCTTGAGGTCGGCGCCGGCGCAGAAGGCCCGGTCGCCCGCGCCCGTGAGCACCGCCACCCACGCATCGTCGTCCTCGGCGAAGCGCGTCCAGCCCTCGTGCAGCGCGTCCAGGAGCCCCTGGCTCAGGGCATTCATCCGATTCGGCCGGTTCATGGTCAGGAGCGCGACCTTGCCGCGCTTCTCGTACAGGAGATCGTCAGCCATCAGATCACCTCGGCAAGCGGATTGCGCGCATCATAGCAGCGGGCCCACGCCGCGGCTACCCAATCCCCGCGCTCTGTGTTACGCTCCCCTCGCCTCACGCTTGTTCCGACTCTTCTTCAGGCCCGAGCGGTGGTGAGGGGCGCCATTATGATCACCGGCCACAATCACACCAGCATCACCGTCGGCGACATGGGCAAGATGCTTGCTTTTTACCGGGACATCGTCGGCATGACTCAGGTCGACTTCATGGAGAGCCGCCACGAGGGCCTGAAGGCCCAGAGCTCCGGCTTCGAGGGCCTCCACATGAAGGTCGTCAAGCTCAAGCTGGGCAGCTTCATCCTGGAGCTGGTCGAGTACGTCAACAAGAAGGGCGACCGCCTCAACACCCGGCCCACCAACATCGGCTCCTACCACATCGGGTTCACGTGCGACGACATTCAGGCCACGTACCGGGATATGGTGGCCAGGGGCGTCCGGTTCAAGGCCGCGCCCTACGACTGGGGCGACGGACGGCCCGCGGCCTGCTACGGCTTCGATCCGGACAGCAACACCTTCGAGCTGACCAACGACCGGCGCTGGTCGTAGGATATCAAGCGGTTCGCCTTCCCCACTCAACGCTCAGCGGGGAGAGCCGCATCGCGGCTCCTTGGGATCGGCTATCGGACGGGGCGGAACTTGGGGAGCGTGATCTCCGGGGTCACCTCGTCAAACGTCACCTCCACCGGCATGCCCACGGTCACCTCTTGGGGCTTGCAGCCGATGACGTTGGAGACCATCTTGAGCCCCTCCTGCTCGGAGAGCTCGATCCAGGCCACCACGTACGGGACCTCCTGCCCAAAGCCGGGGAGCGTCGCCTGATGGACGACGATGAAGCTATAGACCGTCCCGGTGCCCTTCATGCGGGTCCAGCGGAGGTCCGTCGAGTTACACGCATGGCACATGGGCGCCAGAAAGAAGATGTAGGTCCCGCAGGCGGCGCATCGGGGCATGCGCAGCTCGCGGGCCTTGCACCCGTCCCAAAAAGGCTGGGTCGACGGATCGGGAGCAGGAAGGGGCTTCTTGTAGCCGGCGCTCACCGGTGCGGCGCTCTCCTACGCTTTCAGATAGGCCTTGACGACCTTGCCGCCCCATTCATTGCCGCCCATGGGCCGGCGATAGCGATACTTCAGGTACCAGCGGTCCCCCTTCTTCTCGAAGTCCCAGTGGTTGAAGCCGATACTGAAGACGCGATATCCCTCGCGCTCCGCCTGACCTTCTTTCAGCAGCACGACCGAGTACCCTTCGGCCCACGCCTTGTTGCCGTCAACTCGAATGAAAAAGTCGAGCGACGTGTGCATGCACCTGCCTTCGATGGCCTTATGGCCGCCCTGCGGGTTGCCGATGAAGTCGAGCAGTTGGTCCCGGCCCGCCCATTTGGTGTCGGGCCCCAGATCGATGACGCCGTTCGGCGTGTAGTTGTTGACGTACTCCTCGGAACGCCCGAGATCGGCGTTGAACGAGTAGCGCGCCAGGCACTCGCGAATCTTCTCCTGGTCCTCCAGGAACTGGAGGCGCTTCTCCAATGCTTTCACCCTGGCTTCGAGATCGGCTGCCATCACACTGCCTCCTGCGTCTGGCCTCCCGAATTTCGGGGGTATCTTACCAGCTGTCCTATGGGAGTCAACGCAGCGAACGTCTGAAACAGGACGCCGGGGACAGCCCGCCTAGGCGGGCCGAATGGCCCCTGCGCGGCGGGAAACGAGCCCGCCCGGCCGCTACTTCAGCGGCGAGAAACGAGCAGGATAGTAGAACCGCCGCGTCCCGCCCTTGCGCAGCGGCTTCGCCTCCCCCAGCCACTCGTGCAGCGACGGGTCCAGCACCGCGTACCTGCGCAGGTCGTTCCAGTGGGAGTGGTCGCGGGCCGACCAGATGGTCGTTACCGTCACGTCCTCCCCCAGCTCCTTGTGCGTGTGCCAGCAGGCCACCAGCGTCATGCCCCGCTTCTTGGCCTTCGGCACCAGCTTCTTTTCGAGAAGCTCCAGGTAGCGGTCCGTATGGCCCGGGTCAACCAGGATGTTGTCCACGATGTAGATCATGCTGTGAGGTCCCTACTGCGGCTCGCCGACGGCGTAGTAGAAGTCGACCGACTCCTGCACGATGGCGCCCTTCCAGCCGGACCGCTCGCGCCGGGCGGAGGGCGAGCTGCCCCAGAGGTAGGCCTCCAGGGCCTGCCGCGACTCGAAGCCCTGCTCCCAGACGTGGCTCCAGGCGTCGGGCCGCCACTCGCGGCCCATGCTGTTGTAGCCCACCACGGAGAGCTTCATCTCCCGCGCGCTCTTGGGCGCCGCCCGGAGCTCCGCCTCCAGCTTCGCCACCGCCTGCTTTGAGGCGCCGGGCCGCACCAGGAGCAGAACGACGCGCCGGAACCCGCTGGACATGAAGTAGTCGGGCCGCTCGATCTCGTAGCCGAAGAGCCCGCCCCCGACTCCGGCATCGTCCGTGATACGCTCGGGGCAGTCGTGGAGCAGGTAGCGGTCCAGGATCGCCGCGTGGTACGGGTGGACCATGTACTCCTGATAGATTTCGGGGCTGGCGTAGGCGTGCTCCCACACGTGCGTGGTGGCGTTCCGGGAGAGATTGTGGCCCACGACGGAGTGCAGGACCTGCGGGATGAACCGCCCGCACTCCCACAGCACCTTCTCGAACTGCCGGACCGTCGCCTCCGGGACCTCGGGCCGGACCTTATAGACCTCGAAGCGGCGTAACATTCCCATGGGCACCCCCTCAGGCGCTAGCAGCCGTGCGCTATGATAGCACCCGCGCGGAAGGCCCCGCTCGGCCTGACCTCGCCCGATCCGGATCGGGGGAGCTGTCGAAGGGCGGCGCAGCACAGAGCGCCTGTCGAGCAACTCATGGTAGCGGTCGCCCGCCCCGATTCGTCGGGGCAGCAAAGGAACCCGATGGTGAAGTACTGCGTCAACGAGGCATCCACCCTCAAGTGGCCCTTCGAGCGGGACGTGCGCCGCCTCGCCGAGCTCGGCGTCCGGGCCATCGCCGTCTCGCGCCCCAAGATCGAGGCCTATGGCGTCGACCGGGGCATTCGGCTCCTCAAGGACACCGGCCTCACGCCGGCCGCGCTCCTCTCCACGGGATTCTTCACCCTGGACGCCCGCTCCCAGTGGCCCGGCCAGCTCGACACGGCCCGGCGCGCCATCGATCTCGCCGCGCGCCTCGGCGTCGAGGCGCTGGTCGTCCTCACCGGCCCGCCCGGCGCTCTCGACTACGAGCAGGCCGAGGGGCGCTTCCTCGAGCTCCTGGGCGCCCTGGTTCCCGAGGCACAGCGGGCCGGCGTGCGCCTGGCCCTCGAGCCCAACAACTGCCTCCGCGTCGACCTGGGCTACATCCACACGCTGCACGACGCCCTCGACCTCGCCGACCAGGTGGACTCGCCCTGGTTCACCGTCTGCTTCGAGATCAACAACGCCTGGATCGAGCGCCGGCTCTACGCCAACATCCGGGAGCGCGCCCGCCGCATCGGCCTCGTGCAGATCAACGACTTCAAGAGGGGGACCCAGTGCACGCCCTCGCGCGTCCCCCTGGGCGATGGCCTCATCCCCATCGAGCGGATCATGCGCACGTTCCTGGACGCCGGCTACCAGGGCTACTTTGACGTCGAGCTGGTGGGCCCGGAGATCGAGGCCATGGGGTACGACGAGGCGCTGCGCCGCAGCCTCGCGTGGCTCACGCAGCGGTTTGGGGAGCCCTAGGAAACTAAGGAGGTCTCCATGTCCGAGCACGTCCGGTACGAAAAGAGAGAGCGCCTCGCCTTCATCACCCTGGACCGCCCGCCCGTGAACGCCTACACCACGGCGATGATGCGCGCCCTGGAGACCATTTGGCTCGACGTCCAGGCCGACCCGAACGTCTGGGTCGTCATCTTCTCCGGGGCGCCGGGCCTGCCCTTCAGCGTCGGCGCGGACATGAAGTCCATGTTCCACGGGGCCGAGCTCGCCGACCGGAAGGCCAGGCCGCCGCGCCACCAGTACCTGGGCGAGATCCCCGTCTGGAAGCCCATCATCGCCGCCATCGACGGCTACTGCCTGGGCGGCGGCCTGGCCATGGCCCTGGGCGCCGACCTGCGCATCGCCACGGAGCAGGCCACCCTCGGCCTCACGATGCTCAAGCGGGGCCTCTTCCCGCCCGGCGCGACCCAATGGCTCCCGCGCATGGTCCCGCGGGCCGTCGCGCTGGAGATGCTCTTCACCGGCGACTCTATCTCCGCCCGCCGCGCCTACGAGATCGGCCTCGTGAACCAGGTCGTCCCGCGGCAGGAGCTCATGCCCTCGGCCATCAAGCTCGCCGAGCGCATCGGCGCGAGCTCGCCCCTGGCCGTCCAGCGCATCAAGGAGCTCACCTACATCGGCATGAACAAGCCCTTCGACGAGGCGGTCCGTCTGGGCTGGGAGATGTACAC
>CAZKTO010000042.1:21013-26074 GCA_964555685.1 uncultured Dehalococcoidia bacterium
GGGCCCCTACCCGGACTTGTACTTGCTCAGGAGGTTGCGGGCGATGACCAGCTTCTGGATCTCGCTGGTGCCCTCGCCGATGATCATGAGGGGCGCGTCTCGGTAGTAGCGCTCCACCACATGTTCCTTGAAGTAGCCGACGCCGCCGTGGATGCGCATCGCCTCCATCGCCACCTCGGCGCACATCTCGCTGGCGAAGAGCTTGGCCATGCCCGCCTCCAGGTCGCACCGCTCGCCGGCGTCCTTCTTCCGCGCCGCCTGGTAGAGCAGCAGCCGCGCCGCCTCGATCTTGGTGTACATGTCGGCGAGCTTCAGCTGGATCGCCTGGTGCTGCGCGATGGGGACGCCCATGGTCCGCCGCTGCTGGGCGTAGGCGATGGCCCTCTCGAAGGCCGCCGTGGCGACCCCCACGGCCCGCGCGGCTATGTTGATGCGTCCCACCTCGAGGCCGTTCATCATCTGATAGAAGCCCTGGCCCTCCTTGCCGCCCACCAGGCTCGTGATGGGCGTTTGGAAGTCCTGAAAGATGAGCTCCGAGGTATCGATGCCGCGGTAGCCCAGCTTCTCCATGTGGCGCCCCGCGCGGAAGCCGGGCCCCTTCTCCAGAAGAAAGCAGCTGATCCCCTTGTGCGCGGGCTGCACCTGCCGGTCCGTCTTGACCAGCACGGCGAAGGTGCTCCCGTGCTCGCCGTTGGTGATCATGATCTTGGTGCCGTTGATGACGTAGTGGTCCCCGCTCCGGGCGGCGTAGCTCTGGATGGCCGCCACGTCGCTGCCGCAGTTGGGCTCCGTGAGGGCGATGCCGCCGCGCCGCTCGCCCCGCGCCATGAGAGGCAGGTAGTGGCGCTTCATGTCGTCCGAGCCGAAGGTCTGGACGATGTAGGCCATGATCAGATGGGAGTTGATGATGCCCGCGATGCTCATCCACCCCTTGCAGATCTCCTCGATGATCATGGCGTAGGTGGTGTAGTCCAGGCCCATGCCGCCGTAGCGCTCCTCGATGATGCAGCCGAAGAGCCCCAGGCTCTTCATCTTCTCGACGATCTCCTGGGGGTAGATATCGTCGTGGTCCATGGCGCTGGCCACGGGCTCGACGTCCCGCTTCACGAAGTCGCGGATCATCGCGACGATCTGCTTCTGCTGCTCCGTCAGGGTCTCCGGGGGCATGGCATGCCTCCTTGGGGCCATCGGGTCATCAGTTCAGGAGGGCGCGGACTCCCTATGCTAGCAACGGGAGTCGAAAATGGCAACGCGAGCAGGAGCGGCGCAGCGCCGCCTACTCGATCAGGAAGCACGAGTTGCTCTTGAACACGAGCCAGACGTCCTTGCCCGGCGCCAGACCGAGCCGCTCGACGGCCCGCGGCGTCACCTCGGCCCGCAGCAACCTCTCCTGACCTGTCCTGAGCCTTGCCGAAGGGCCCGTCGAAGGAGCCTGCCGAAGGAACCGTCCGCAGTCGGCCACCACCACCGTCTCGAAGCCGCGCCGCTCGATGGCCGTGACCACGCCCGGGAGCGTGTTCTGGGCCGAGAGGCCCTGCGGCCGCTCCGCCGCGACCAGGATATCGCCAGCCCGGAGCCCCACGCGCACCCGCGCGCCGACCGGGACCGGCGCGTACGGCGCCACCAGCGGCATCCCGCCGGCGTCGCAGCGCATCACCCCATCGGCGGGCGCCTGCTCCGTCACCGTCCCCTCGAAGACGTTCTCGACCTCCGTGAGGCGGGCCAGCGGCTCGGTGGCGGGACGGCCCAGCACCTCCAGCGGCGGGCCCTCGGCCGCGACCCGCCCGTTGTCGAGGGCGATGACCCGGTCGCTCAGGGCCAGCGCGTCGGCGGGGTCGTGCGTCACGAGCACCATAGGGATGCCAGTCCGGTCGCGCACGGCCCGCAGCTCGCGGCGCAGCTCTCTCCGCAGCTCGTAGTCCAGGGCGGAGAAGGGCTCGTCCAACAGGAGCAGCCGCGGCCGGGGCGCCAGCGCCCGAGCCAGGGCCACCCGCTGCTGCTGGCCCGCCGAGAGCTGGCTGGGGCGGCGCTCCGCCAGACCGGCCACGTGCAACATCTCCAGCAGCTCATCCACCCGCCGCCCGCGCTCCGCCTTCGGCCACGACCGGACCCCGAAGGCCACGTTCTCCCCGGCGGTCAGGTGCGGAAAGAGCGCGAACCTCTGGGGCAGATAGCCCACCCGCCGCTCATGGGGCGGCGTCCAGACCGGCCCGGCGCTCTCGAACACCACATCACCCGCAATGGCGATGCGCCCTTCGTCCGGCCGCAGCAGCCCCGCGATGGCCCGGAGCGTCGTGCTCTTCCCCGCCCCCGACGGGCCGAAGAGCGTTAGCACCTGTCCTTCGCCCACGGACCACCGGACGTCCAGCGTGAAGTCGCCGAGGCGGTGCCGCAGCCAGCCCTCCGTCATCGCCCCACCGGTCCTTCTCTCAACGATCGTACCCCCACGCGCGGCCCGCCAGCAGGCGGATCGCCACGAGCACCAGCAGCGACATGGCGACGAGCACCACCGCCAGGGCCAGCGCCCCTCCCAGGTCCGACTCCAGCTCCGTCAGGACCGCCAGCGGCAGCGTCTGCGTCCGGCCCGGCAGGTTCCCGGCGAAGATGATCGTCGCGCCGAACTCCGCGATGGCCCGCGCCCAGCACAGCACCAGCCCGCCGATGAGGGCCCGCGAGGCCAGGGGCACCGAGACGCGAAGGAACGTCCGCAGCGGCGACGCGCCCAGCGTCTGGGCCGTCTCCTCCAACTCCGGGTCCACGGCCTCGAACCCCAGCTTGGCCGACCGCAGAAAGAACGGCGCCCCCACGAAGAGCTGGGCGAAGACGACGGCCGTCATGGTGAAGGGCAGCGTGACGCCCGCGCCGTCCAGCGCCTCGCCGATGGCGCTGGTCCGCCCAAAGGCCATCAGCATGCCCAGACCGGCCACCACCGGCGGCACGACGATGGGCAGCTCGATGAGGGCGTCGACCACGGCGCGGCCGGGAAATCGCCTCCGGGCCAGCAGATAAGCCAGCGGCGTGCCGACGACGGCGGTGACGGCGACGGTGATGGCGCTGGTGATGAGCGAGAGGCGCAGGGCGTCGCTCACCGTCTCGCCGCCCAGGCCCGGCCAGAAGCCATCCTCGCCCACGCCGCGGACGATGAGCGCCACCAGGGGAACGCCGATGAACCCCAGGAACAGGGCCAGGGGGACCGCGCCGACGACCAGCCATCCGGCGCCCGGCCGCCGGGCCAGGCGCGGGACGGTCCATCGCCCGGTCACGACGGCCTCCCGAATCCGAACCGCTCCAAAACGCCTTGCCCCCGCTCCGACCGCAGGAACGCGATGAACTCCCGGGCCCGCTCGCCCGATTGCGCGCCCCGCACCACGGCGATGGGGTAGGTGGCCACCACGTTGAACTGGCCGGGCAGCGGGATCGCCTGAAGGGCCGGGCCTGCCCTGGCGTCGGTTACGTAGACGAGGGCGGCGTCGGCCTCGCCGAGCTCCACCGCCGACACGGCCTGACGAGCGTCGAGCGCCTGGGTGACGGCGTTGGCGCGCACCCGCGCGACGAACGCCGGTCCGAACGCCGGGTCGGCAGCCATACGCTCGAACGCCAGCGCCGTGTAGCCGCCGATGGGCGTCTGGGCCGCCGTCAACGCCAGCCTCACGCCCGGCCGGGCCAGGTCCTCCAGACCTGCGATCTTCCCTGCGCGGGCCCGCACGACCATCGCCAGCCGGTTGGTGGCAAACACGGCCGCCTCGCCGTCGATGACGCCCGCCCGCCGCGCCAGGTCCATCTGCCGCTCGTCCGCCGAGGCGAAGAGGCCGGCCCGCGCACCGTGCTCGAGTTGCGTTCGCAGCGCCGTGCTCGACGCGAAGTTCAGCGTCACCCGCAGCCCCGGATGCTCGTCCTCGAAGAGCCGCGCCGCGTCCTGGAACGCCTCCGTGAGCGACGACGCCGCGAACACCGTCAGCCGCTCCGTCGCCCCGCCGCCCCCGCACGCCCCCGCCACCACGCTCAGCGCCGCCCAGACTCCCACCCACCACCCATTGGTTGCCCTGAGGAGGCCCTTTCTTGCAAAAGAGGGCTCCCCAGCACAACTAACCGAGCGGTGCGTGGGCATGGAGGTAGCCTTGAGTGTAGAGGCAGGGGGCTTAGGTGGCATCGTGCGATGTGCACAAAGTTGGGTGGAGCGGTACGATAGGGTCGTGCGAGAGGAGCTTCGGGGCCTGGCCGAGTCGGTGCGAGGGCTCGCCGGGCGGCGGGAGGTCTGTGTACGGCTGCGCGAGGCCATGGCGCCGCTCGTGGCGTACGATGCGCGAACGGGCGCCGACCTTGTGCCAACGCTGCGCGCCTACGTCGAGAGCGGCAGCATTGCCGAGACGGCGGAGCGCCTCTTCCTGCACCGCAACAGCGTCGCCTACCGCCTCCAGCGCATTCAGGCGCTCTCGGGCATCGACCCGCGCGACCGGGCCACGCGCCTCGTCCTGCTCGTCGCCTTCGCTCTCACCGGCCCGTCCGTCCTATCGGCCACGACCCAGGAGGAGAACGATCATGAAGACTAGCGCCCGCAACCGGCTGCCCGGCACCGTCACCGAGGTCCGCATCGACGGCCTCATGGCCCAGATCGGGCTCCAGGTGGGCGATAACCACATCGTGGCCCTCATCAGCGCCGAGGCGGCCCACGAGCTGGACCTCAAGGTCGGGGACCGGGCCGCGGCCCTCATCAAGGCCACGAGTGTGATGGTGATAAAGGACAGCTAGCGGCCTCAGCCATGCCTCCCTTCCGCATCGTCTCCGACTTCAAGATGACCGGCGATCAGCCCGAGGCCGTCGACAAGCTCGTCGCCGGCCTCAGGGAGGGCTATCGCTATCAGACTCTCCTGGGCGTCACCGGCTCCGGCAAGACCTTCACCATGGCCAACATCGCCGAGCGCGTCCAGCGGCCCACCCTCGTCATCGCCCACAACAAGACCCTGGCCGCCCAGCTCGCCACCGAGTTCAAGGAGTTCCTCCCCGATAACGCCGTCGAGTACTTCGTCTCCTACTACGACTACTACCAGCCCGAGGCCTACA
>CAZKTO010000043.1:0-4855 GCA_964555685.1 uncultured Dehalococcoidia bacterium
TTCGCCAACTTCACCGCGGGCTGCGTCACCATCCCGATCTACCCCACCTATCCGTCCGATCTCATCGCCTATATCGTCAACGACGCGGGGGTGAAGACCCTCTTCGTGGAGGACCCCGCGCAGCTCGCGAAGGTCCTCGAGGTCCGCGGCAAGATGGACGGCCTCGAGCATGTCGTGGTGATCGACGGCTACGAGGGCAAGGACCGCTCGCCGGGCACCCTCACGTGGGAGCAGCTCCGGCGCCTCGGCGCCGACAATCTCGAGACCCATAAGGCCGAGCTCGCCGACCGCGTGGCGGCCCTCCGGCCGGACGCCACCGCAACCATTGTCTACACCTCGGGCACGACCGGCCCGCCCAAGGGCGTGGTGCAGACCCACGGCAACCACCTCACCGCGGTCGGCGCGGGCGGGCAGGTCCTCATGGTGACGGAGGGCGACGTACACCTGCTCTTCCTGCCCCTCGCCCACAGCTTCGCCCGCCTGGAGGCCTTCACCGGCGTCTACCACGGCCTCACCACCGCCTTCGCCGAGAGCATCGACAAGCTCCGCGACAACCTGCCCGAGGTGCGGCCCCACTTCATCTGCAGCGTGCCGCGCGTGTTCGAGAAGGTCTACGCGGCGAGCATGGCGCGGGCCGAGGCGGGCTCGCTCCTCAAGCGGAAGATCTTCGGCTGGGCGGTGGGGGTGGGGCGCCAGGTCTCGCGCCTCAAGCAGGCGCGCCAGCCCGTGCCGGGCGGCCTCGCCACGAAGTACCGCATCGCGGAGAAGCTCGTCTTCTCCAAGCTGGAGCAGGGGCGCTTCCCGGACGTGAAAGAGGTCCGCGGGGCTATCAAGGCGGCGATGTAGCCGGACTCGTGGCCACCGAGATAGCCCCCTTCCCTGAATAGGGATGGGGCACGGGGGTAGGTCGAGGCCCTTACTCGCCCTTTGGCAGCCGCTCCTCGACGCGCGTCAGCTTCTCCACCAGCCGCGCCTGGGAGACGGCCATCGTGTAGTCGGCGCGCGTCCGCTCCAGCACCCCGCGCACCATGTCCGTCGTCCGCCGCAGGTTGCCCGTGAGGGCGTCCGGGAAGTCCATGGTCACCAGCACGCCGTAGATATCGTCCATGGCGTCCAGGACCTCCTCGCAGCGCCCCACCTGATCGCGGCGCAGGGCGTCCAGGACCAGCCGGCGCATCTCGCCGGCGGCCTCGCCGAGGGCGTTCAGGTACGCCGGGTAGCCGACCCCCAGCGCCTCGGGCTCCGGCACC
Organism: uncultured Dehalococcoidia bacterium; assembly: GCA_964555685.1. Taxonomy (GTDB): domain Bacteria; phylum Chloroflexota; class Dehalococcoidia; order SHYB01; family SHYB01; genus CAZKTO01. The sequence goes on from CAZKTO010000043.1 coordinate 1,251, forward strand.
GGCGTCCGCGACGCCAGCGCGAAGGTGACCGCCGCCTCCGCGTACTCCTTCTCGGCCGACTCCACGTAGCCGGTATAGCGCAGGTCCGGATGCCCGGCCACGGCCGCCTCGATCCCGGCGAGCTGGCGCCGCGCCTGGTCGATGAGCCCGCGCGCCGCCTCGAACTCGCCCCGGTGCACGGCTCGAATCGCGTTGGCGGAGCTGCGGACCACCTCCCGCGAGAGGGGGTAGGCGGCCTCCCGCGCCTCGTTCTTCCGGGCGAGCGCGTCCCGGATGCGCTGCGCGATGGCCTCCAGGTTGGCCGTGGGAGAGTCGCTCAACGCCCGCGTCCTAGAGCCGAGCATTGAGATCTAAACCAGGGTGCCGGGGGGGGCCTCGGACCTAACCCCCTGGCCCCCTTCCCTAAAGAGGAAGGGGGTATCGTCCCTCTCCCTTCAGGAGAGGGACAGGAGGGAGAGGTCCAGAGCGCCAGGTCGTTTAGGAACTTATGCATTTCTCTGTAGAGCCCACGATGGAAGCTACAGATCATCGATGGGCTCGGGCATGGCGCCCTCGCGGGCCGCGTCGATCATCTTCTGCGCCTCGGACGGCATCTCCACGCCCAGCTGCTCCAGGCGCTGCTCCGTCCACCGCCCGATGTTCCGCGGGTCCCGGTAGTAGTCGTCGCCGGGCGTCGCCGAGGGCGGGCCCGAGGTCTCCCAGACCCGCGCCATCGTCGGATGGTAGGCCACCTTGGAGATGATCCGCTCGAGCTGCGCGCCCCCGCAGTGCTGGCAGGCCAGGCCCTCCGGGTCCTTCATGGCCCGCACGAAGACCGAGGTTACGCGTCCGCACGCCTCACATCGATACTCGTAGACCGGCACGCTCCACCTCACGCGGCGAGATCGTCGCCGTCGCCACCGCCCAGGCCGTCGAGACCGTCGCCGCCCTCGCCGTCACCCGCGTCACCTGACATATCCTCGGGCATCTCGCCCCGCTCCATCTGGTCCAGCACCTCGTCGAACTCGGGGCCCATCTCGTCCCGCATCCCGCCGCCCGCTTTCCGGAGCGCCCGCGCCATCGCCTTGGGGTCCGACTCGTCGATGTCGCCGAGCCCGCCGTCGTCGAAATCGTCCGCGCCGCTCCCGTCCGTCCGGTGCACGGCGAAGGTCGAGAAGAGCCGGACGAGCTTCGTCCCGCCGCAGTGGGCGCACGCCGGCTGCGCGGCACTGGCGGCGGTGCGCACGAAGACGGACGACTTCTTGCGGCAAGCGGTGCAGCGGTACTCGTAGACCGGCATGGCGATGCTCCGGGGCTCGGTGATGTATTCTAGCACGGCAGCCGCAGGCGGCCTTGCCCCAGACTCCGCTCCCAGGAGAGTGTCGAGATGCGCGCCATCGTTGTCACCCGGCCCGGAGGCCCCGAGGTCCTCCAGGTGCGGGACGTTCCTGAGCCCGCCTGCGGCCCGGACGACGTCCTCGTCGACGTGAAGGCGACGGCCCTGAACCGGGCCGACCTCCTGCAGCGGATGGGGCGCTACCCCAATCCGGGTACCCGCCTGCCGCAGGCGGGTGACGTCCGCGCCGATATCCTTGGTCTGGAGATGGCGGGCGTCGTGGCCCAGGCCGGGGCGCGGGTCGCCGAGCTCGCCCCCGGCGACCGCGTCTTCGCCCTCCTCTCCGGCGGCGGCTACGCCCAGCGAGTCGCCGTCCACCGCGCCATGGCCATGCGCGTCCCGTCCGGCCTCGACCTCCAGCAGGCCGCGTCGGTCCCGGAGGTCTTCTTCACCGCCTACGACGCTCTGTTCAACTGGTGCCGGCTTCAGATGGGCGAGCGGGTCCTTCTCCATGCCGCCGGGAGCGGCGTCGGCGTCGCCGCCATCCAGCTCGCCAAGGCGGCCGGCGCCTATACCTTCGGCACCGCCGGCTCGCCGGAGAAGCTGCGCAAGGCGGCGGAGCTGGGGCTGGACGTGGGGATCGACTACAAGACGGAGGACTTCGCGGAGGTGGTGCGCCGGCGGACCGGCGGCCGCGGCGTCGACGTCATCCTGGACGTCATCGGCGCGCCCTACTGGGAGCGCAACGTCGCCAGCCTGGCCGTCAGGGGCCGGATGGTGCTCGTGGGCACCATGGGCGGCGGCACGGTCGAGGCCAACGTGGGCGCCCTCATGCCCAAGCGCCTCAGCGTCTACGGTACGGTCCTCCGCATGCGCTCGCTCGAGGAGAAGGCGGCCCTCACGGACCAGTTCCGGCGGCACGTGCTCCCGCTCATCGAGTCGGGGCGCCTGCGAGCGGTCGTCGACCGCGTCTTCCCGCTGGCGGAGGCGGCCGAGGCCCACCGCTACATGGAGTCCAACGCCAACTTCGGGAAGATCGTCCTGGCCGTGGCGGTATAATAGCCGGTGGGCGCGGCCGGCGGGTCCGGCTGCCGATCGCAAGCACGGAAGGCGGTGCCCGCCGCGCCTGATGCGGAGCGTTGTACGGACCTTGCGAGGCGATCGCAGGCTTGATTTCAGCTCAAGATTAGGAGTCGAGTCGAGGCGCGTTGAGCTTGAGTCAAAGCCAGACCTTCGGGGCTCGAAGAAATCGAAGGGGGTGCAATGAGTCACATCGGTACCTTCAGTGGGCACGTTGATGCGTCTCCAGAAACTGTCTTTAGCCGAATCATCGACGTGGGCCGCCTCCCCTCATGGAACGCTGCCATCCGAAAAGTGGTCCAGCAACCGGAGACACTAAGTCCGGGCGCAATATGGAAAGTCGAAATCCACGCACTTGGTTCTACCTGGGTCAGCAAGTCCGAAGTCCTCGAACTCGACCGCCCAGCCCGCCGGTTCTCATTCCGGTCGCAAAGCGATGATGGCAACCCCTCATACGCCGACTGGACGTGGGCGGTTGACGCGGACGATACCGGTTCCAAGGTAACCGTCAGCTTTGACCTCAACCCACGAACGTTCCTCCGCAAGTACTTCCTCATCCACATCCGGAAGCCGGGGCTACGTAAGGAGATTGAGGCGTCATTGGCAAGCCTGGCAGCCGCATTAGGGTCATCCGGCACGTCCGACTCCGCTGGCTGATCACCAATCGTGGAGCGACGTTCAGTGGCGTCCGGAGCGAGGGTGAACACCTGCGATCTCTCAGCTGGCTCCTCGGTCGTTCGGCGATTCTCTCTGAAGGCGCCCCTGCTGTGCGCTTGCGCGCCGTACAACTCGGCGCTGCACCCGACCACTCGCTACGCTCGTGGCGGGTGAGCGCCAGCGTCGTTGGAGCTGATCGTTGGGCCGCGTTCCGACGCCCGGTTAGGGCTCACGCGTCCCGCGACCGGCAGCGTTGGTAAGGAGTGCCATGCCGACCTATGACATGGGCTGCAAACCCTGCGACCATATCTTTGAGGTCCGCCGCCGGATGAGCGACCAGTCGCCCGTCGCCTGCCCCAAGTGCGGCGGCGAGACGGTGCGCCTCTACTTCAACTTCCCTACCACGTTCACCCGCAAGATCGACCATCCCGACTCGCCGCTGGACGACCTGCCCGGCGCCGAGAAGATGCGGAAGGCGGCGGACATGGCCATCCACAAGACCCTCAAGGACATGGGGAAGATCTGACAGGTCCGCCTGTCATTCTGAGGAGCG
>CAZKTO010000043.1:4865-25892 GCA_964555685.1 uncultured Dehalococcoidia bacterium
CAGCGACGAAGAATCTGGGGCGGGGGTCGACATCGTCAGCTTCTCCCCCGCCCGTACCCCATCTCCCAGAACGCCAGCTCGTGCCGCAGCGCCGTCTCGAAGAGCTCGGCCACCCGCGAGCGCCCGGCCGCCGAGAGCGGCTGCGCGTCCAGCGTCGCCTCCAGCCACCCGACGAACCGCCGGAACTCGGCGTTCGAGTGGATGGCCGTCCACTCCTGGTAGTACCAGGGCTGCGCGCTGCGGGCGCGGGGGGCCGCCCGGCTGGCCCAATCAAGATAGACGCTCTCCGTCACCACCAGGACCGTCAGGACCTCCGCGAAGCTGCCCTCGCAGGCCACGCGAGCCATGAAGTCGCCCATGGCGCGCGTCGCCGGGAGTCTGGATGGCCGGGCGTACCGGGGAGGGCGCCAGCCCCACTCCTGGAACGCTCGCCGGAAGTAGCCCTCCTCGCCCGCCAGCACCCCCGAAAGGAATGCGGCCAGCGGACGGGCTGTGGCCAGGTCCGGCGCCTTGGCGACCCCGAGGGCGAGCAGCGTCGAGAAGTCCCGCAGGAACGCGTAGTCCTGGAGCAGGTAGCGCTGAAACTTGCGGAGCGGGAGCGTGCCGGCCACGAGCTCCCGCGGGAACGGGTGGCCCGTGGCCTGGTCCCACAGGGCCCGGCGCCGGTCGCGGAGCTGGGCGACGAGGGAGATGGAGGTCTCCTTGGAAGAAGGGTGGCGGCGCATGGCGCAACCATAGCACTGGGCCGCTCCTCGCCGCAACGCGGGACCGGCGGCCTCCACTGGCGCTCGGGACGACCCTTCCGCCCCGTCGCCGCAGGCCCTTGTCCAGGCTCTGAGCCCCGCCGAAGGGCCGCTCGCAGATCGCGGAGGCGCCGTGCGATGTCGCAAGGGGTGCACCCCGACTCGCCGGGGTACCCGGCTGCGTCCCGAAGGCCACCTGGCCACAGAAGAGGCGGAACGCCGCGTCTTTCCTTGACACTCGTGAAGAGGCCGGGATAGACTCTCCATGTTTCCCCCAGCCGTGGGCGATTAGCTCAGGCGGCCAGAGCACGGTCCTGATAAGACCGGGGTCCGTGGTTCGAGTCCACGATCGCCCACCACGCGCCTTCTTCAGTCCAACCCGAGTTGCACTCCCGTTGACACTCGGCCCAGACGTGGGCCGAGTATTCGGTCGGATACCGGAAGTCCGGCTCGGCCCCGTGCAGCGCCGGGCCTGTTGCCGTCGCATCCTCTGTTCATACTACCGGTCGAGCCAGACGCGCTCCATCCGGTTCTGGGGGCCCTGGGAGAGGAAGGGCGGCCTCCACCCTTTCACATAGGCATGGGTTGCCCAGCCGTCCACCTGGTACACGACGGGGATGAGGATCGCCTCTCGGATGAGCTTGCGCTGGATTTCGTGGACGATGTCGCGCCGCTTCTTGGCGTCTAGCTCCGCCTCTTGCTGAGCAGCCAAATCGTCAATGCCGTAGTTCAGTTTCGCCCTGTTCCTGGACCCGGTGGTCAGGACGGTATCGAGGAAGACGGCGCTGGGGTCGTCGTAGGAAGTCCCGCCGGTGGTCATGGAGATGTCCCAGCCCTTTGCTATGAGGGCCTGGAGAAACACCGTGCCGGAGTCCTGCTTGAGTTTGATGTTGGCGCCGGAGGCGTTAAGCAACAAGGAATGCGCCGCCACGTGATAGGGGTCAACGTTGGAGCTGATGAGGCTCTGGAAGGTCAGTTCCAGCGTCTTGATATCGATGCCGGCCTCCCGGAGCAGGTCCCTGGCCTTGGCGACCTCGGCGCTGAAGGGCTCGGTGAAGCCGGGGACCCGGACCATCTCGGCGTCCGGGAGGCCCCACTGGCCATTCACCTCAGGCGATTGCATGAAGTGCGGCGGGAACCGCCCATGGCCGCCGCGCGGCAGCGCCACGATGGCGCGCCGGTCGAGGAACCTGCTGAAGGCCTCCCGAACGCGCACGTCGTCGAAGGGCTTCTTCTCGAAGTTGAACATCAGGTTGAATTGGTCCGCCAGGACCAGCCAGACCTGGGCTGCGGGGAACTCTCTCCTGATGGTGTCAGCGTTGATGGTGACGAAGTCATGGTCATGCCCGCAGCCGCAGTCGATCCTGCCGGTCCGGAAGGCGCTGAAGGCCAGGGCGGGATCGCCGGCGATGACGAAGATCTCCATCCCGTCCAGGTAGGGGAGCCTGTTGCCCGTAGCATCCTTCTGGTGGTACTTGTCGTACCGCTGTAGGACGGTCTTGACGTTGCGCTCCCAGCTGACGAACTTGAAGGGGCCCGTCCCCACCGGGGTCTCTTGCCATTTTGCGGAGTCGATGTGCGGCGGGTACATGAGCACGGAGAACGCCGCGATGCTCGGGAAGAACGAGGCGCTGGGCCGTTTCATGGTGACCTTGACCGTACCGGCATCGACCACTTCCGCTGATTGCACCGAGGCGAACTTGCTTCGGTTGAAGCTGATGGTGGGATCCGGCGGCTTGAGGCCTCGGTTCAAGTTCCACACCACGTCCTCGGCGGTAAACGGCCGCCCGTCATGCCAGGTCACGTCCCGCCGGATCTTGAACGTATAGCTCAGGCCGTCCGCTGCGGCAGACCACTCGGTGGCCAGGTCTGGGACGATCTTGGTGTTATCGTCGAAGTCGTAGCGCACCAGGTTGCTCACCAGGTTGCCGATGAAGGGGACGGAGCCGCCGGTGTTGTGCCAGGTGTCCCAGACGGGGGCCCACTCGCGGATGTCCCGGGCTTTCAGGACGCCGCCGGATTTCGGCGCCGGGGTCGGCGTTGCCGCCCGAGTTGGCGTTGGAGCGGGGGTGGCCGTTGCTGCGGGAGGCGCCGTGGGCTGCGGCGTTGGAGGCGGCCTTTCCTCTTCCCCGCCTCCACAGGCGGCGACCACTACCGCAACTGCGACCAGCGCGCTCGCCAGCATTGATGCTTTCGCGGCGTATCCCATACCTCATTCCTCCCTGTACGTTGCCACGCACGTGGCAGTGTCCCGTACCCGTCGGCCTCCGATGCCGAGAATCTACCTTTTAGGGGTACCGGTGTCAAGGCGCGCGCTCACTGCTGAACAGGAGGCGCGTCTCAACGTGCGCCCGCCGGGCCTAGAGCTGGAAGAGTCTCGCCGCATTGTCCCGGAGTATCTTCTGCCTGTCCGCCTCGCTGATCTCGGCCATCTGGATCGCGCTCAGGTTTTCCGCCGGACTGTGGCCCGTCGGTGAACCGTAGAGGTCGCTGGCAAACATGAGCCTGTCCGGTCCCGCGTGGTGGACGAACCGGGCGACGGTAAACGCCCCCTGCCAAAGGCACGCCGTATCCCAATAGATATTGGGCACGCGGCGCGTGATCTGAATGATCTCCTCGAGCTGGTAGAACGATGAGAGTGAGTCAAGGGCCACAAAGGTGATATCAGGGAACTCCTCGGCAAGAACTCGCAACCGCCATACATTTTCCATCTCGGACCCCGCCATGATGTGGATGAACGGGATCAGCTCGAGCTCCCGCATCTTCTGCAGATACGGACGCATGATCCAGTTGTCGATGAAGGTCCCCTGAAACCGATGATGAAACATGACGCCATTCATATGCAGTTGACGCTTGATGCGATCGAGCTCGGGAATCGATGCCGCTCCGTAGAGGGGTTCGACAACCCCGAGCGCCAGGGGGAAACGCTGAGGGTCGCGCTTCTTGAACGAAGCGACGGCGTCGTTCATCTCCATCGTGTCTCGAAGGCCGTTGACACGCGTGTAGAAGTTCGTGGGACCGATCGCGGCCTGGCTGATGCCGTGCAGTTCCATGGCCTTGACCCTTGCTTTGTAGTCGTCGTCCACCCACGACGACCCGCCGTGGCCCTGCCCGTAGGTATCCTCGAACATCGGCATCGGGCCCGCGTGCTGGTGCACATCGAATATGAGCATCGATGAACCTCCTGTCTCGATCCCAGTGGGGGGCTGTCGGATTGAGAGCCGTCGCATGGGATTCGCGGTGGGGCGCGCACGGCGCCGGAGTATGCACAGTATCCGGTGTGGAACCCTGAGTCAAGGCGGCGGATACCCAGGCGATGACGGCGCCGGGTGGTGTCGGTCATGCGTACGGCGCCGCGCGTGGCGAGCCGCACGCTGGAGGCTCGCTGATCCTCCGGCATGGCCATCGCAAGTCCTGTACTATGCTCCTGCGAGAGCGAGACCATGGATGGAGCGACGCTCTCGACCGCCCGCCCGGGAAAGGCCGGCCGCTCTGCGAGGAGCGAACCGTGGCGTCTGACAGTCCGCGCCGCGATGTGGGCGCGAAAATCACCGACGAAGATATCGCCAAGATGCGCTTGCTGATTGGCCAGCCCGAACGCTTTCAGGAGCCCGCCTGGAATCCGGTCGCAACGGTCAGCGATTTCACGCGGTTCCAGAACGGACTGGGCGATGCCAATCCGCTCTACAGCAATGTTCCGTACGCGAAGAACACGCGCTGGAAGAGCGTGATCGCACCGCCGATGTTCATGATCACTATGGGCCGTGAGGTCTCCGGCCCCCTGCCTCCCGGTCTGCGGGCGAGAACCAAGGGGGCTCTCTCTGGCATCAGCATGTACCAATCGGGCTACGAGTTCGAGTTCTCCCGCGCCATCTATCAGGGCGACGAGCTGGAGAAACGCTCCGGGATTTGCAGCGTCGAAGAAAAGCGGAGTGAGTTCTCGGGCAGGTCCGTACACATCAAACACCAGTCGGCCTATACGAACCAGCGGGGCGAGCATGCCGGGTTGTATCGGCACCTGCTGGTCTATTCGGAGCGCGCGACGGCGGCGGAGAAGGGCAAGTACATGTCCATCCGCCCGGCGCGTTACGGCCCCGAGCAGGTCAAGGCTATCGATGAAGCGTATGGACGAGAGTACGTGCGCGGCGCCCGGCCTCGATGGTGGGAAGATGTGAAGGAAAAGGAGTCGTTGCCGGTCATGGTTCGCGGGCCGTTGACGATGGTCGACATCATCGGCTTCCACATCGCCATCGGGCTGGGCAACTTCAACACCTTTCCGGGACGGCTGGACTATCTGAAGCGCCGGCAGATGCCCCGGTTCTACGTCCCTGGCCGCTACGGCTTCCCCGAGGCCGTACAGCGCATGCACTGGGACGAGGACTGGGCGAGGCGCATCGGCCTGCCAATGGCCTACGACTACGGCATGATGCGCGCCGCCTATGCCATTCAGTATGTGACGAATTGGATGGGCGACGACGCGTGGCTGTGGAAGGTCGACATCGAGGTCCGGCGGTTCAACTTCCACGGCGATATCCAGTGGTTTCATGGCACGGTAGCCAGGAAGGTCAAGGACGGGGCGCACCGTTGTGTGGAGATCGACCTGGGGGCGGAGAACCAGCGCGGCGAGACCACCACGGTGGGCAGCGCACGTCTCATCCTGCCGTCGCGGGAGGGCGGCCCGGTCACGCTGCCGGCGACGACCGGTTGAGACCCCTCCCCACACCCACAACCGCCTCCCGTTCCTCGCCCGGGGTCTCCGCTTCTACGACAGGACGTCTTGCTTGGTCAGTTCCTGGATTCGCCCATCGCTCGCGCCGAGCATCTCGGAGAGGAACCGCTGCGTGTCGGCGCCCATCGGCTGGGCGAGTCTTCTGAGGGCTCCCGGCGTCTCGCTGAGCCGCCAAGAGATGCCGTGGGTGACTTCGTCCGCTCGTATATCGGGCGTGAGCACCTGGAGCGACGTGCGGCGATACGTATCGTGCGGGTCGTGGTACAGATCACCGACATGGAACGCGGGAGCGGCGGCGACGCCGGCGCTCTGCAGGCGCTCCATGGCCTCGTAGCTGGTGTACTGCCTTGTCCACTCGCTCAAGATCGCATCGAGTTCGTCCTGATGGCTTGCTCGCGCATCTCGATCGCGGAACCTGGGGTCGGCGGTCATGTCCGGCCGGCCGATCGCCTCACAGAGCCCTCGCCATTCCTCCTCAGTCGCCACGGCGATGGACACCCAGCCATCGTCGCCCTTGGAGGGATAGATGCCGTGCGGCGCCATCGATGCATGCCGGTTTCCCCTCGGGCCAGGCACGCGGCCGGTCATCTGGTATTCCAGAATCGGCTCGCAGAGGAAGCCGGTGAGGAGCTCGCAAAAGGAGAGGTCGATGAGCTGGCCAACTCCCGTCTGCTGGCGATGATACAGGGCCGAAAAGATAGCGAAGGACGCAGCCACGGCCATCGCCGGATCGGCGTCCCAGAAGCTGCTCATGGGCCCGCCCCCGTCGGGATATCCCACCAAGCTGTCTCCGCCGATGACCGCGTTTACGGACGGGCCATACCCCATCAGGTCGCTCCACGGGCCGTCCCGGCCCGCCGCGGAGATCGCCGCCATCACCAGGTCGGGGCGAAGCGTCCGCAGCTCCTCGAACGTGATGTGAAGCTTGGTCAGCGCGCGCGGCGCCAGGTTGCAGACAAAGACATCCGCCGTCTTGATGATCTCCTTGAACAGCCGCAGGCCGGCAGGAGCGGCGAGGTTGATGGCCACGTAGTAATCGCGACTCCGGTAGTAGCGCTGCGAGTCCAGCAATCTGCCATACTCGCTCTTGTCGCGGCCCATGAACCGGCCTGCATCGGTGCCAGCCCGGGACTCGACTCTGATGACTTCGGCCCCCATGTCGCCGAGCGTCGTGGCCAGCTGAGGCCCCGCCCACATCTGGGACACGTCGACGACTCGATAGCCGCGAAGGGGGAATGCGCCGGAACCCAGCATGCCTAGATCACCCCAGCCGTGGACAGCTGCTCCACGTCGTCGCCGGACATGCCCAGGAGGCCCTGAAGAACATCCCGCGTATGCTCACCCAGTCGCGGCGCTGGTCTGAATGCCCGAGCGGGCGTTCGGCTCATCTTGAAGAGCGGTCCGGGCAGAGTCCAATCGCGTCCCGCATCGTCACGCACCCGCTGCCAGTAGGCCCGAGCCTTGAGCTGCTCCCACTCCATCACCTCGTCGATCGTTTGCAGCGGATGGAATGGGATGCCGCGCTCCCGGCACATGGCCCATAGCTCCTTCTTCGTGTATCGCCTGAGCCAGGGCACGATCAGTGCATCCACTTCATCAGGGTACTCGCTGCCCATGGCCAGCCGGTCCTGATACCGGGGCAGCTTCGACCACTCCGGTGAGCCCATGAGCTCCACGAACCGCTCCCAGTGGTGCTGGTTGGCGATGATGAGCCCAAAATAGCCGTCCTTGCATGGGAGGGTGGTGTAGGGATAGAGCAGCGCCACCCGATGCCCGCGCCGCCGAGGAACGAATCCGGTGTCGACATAGGTGATGGTGTCGTGCCCGTTGACGTAGTTGTTGAGCGACTCCGCACTGGAAATGTCGACGTGCTGCCCCCTGCCGGTAGCGAGCCGCGCGACGAGCGCCAGTGTTGTCCCCGCCGCTCCATGGAGTCCCCCCCAATAGTCGGCCCGGTCACATGGCATGGCGAGGGGATAGCGGGCCGGATGGCCGATGCGATGGGCGCCTCCTCCGGCCGCGGCGGCGGTGAGCGCGTAGCCCTTGTACCGGCTGTACGGCCCCTCGTGGCCAAAAACGGTGATCGAGGTCATCACCAGCGCGGGGTGTATCCCTCGCAAGCGATCGTAGGTGATTCCAAGGCGCCCGATTTCTTGGGGAAGGAGGTTGTGCACGACGACGTCGACGGCGGGCATGAGACGAAGGAAGATCGCCATTCCCTCCGGCCTGCCAAGGTCGAGCGTGACGCTCTTCTTGCCGGTGTTGAGAAAGAGAAAGAGTCCGCTGGTCTTCGGCTCGGACTCATGGTCAGGGAACGGGCCGTGTGATCGAGCGACGTCGCCCAGCCCGGGGGATTCCACCTTGATGACCTCGGCCCCAAGATCGCCCAGGAGACGGGCGCAATAGGCGGCGGATATGAAGTCGCCGACCTCGAGGACACGGAGTCCCTGCAGGCCCTGCTGGTTAGCCATTGGCGAAGTGCCACCGAAACACCGGGGTCTTCACTCGATGGACCCCTGGTGTTGGATGCGCGTGATTCTAATGGCGGCTCTGAACCGGGTCAAGTGGTTTTGGCCTTGGTCACAGGCTTTGCCCAGAGCGGTGACTGCACTTGCAGCCAGAAAGGACGAAGAGCGTCCAATAACCTCCGTTTTTGGTTCAAGACCGATTAGGATGTTGGTATCCGCAACAGGTCCTTGTCTCAACGTGGGGAGGTACAACCGATGGCCGGAACGTTCGTGCGTTCGAAGACGGCTCGCAGGCTGTGGGCCCTGCCAGGGGCCTTGCTCACGCTCCGCCAGCCTCAGTTCGTGGACGGCGTCGTGGCGGTGGTCGACTCGTCACCACCCGTGCAGGCGCCGTGCCCCTCGTTCCTGATCGAACACGACCGCGGTCTCGTGCTTTTTGATACGGGCGTCAGCCCCAAAGGGCTCAAGGACCCCGAGCGCTACTTTCCCGATCTGGCCCGCAGGCTCAAGTTGACCATCTCGCCGGAGTTGGGGGTGGACGCCCAGTTGCTCGGGCTCGGCTACAACCCGAGCAAGGTCAACTACGTCATTCCCTCACATCTTCACTTCGACCATGCCGGCGGGTTGTACCTGTTCCCAGACGCGACGTTCCTCATTGGCGCTGGCGAAATGGCCTTCGCCTACTGGCCCCCGCCCAGCGCTCGCCCATATTTCCTGCTCGACGATCTGATCCCCACACGCACGTTCAACTGGATCGAGCTAGCGGCCGACCACGATCTCTTTGGTGATGGCAGCGTCGTCATCCTGCGGACCCCTGGCCATACGCCGGGTGAGGTCTCGTTGCTGGTGCGGTTGCCAAACCGAACCCTCATCCTGACCGGCGACACCTGCCACTACCGAGTGTAGCTGCAACACGGGGTGCCCTTACGAGGCGTTTGTGTCGATGAGCTGCAAGGCGTCCAGTCGCTTCGCCGGCTGGGTATGCTACGCGATGCCTATGATGCCCAAGTCTGGATCAACCACGATCATGAGGATTGGGCGATGATGCCGCACGCGCCGGAGTACATCGAGTAGCGTGACTTCAGAGTGGGTGGGTATGTGCCGGACGCAGGGCGTGAGCTCAGGGCCGCAAAGCGCCCGACTTATTCAGGGGATTACCGTGACGAGACCCTAGCGCCCACCGGCGGAGATGCGCTTGCCGCCCGCGGCGCTGGTCATGATCGACGCGTCGATCTCGACCGCGTGCTGGCGCGCCAGGGTCGAGATGAGGATCTTGCAGCGCTCCCTGGCAGGCAGGTAGCGGACGAAGATCGCCTCCAGCCCCTTGAGGGGGCCGGCCGTCACGATCACCCGGTCGCCCGGCTCGAAGGCCTCGCGCCACCCGCCCGCGTTCCAGTCCCGCACGCGCGCCTGAATCGTCTCGAGGATGCGGTCCTCGACGGGCGTGGGGCGCTGCTCGGAGCCCAAGATGTACTTCAGTCCGCGGGCGCGCCGGACCCGGACCCAGAGCTCGCTGCGGGGGTCTGCGCGGCAGAAGAGGTACGTGGGGAAGAGGGGCTCGAGACGCCGCCGGCCTCCGTGGCTGACGATGATCTCAGGATGGTAGACCTCGACCCCCAGGGGGACGAGCTGCTCTTCGAGGGCCGATTCGGTCCCCCGGCGCACCTTGGCTACGTACCAATGACCGGTCATGGGGTGCCTGGTGTGCGTCGCCGCGGGCGCGGCGCGTATCTGGCGCGAGGCTCCAGGACGCCTTCGGTCTCTTGTATTCTACCAGACCAGGAGCGGGCTCCCGAAGACCGACCAGCACGCGCCGCCGATTTGTCCCGCGGGGCGGCCGCACCTATAATCGCCTCCATCGCGCGCGCCGCACGGCCAAGGAGGCCCGCCCATGTCCCCCATCAACGTGGAGATCAAGGACTACATCGCCGTCGTCACCATCGACTACCCGCCGGTCAACGCCATGGCCGCGGACGCCTACGATCACATCACCGCCGCCTTCGACTCGTTCTGGGACCGGGACAACGTCCGCGTGGCGGTGCTGACGGCGGCGGGCCAGCGCGCCTTCTGCGCCGGCGTCGACGTGCGCAAGCGCCTGGAGGGAGGCGCCGCCGTCCGCCGCGACCACGGGCGCACCGCCCGCGAGGCCTTCAACTCCATCTACGAGTGCCCGGTGCCCGTCATCGGCGCCATCAACGGACCGGCCCTGGGCGCTGGCATCGGCCTCGCCGCCTCGTGCGACTACTTGATCGCCTCCGAGAAGGCCACCTTCGGCCTGCCGGAGATCGACGTGGGCCTCCTGGGCGGCGCCCGTCACTCCATGCGCCTCTTTCCCCAGAACGTGGTCCGGCGCATGCACTACACGGCAGAGCGCGTGAGCGCCCAGGAGGCCTGCCGCCTGGGCGCCGTCGTCCGCGTGGTCCCGCCGGAGCGGCTCATGGAAGAGGCCATGAAGGACGCCGCCATCATCGCCGCCAAGATGCCCCTGGGCATCAAGCTCGCCAAAGAGGGCCTCAACCAGATCGAGTGGATGGACCTCAAGAGCGGCTACCGCTTCGAGCAGACGCGCACGGGTATTCTCCAGAAGTCCGAGGACGCGACGGAGGCGAAGCGCGCCTTCCTCGAAAAGCGGCCGCCCGTCTTCAAGGGGCGGTAGGGAGACGCCTCGGCCAGCCGCTCCCCGATCCCCGCCTCCCCGACCCGGAGAGAGGCCAGGCGCCATCCTGATCCTTCCCCTGGGGGAAGGGCGAAGGAGGGTGAGGGCCTACGCCGCGCCGGCCCAGTAGTCCAAGGCCTTTCGGTACGCGCCGGCCGCGCGGTGGAAGGACGGGAAGGCCAGCACGCCCCGCTCCGTGAGGAACTTGCGCAGGTCCACCGCCTCCCGCTCCGCCGAGGCGGCTGTGAGCCATGCGAAGAACGGCCTCTTGGCTTGGCGGGCGTGCTCGGCGATGGCCTCGAAGAAGGCCGTGTCAGAGGCCTTGCCGCTGGTGAACCGGCGCCCGATGGCCGGCACGAAGAGCTCGAGGCCCACGAAGTCCACGCCGGCGTCGTTATCGAGGATCGTGAGCAGGCGCGTCACCATCTCCGGCGACTGGAAGTTCCAGCTCACGTCCAGGGGGTTGCGGTAGCTGCCGCCGATGACGTTGAAGAAGGAGCCCAGCTCTCGATAGCTCTCCTGGCTGAGCAGCGGGACCTGGAGCCCGGCCTTGGCGAAGGTGTCCGTGACGACGACCGATTCGCCGCCGGTCATGCATACCAGGGCGCCCCGCGGTCCCTTCAATCGTGGCAGCTTGATGAGCGCCGCCGTCGCGTCCACCAGCTCGTCCTGGCTATCGACCCGGACGGCGCCCGTCTGCCGGATCAGGCTGTCCCACACGGCCTGGGAGGAGGCGAGGGAGCCGGTGTGGGAGCTGGCCGCGCGGGCGCCCTCGGGCGTCTGGCCGCCCTTCCAGACCAGCACCGGCTTCTTGGCCGCCACGGCCCGCATCACCTCGAAGAGGCGGCGCCCCTGCTTCACCCCCTCGATGTAGGCCCCCACCAGCTTGACATCCGGGTCCTGGGCGAAGTACTCGAGATAGTCGGCCACGTCCAGGACGGCGGCGTTGCCGATGCTCACGGACCTGGCCAGCTTGATCCCGTGGACGGCGTCCAGCGTGGTGCTGAAGTAGATGGTGTGGGTGCCGCTCTGGCCGATGAAGGCCACGGGGCCGCTGACGCCGTGGTACTGGTCGGCGTTGTGGCGCACGCCCAGCCTGGGGTTGAAGAGGCCCATGCAGTTGGGGCCGATGAGCGGAAGGCGCGCGTCGCTGGCCATCTTGGCGATGGCGGCCTGGAGCTGCCTCCCTTCATCGTCGGTCTCGGCGAACCCCGAGGTGAAGATGCCCACGCCGCCCACCCTGGCCTTGATGCAGTCGGCCAGCACCAGGGGCACGACCTTCCGCGGCACGGCGAAGAGCACGTAGTCGATGGGGCCGGGCACCTCGAGGATGCTCTTGTAGTTGGTGATGCCCAGCTCCTGAATGCCGGGGATCTCCCGCTCGTCCACCTGGACGGAGAAGAGGCGGCCCTTGACCGTCTGCATGTTGCGCAGCCAGGAGTAGTTGGTGGCCTTCTTATCGCCGACCACGACGACCGTCTGTGGGTTGAAGACGCGGTCGAGCGTCTTGACATCGAAGGGCATACGATACCTCCTGTGCGCCGCGCCACTGACCGACGCCAGAACGGGTGGGGTGTCCCCACCCGTTCTTCATCGACTCGACGACCCCTCGCGCAGCGGCGCCTCTCACCCTTTCCGCCCCTAGCTCTTCGCCGGCTCCTCGAGCACGATGCGCGCGTCCACGGCGGCGAGGCCGTCCTTGTAGGCGAAGATGGGGTTCAGGTCCAGCTCCTTGATCTCCGGGTGCCCCTCGACGAACTTGGAGAGGGTGAGGATGGCCTCTTCGAGGCGGGCGATGTCCGCCGGGTCCTGGCCGCGATAGCCCTGGAGCACCGGGAAGCCCTTGATCTCCCGCACCATCTGGGATGCGTCGCGCTGGGCCAGGGGCACGATCCGGAACGCCACGTCCTTCAGGACCTCGACGAGCACGCCGCCCAGGCCGAACATGATGACGGGCCCAAACTGGGGGTCCTTGGACATGCCCAGGATCACCTCCGTGCCGGGCCGCGCCATGGCCTGGACGGAGACGCCATGGATGTGGGCCTTGGGGCTGGCCCGCTTGGCCGCCGCCATGACCTCGTCGAACGCGGCGCCGACGGCCGCCTCATCCTTGAGCCCCAGCTTGACACCGCCGATATCGCTCTTGTGCACGATCTCCGGCGAGACGATCTTGAGGACGACGGGGAAGCCCAGCTCTCTGGCGGTCTTCTGCGCCTCGGCCTTGGTCTTGGCCAGGCGCGTCTCGACGACGTTGAGCCCGGCCTCCTTCATGATCTGCTTGGCCTCGACCTCGGTGAGGAGCGACCGGCCCTCCTTGCGGGCCGCCGCGATAATGGCATCGACGGGCATACGGGGCTCTCCTTTCGAGCGCTGGGGAACGTCCCCGCCCAGTATAGCGGGCGAGCGACGGGATTCAAGGCCGGTGCGGGATGGGGACCGGGAGCTAGGGACTGGGGGTTAGGGGAGCGGATTCCCTTCGAGTCTTTGAGTCTTCGTGGTTCTCTTCCCCCTTCCCCTACGGGAAAGACCGGGCCAGCCGCTCGATGTTGCGCAGGCTCTCGGCGAGCTCCTTGCCCATGACGCGCCCGCCCAAGAGCAGGCTCTGGAGCCACGGGATGCCAAGTCTGGCCCGCCACCGGTACGCGATCCGGACGCGCGTCCCCTGGCCCGCCGGATCGAGCGTCAGGACGGTATGGAAGTCGCCGACGGCCGTCGCCTCGCGCCCCTCGACGGTCTCCTTGACGTGGCGCAGGTCCAGGAGCCGGCCCGCCTCCCAGGCCGCCACCTCCTGCTCCGTCTCGACCGCGCGCCCATAGAGGGAGCGCACCAGCCGGTGCCTTCGCCCGACGCCCTCGGCCGGACCCCCGAGGGGCGTGGCCCTTTCGGCCCCGGCGAGCCAATCGGGCAGGCGCTCCACCGGCGCGACGATGCGCCAGACGGCCTCGGGCGGCGCGGCGATGACTCGCGTTCGGGAGACGTTCATGGGTCGACCCTGCGGCCATCTGTAGGGGCGGGTTTGAAACCCGCCCCTACATCGCCGCATCCATTCAGCAAAGGTGCGCGGATGCCACCCGCAAGCGTGTACCCGGTCCCGCCGGCCAGATCGCCACGTCGTCCCGACTTGTCGGGGCTCCTCGCAATGACGCAAGGCGTCAGTTGAACCCGTACAGCCGGGCGGCGTTCCCCGCCACAATGGCGTGCCGCTCGTCGGCCGGGATGTCCCCGCACAAGTACTCGATCACCTGCTGCGAGTTGGGCCAGGTGCTGTCCTGGTGCGGGTAGTCGGAGGACCACAAGATGTTGTCGAGGCCGATGGCGTGCCGGACCAGGATCCCCAACCGGTCGCGCATGAAGGTGAAGAAGCAGCCGCGCCGCATGTACTGGCTCGGCGGCGTGTGCGTGGGGATGACGAACTGCTGGAAGGCCCGGCGCTTGTCGAACAGGTAGTCCAGCCGCTCGGAGAAGTAGGCGGCCCAGCCAACATCGTTCTCCGCCGAGACGACTTTGAGGCTGGGGAAGCGGAGGAAGACGCCGGAGAAGATCATCCGGGTGAGGGCCTCTTGGATGGCGGCAGGGGCGACCACGTTGTCGACCAGGTTATCGAAGCCGGTCTTGGGCTTGAACTTCCGCTCCGTGAGGATATGGAGGCTCACGGGCGTCTGGGTATCCTGGGCGGCCGCCCAGAGGGGGTCGAACGTGGGCCGGTCGTACTGCTGCTCCTCCGAGGGGATGACGCTAATGGACACGCCCGAGAGCCCGAGCTCCTTGCACCGCAGGAGCTCGGAGACGGCCGCCTCGATGTTGTCGATGGGGACGACCCCGATGCCCTTGAACCGGTCCGGGTAGACCTTGGCGAAATCGGCGAGCCAGTTGTTGTAGGCCCTGAAGCACGCCAGCTGATAGTCCTTGTCCGGGATGGCGAACATGCGCAGGGCGATGGACGGGTAGAGGACCTCGGCCTGCACGCCGTCCACCGCGATCTCCTCAACGCGAGGACGGGGGTCCCAGGCGCCCGGGGGGACGTCCGCGGCGTAGGTCCCCTGGGCCTTGAGCTTCCCGATGGGCCTCCCGGCGCCGGAGAGAGCGCCCACCGGGATGAGCGTGACCCCTTCGCACTTGAACACGTCGAACTCGCCTTCGCGCTCCACGTGGGGCGCCCGGCTCCGGAACGCCGGCTCGATGTAGTCCAGCCACAGGTTCGGCGGCTCGATGACGTGCGAATCGGCGGAGATGACGCTGTACTTGGTCACGGCTCTCCCCTCCATCGGCGCTCAGGGTTCTGCGCTACACAGCGGCGCGCTGATTATAGGCTGGGGTTTCTCCATGGGCAAGAGCGCCTAAGCCGTCCCCGCGCCGCCCTCGGGGGTTACGCGACGCGGCGCTTGCGGTTGCTGAGGAAGTCGACGAGGACGTACTCGCCGAGCTTGTCGGGCGAGGCGTAGAAGGCGCGGCCGCGGTTGATGCGCGTGAGCAGATTGACGAAATCGATGAGGGGGTAGCTGTTCTCCAGCATGAAGGTGTTGATGATGATCCCCTCTTGCGAGCAGCGCCGGGCCTCTTTCAGCGTCTCGGAGATGGTCTGGGGCGATGGCGGATAGCTGAAATAGGGCACGCCGTGATCGAGGTAGGCGGTAGGCTCGCCATCGGTCACCATGATAATCTGCCGCGTGCTCCCCTTGTGCTTGGCCAGGAGCTTGCGCGACAGCATGAAGGCGTGGTGCATGTTGGTGCCGGAGATGCCCGTGTCCCAGCTCAGGTCGGGCAGGTCGTCATCCTTGAACTGCACGGCGACATCCGAGAAGCCGATGATGTAGAGGGCGTCGCGCGGGTACTGGCTGCGGATGAGGGTGTTGAGAGCGATGGCCACCTTCTTGGCGGCGGAGAAGTTGCCGTAGTAGCCCATGGAGCGGCTGCGGTCGAGAAGGAGACAGGTGGCGGCGGCGGTGGAGTGCTCGATGCGCTGGACTTCGAAGTCCTGGATGCCCATGCGGACGGGCGTGCCGGTCCCCTGGCGCTGGACGGCGTTGAGCAGGGATCGTTGCAGGTCGACGGCGAACTCGTCACCGAACTCCCAGGGCTTGGTCTCGCCGCTGGCCTCGCCGCCTGCGCCACGGTACGGGATGTGGTGGCTCCCCAGGCGGTCCTTTTTGAGCTGGGCGAAGATATCGCGGATGGCCTTCTGTCCGATCTTGCGAATGCCCCGGGGCGTGAGCTCGAGCCGATCGCCCTTACGCCGGATGTAGCCCGCCTCCTCCAGGCGCTTCATCAGCCTCTTCAGCTCCTCCCACGAGCGGCGGGCCTCCTCGCCGAGGAGCTCGGCCAGCTTGGCCTCGTCCACGCGCTCCAGATCCTCGGGGCCGCGGATGCCCTTGAGCTGCGCCTCCAGCTGCTCCATCTGCTGGAGCTGGTCCATGACCTTCATGGCCTGGTCCAGGGAGACCTCCTCCTCACCGCCGAAGCGGTAGCGCCGCCCCAGCTCGTCGGGGGGCGCGACGGACTCCATCATGGCGGCCAGCTCGGCCATCTGGTCGCGCATCTCCTGATCCATCAGGGACTCCAGGAGCTCCTGGAGCTGCTGCCGCGTCTCGGCCGGCATGCTATCGAGGAGGGACTGGGCCTGGGCCATGCGCTCCTGGAGCTGTTGGATGAACTCGTCCATGTTGGCCGGCTGGTTGGGACCGAACATGGGGCCATACTGCTGCATAAACTGCTGGAACTGCTGGTCGCTGAGCTGGCCCTGGCCGTGCTGCTGGAGCATCTGGTTCAGGTCCCGGAGCATCTCCTTCAGGGCCTGCATCTGCTCCGGCGTCATGCCCTGGAGCTGATGCTGCATGTCCTTGAAGTACTGCTCCATGACCTTGCGCTTGAGCTCGTCCATGAGCTCCTGGAACTTCTGGCGCGCCTCCGGGTCCATGAAGTCGTACTGGCCCAGCTCCTTGATCTGGCCGGCGGGATCGGGAGGAAGCTGGTCGAGGGACTGGCGCCGTTTGTCCGCCAGTCCCTCGAGGGCCTTGAGAGCGGACTGCTGGGAGGGGTCCTGGCCGGCCCGCTGTTTGGCCTGCTCCAGGCGGCGGTCGATCCCCTGGCGCTCCGTCTGGACGATATCGTCCAGGCGCTCCTTGACGTCGTTGAGGACGGAGCTCAGGTCGTACCGGTCGAGGGTCTGCTGGCGGCGCTGCTTGAGGCGTTCCATGAGATCGCGGACGCCCATGGTGCGCTGGCCGGTCCGGCTGTTGACGCCCCGCTGCATGAGGCGCTGGAGGGCGCGCATGACGGAGTTGTCATTGAAGAGATCGTTGGAGATCTCGTCCATGATCTCGTCGGGGTGGAGCTCGAAGGGCTCCTGGGAGCCGTCCCAGGACGAGTAGCGTAACCGGAGCACGGCGCCACCTGCCGGGCCGCCGGACGCCGCTCCCGTGGAGAGCTGCGCCGGCGGGGATGGGGCTATGATACGCCTCGCCTGGGTGGCGGGCAAGGCTGGGTATTGGGAACCTCTCCCCCGTCCCCTCTCCGCCGGGAGAGGGGACGGGGGAGAGGATGAGCCTCCAGGGATGTGCTCACAAACGGCCGCGCCCCCGACCGGCCGGGGGCGCGGCGAGCGATAGCGGGCGTTCGGTGCGCGCTAGTTGAGGCTGTAGAGCTTCCGGGCGTTCTCGTACACGATCTTCTTCCGCTCGCCCTCCGGCACGCCCTTGAGAGACTTCTCGACCCAGTCGTGGCTGAAGGGCCAGGTGGTGTCCGTGTGCGGGTAGTCCGACTCCCACATCATGTTGTCGACGCCGATGAGGTGCCGGGCCAAGACGCCGGCCTCGTCATGGATGAAGCATACCCAGCACTGGCGATGGAAGTACTCGGAGGGCTTCTTGGGCAGCGAGGACTTGGTCCAGAACCGGTGCTTCATGTAGGTGTAGTCGGCGCGTTCGAGGAGGTAGGGGACCCAGCCGACGCCGCCCTCGCTCGAGATGACCTTGAGCTTGGGATGGCGGTCCAGCACGCCGGTCCATATCACCTGGCAGAGGATCTCGAAGTTGCTGAGGGGCGCCGAGGTGACGAAGGCCTCGGCCAACCCCGGGATGCCGGCCTGGAGCACGCTCGTGTCCTCCCGCCGGCGGGAGGAGATGTGCAGGTTGATGGGGATGCCGAGCTCCTCGCAGGCGGACCAGACGGGATCGTACATGGAATGCACGAGGGGCTTGGCGCCGGCGACCTGGCCATCGATCCAGAAGGGGATGGAGAGGCCCTTGATCCCTTTCTTCACGCTGCGGCGCAGCTCCATGACGGCCTGCTCGGGCTCCGTGAGCGGGAGGATGCCCAGGCCGATGAGGCGTCCCGGCGCGACGGTCTGGAACTCCTCGCAGACGTAGTCGTTGTAGGCGGAGATGGCCCAGTGCCGCAGCTCCGCGTCCTTGATGTTCATGAAGGACTCGCCGGCCAGGCCCGGCACCTGGGGGAAGCAGACGGAGGCCTTGACCCCGTCCAGGTCCATGTCCTTCACGCGCTCCTTGGGGTCGTAGCAGCCGGGGCGCATGTCCTTGAAGTTCTGAGCCTTGGCCGTGTACTCCTCGTACTTGCGGCCGGCCATCGTCGAGAGGCCGATGTTGGGCGACATCCGCTCCTCGACCTTCCACATCTCGGTGCCGTCGGGCGCGACGATGACCCTCGGCGCCCTGTCCTTGAGCGTGGCGGGCGCCCGCGACGTCCACACGTGCCCCGCCTCGATGATGTGGTCATCGGACGAGATGAGATCGAGCTTGCCGTACGGCTTCTTCGGAATATCGAGCATGGAGACCTCCCTTCACCCAGTCGTCTTGGTGCGTAGTATGCCCCCGCCGGGGGAGGAAATGCAACTGGGGGGGGCCGATCCGCAAACTCCACAGATGAGCGCAGATTTGGTCGGGGATGTGCGCCCTAACCCCCTGTCCCCCTTCCCTGCCAGGGAAGGGGGTTCGCCCCTCTCCGTGCCGGAGAGGGGGCCGGGGGTGAGGGCCACCGATAGAAGCAGCCCAGGTGGCTGCAGCTTATCCGGCAGGCGCGGGTTAATCACCGTATCATCCGTCACCGATAGCGGGTCACGGGAAGCGTCCCTGTCCGGGGCGCCCGCCTGCGCCCTCGCGCCCGCCGCTTCTCTTGCGCCCCATGAAGATGGCGGGCGCGAGGGCGATGAGGCAGAGCACCATGGCGGCGAGAAAGACCTCGTGGAAGAACGTCAGCGCGGCGCCGGTGACGTGGGCCTCGTAGGCCTCCGAGCGGGCCGAGAAGGCCGCCCCGGACTCGCCCGGGAGAGGTATCGGCGCAGGGACGGCCCCGGCCAGCGCCTCGAACCGGTCCTGCCCCCAGGAGCTGAGGGCCGCCAGGCCGGCGATCATGCCCACCATGCGCATGACGGTGATCAGCGCCGACGCCGTGGCCCGCTGGTCCTGCCGCACCGTATCGAGCCCGGCGACGGTGATGGGCGTCACGACGAGGCCGAAGCCCAGGCCGCCGGTCATGAGCTCGAGGGTAAGGCGCGGCTCGCCGACGTCCAGGGGCCAGCGGCTGAGCAGCCCGAAGCCCAGGGATGCCAGGGCCAGGCCGGCCACCATGGGGACGCGGTAGCCGTGGCGCTGGTAGAGGGCTCCGCCCAGGACGGCGCCGACAGGGATCATGACGGTGAGGCGCAGGAGCCGGAGCCCGCCCTCCAGCGGCTCCTTGCCCATGACGGTGTCCGTCATGAGGGGGATGGTGACGAGGGCGAGGATGAGGGCACCGCCCACCAGGAGATTGGATGCGTTGGCCCAGGCCAGAGGGGCGGCGCGCAGGAGGCCGAGAGCAAGGAGCGGCTCGCGGGCGCGGGCCTGCCAGACCAGGAATGCGGCCAGCAGGGCGGCGGAGGCCGCGAGGAGCGCCGGCCTCCAGCCCTCGCCGGAGGGCAGCACCGCCTCGGCCGAGAGGCCCAGCGCGAGAGACGCCAGGCTCGCCCCCAGGAGCGCGCCACCGGCGTAGTCGACGCTCTGAGCGCGCCGCGGCCCCCCTCCGGCCCGCGCGAAGACCAGCGCCCCCAGGAGCACGCCGGCGGGGACGTTCACCCAGAAGATCCAGCGCCAGTCCAGCGCGTGGAGCATCAGCCCGCCGTAGAGCGGGCCCAGGACGGCCCCGGCCTCGGCGACGGCCACGACGAGCCCGATGGCGATCCCCCGGCGCGGCCCCGGCAGCAGCTCGTCGGCCAGAGCGATGGTCGCCGGGACAAGGGCGCCGCCGCCCGCCGCCTGGACGATGCGCGCCCCGACGATCCAGCCCAGGCTATCGCCCACCGCGACCAGGGCGGACCCGGCGACGAACAGGAGCATCGCCAGCAGGTAGACGCGCCCGTGGCCGTGGACGTCCGAGACGCGGCCGATGAGGGGCATCACCGCCGTGTAGCCCAGGAGATAGCCGGTGACGATCCACGAGCCCCGGTCCAGCTCCGTGGCGGGCAGCTCGATATCGTTGAAGATCTTGGGGAGGGCGGTGACGACGACGGTCTGGTCGAGAGCGGCCAGGAAGACGCCGGCGCAGGCCAGCGCCACGACGGTCCCCCCGAGGAGGGCGGAGCGGGCGGCCTGGGAGCCAGCGCCGGTCATGGCGAGGCGGGCGGGGTCACACCGGCGGCTCGATGGTCACCGGCCGATCGAACTCTGAGAAGGTCAGCACCCGGACGATGCCCTCGGTCTCGTTCTTCGTGATGCGGCCGGCGAGGGTGGCCTGCCGCAGCCGCAGGTCGTCCCTGGCGATGAGCAGCGCCGCGTCGACGACGGAGCCCTCGGCGAAGCTGCCGGCGACGAACTGGACCGCCTCGGCCGGCAGGCGCCCGCGCACGCGAAAGGCTGGCGCTCCCCCGCTGGCGGCCTCGCCCTCGATGGAGGGGTCTATCAGGCTTTGCAGGATCAGCCCAACGCCCTTCGCGGGGTCCAGGAAAGCCACGGGGCTGACGCCCCTCTCGTAGGTCTGCCAGGCGCCGGTGATCGGGTTGGTCATGAACGCCCGGTCGCCCACGCTCACCACCTTGACCTCGACGATGAAGCCCGCGACGGAGGCCTTGATGTCGGCCGTCAGCCGGTCGGGCCTGGCCATGGCGCCGCGGGCGCTGCGCAGGCCCAGGCCGCCGGGGATCGGCGTGTCGCCGCCGGTCTGGTCCAGGGCGAACCGGAACGAGGTGACCTGGGCCATGGCGCGCGCGGAGCCCTCGAGCACCGTCCGCACAGACGCGGCGGGCGAAGGGGGAGGCGTCTCCTTCGACCCGCCGCCGCAAGCCGCCAGGACCACGGCCAGCGTACCTCCTAGCAAGACCAGCCACCGCCCGCGAGCCATCCGGCCACGCTCCTGGGGCCCTGGCGGGGCCCCACAATCCCTGGCATTATAACGAAGTGCAGATGCGCTCCATCCCCCATCCGCCCCGCTTGGCCGGTTCTTTCG
>CAZKTO010000044.1:0-25880 GCA_964555685.1 uncultured Dehalococcoidia bacterium
ATAGACGCCGCCCTTGCCCTCGGCGTCGCCTGGGTACCAGTTCTGGATCGTCGAGTACTTGATCTGGGCGTCATCGAGCGCGACGAGCTCGACGACGGCGGCGTGGAGCTGGCTCTTCTTGCGGACCGGCGCCGTGCACCCCTCCAGGTAGCTCACGTAGCTGCCCTTGTCGGCGACGATCAGGGTGCGCTCGAACTGGCCCGTCTCCGCCTGGTTGATCCGGAAGTAGGTCATGAGCTCCATGGGGCAGCGGACACCCGGCGGGATATAGGCGAAGGAGCCGTCGCTGAAGACCGCCGAGTTGAGGGCGGCGTAGTTGTTGACGGTGTAGGGCACCACCGAGCCCATGTACTGGCGCACGAGCTCCGGGTGCTTCTGGAGCGCCTCGTTGAAGGAGCAGAAGATGATGCCCTGCTTCTCCAGCGTCTCCTTGTAGGTGGTGGCCACGGAGACGCTATCGAAGACGGCGTCGATGGCGACGCCGGCCAGGCGCTTCCGCTCCTCGAGGGGGATGCCCAGCTTCTCGAAGGCCTTCAGGATCTCCGGGTCCACGTCCTCGAGGCTCTGGGGGCCGTCCTTCTTGGTGGCGGGCGCGGCGTAGTAGATCATGTCCTGGAAGTCGATGGGCGGATAATGGACGTTGGCCCACGTGGGCTCCTGCTGCCCCAGGCTGACCCAGTGCCGGTACGCCTTGAGCCGCCACTCGAGCATCCAGTCCGGCTCGCCCTTCTTCTCCCAGATGAACCGGATGATCGCCTCATTGAGGCCCTTGGGGGCCACGTCCTGGGCGACCTCGGTGCTGAAGCCGTACTTGTACTCCGACCGCACGAAGGCGGGCGTGGTAGTCACTGGCAGATCCTTTGTTGGGATTGTTGACCAATGTGGTCAACTACCAAACCAAGTCTACCAGCGGGCCCCCGCGCTGTCAACGGGGAGGGTAGGGGGACTTTGCACCAAAACGCCTTCCCCCTCGATGGGGGAAGGCTGGGATGGGGGGTGACCGTCATCCCCCACCTTCTGTCCTCCCCCGCAACGGGGGAGGAGATAGCGCGGCGCGCCGGCGGTGCGAACGCGCGTGGTCGTGCTCGGCCATGGCCGCTCCTGGGACGCCAGCCGGCGTCCTCGGACGCCCCATGGTACGCCTCGTGGCAGACCTTCCCCTAGGAGGGCGGCCGGCCTGCTATAATTCCGGCGTCCGCCCGGAGTGTGCGCGGACCGGAGGTGTCCTATGAGTCTCAAGAGCAAGGCGGCCATCGTCGGCATCGGACAGACGGCCTATTCCAAGAGCCTCGGCATGGCGGAGATCCGCGTGGCCGCCGAGTGCTCGAAGAAGGCCATCGCCGACGCCGGCATGACGCCGAACGACGTCGACGGCATGGTCCGCTTCGACATGGACACCTCCCAGGAGGACGAGTTGGCCTACGCCCTCGGCATCCGGGAGCTCCGGTTCTTCGCCACCACGCCGTGGGGCGGCGGCGCCGGGGCCAACAGCATCCAGCTTGCCGCCATGGCCGTCGCCACCGGCCAGGCGAACAACGTGCTCTGCTTCCGCTCCCGCAACCGCGGCAAGGCCTCCGCCGCCGGGCCCGGCAAGCACTCCGGCGGGCGCCCGTGGGAGAAGGCGTCCATGGACGTCTTTGGGAAGGCCCAGTTCCATATCCCCTTCGGCCTCGTCTCGCCGGTCCAGGAGGTCGGTGTCCTCACGCGCCGCCACATGCACGCCTTCGGCACCAAGGCCGAGCACCTGGGCGCCATTTCCGTGAGCCAGCGCGCCAACGCCGCCCGCAACCCCAACGCCGTCATGCGCGAGCCCATCACCATCGAGGACTACCTCAGCGCCCGCTTCATCGCCGAGCCCATGCGCCTCCTCGACTGCTGCCTGGAGACGGATGGCGGCGCCGCGGTCATCGTCACCTCCGCCGAGAACGCCCGCAACTCGAAGCATCCGCCGGCCTACATCCTGGCCGCGGCCCAGGGCATGGCCTACATGACCTCGCCCATGACCAACTACTACAAGGACGACTTCTTCAACACCGACTCGAGCGTCTGCGCCCGGAACCTCTACCAGCGGGCCGGCGTCAAGCCCGAGGACGTCGACGTGGCCCAGCTCTACGACGCCTTCACGACCACGGTCCTTCTCCTGCTCGAGGACTACTTCTGCGGGCGCGGCAACGGCGGCCCCTTCGCCGCCTCCGGCGCTATCCGCTGGCCCGATGGCAAGATCCCCGTCAACACCAGCGGCGCGGGGCTCTCGGAGGTCTACCTGCACGGGTTCAACCTGATCGTGGAGGCCGTGCGCCAGGTCCGCGGCACCTCCACCTCCCAGGTGAAGGACGTCGAGCTCTCCCTCTACGCCGCCGCGCCGCCCGTCCCCACCAGCGCCATCCTCCTGAGCAAGAACCCGTAGCCGGCGGCACCCCTTCGGCAGGGTAGGTCCTTCGTCCTCGTGAGACGGACTCAGGACTCGCTGCCCGCCACGCGGACTCGCGGCTCCGGCTCGGCTCTGGGCACCCGCTGCCGCAGTCTGTAGGGGGAGTCCAGCGGGGGCTGCCTCCGGAGCATGTCGAAGGGCGCTGGGTGAGCACGATTGCGAACGGGGGCAAGAGCATTTGGATGACACGAACCTCCTCTACACCCCGGCCACGGAGCTCGCCCGCCGGCTCCGCCGCCGCCAGCTCTCGCCCGTCGAGCTCATCGAAGCCCTCCTGCGCCGAATCGAGGCGCTCAATCCTAAGCTCAACGCCTATTTGACCGTCGCGGCCGGCGAGGCGCTCGCCCAGGCGCGCGATGCCGAGGGCCGTATTGCGCATGGCGGCGACCTGCCCCCGCTCATCGGCATGCCCGTCTCCATCAAGGACCTCATCATGACCAGGGGCATGCGCACCACGGGCGGCTCGCTCCTCTACCGCGACTGGACGCCCGAGGAGGACGCGGCGGCCGTGGAGCGCCTGCGGGCCGCGGGCGCCATCATCGTCGGCAAGACGAACACGCCCGAGTTCGGCCTGGCCGCCACCACCGAGAACCGCCTGGGCGACGACTGTCGGAACCCGTGGGGCATGGCCCGCACCAGTGGCGGATCGAGCGGCGGCGCGGCCTCGTCGGTCGCGGCGGGCATGGGCCCTCTGGCCCTCGGCAGCGACGGCGGCGGCTCCATCCGCATCCCGTCCAGCCTGTGCGGCGTCTTCGGCTTCAAGCCCACCTTTGGGACCGTCCCCGCCCACGGCGGCTTCAGCGGCATGCCGCTCTTCTCGCACCTGGGGACCATCACCCGCACGGTGGCCGACGCCGCGCTCATGCTCGATGTGATCGCCGGCTACGACCGGCGCGATCCTCGCTCGCGCCGTGAGCGCGCGGCCCCGACAAGTCGGGGTGGCCTGGGCCGGGGTGTGAAGGGCCTGCGCGTCGCGTGGAGCTCGGACCTGGGCTTCGGCGCCGTGGACCCGGAGGTGCTGGAGATCGCGGCCGCGTCGGCCCGCCTCTTCGAGTCGCTGGGGTGCGCCGTGGAGGATGCGACACCCGAGGCCGACCCGCCCTTCGGCCCCTTCGGGCAGGTCGTCGGCGGCGATGGGTACGCGGTTCGAGGCCATCTGCTGGGCGACCCGGAGAAGGCAGGCCTCCTCACAGACTACACGCGCCGGAGCCTGGAGCGCGGGCGGGAGGTCACCGCCACCGACTACTCGAAGGCGCTACGGGCCCTGGAGACCTTCCGCGCGCGCATGGCCGACTTCTTCGAGCGCTACGACCTGCTGCTGACGCCGGCCACGGCCGTCCCCGCCTACGTCTGCCGCCGGCCGCCTTCGGAGGTGGCCGGGCAGCCCGTCGGCGTGGGCGGTCCGCTGGCGCTCTTCACCCTGCCCTTCAACGTCACCGGCCAGCCGGCGGCCTCCGTCCCCTGCGGCTTCACGAGCGAAGGACTACCCGCCGGAGTCCAGATCGTGGGACGTGCCGGCGAGGACCTGACGGTGCTGCGCGCCGCGGCGGCGTTCGAGCAGGCGCAGCCCTGGGCGGACCGGCGGCCGGCGCTCTAGTACTCAGTCAACTTGAAAGTTAGCCCGCCTCAGGCGGGCGTGGGCCTTGCCTCTCCCCCGGCTCCGATTCCGTCGGAGCTGCCCCCTCTCCAAGTCCTTGGAGAGGGGGCGCGGGGGGGGGGTGAGGGCGATTAGGGCTGCGCTTGCCTACAACGAACGCTCGAACCAGAGCTGCTTCCCGCCGGGAAACCTGCTCGACCCGCACGAGAACCCAAGTCGCCTGTAAAGCCGGATCGCAGGCTCGTTCAGTTCGTTCGTATCGAGCGTCGCCGCCCGGCACCCCTTGGCCCTTGCCCGAGCGAGCGCGTACTCCACCAGACGCGAGCCGACACCCGTCTGGCGGACATCCGGTGTTATGAAGAGGTCTTCGATGCACGCCTCGAGTCCGGAGACCCATATGGAATAGCGATAGCGCTGCTGGATATAGCCCACGCAAGCGCCGTCGTTTTCAAGGGCGACGAAGAATTCCGCCTCGCCACGTTCCAGGAGGCCGCGAACCTCCTCCCGTAGCTTGCCATCCGAGGGGCCCGATCGCCCGAGTTCGTCGCGGAAGCCCGCCACTAGCCGCACGAGGCTCTCCAGGTGACCGATCTCCGCTACCCGTATTTGAGTCTCGCCTTTCATGGCTCTCGATTTCGCTGGCCCATTTGCTCCGTCTGTCTCCAGGACGCGGCAGCGGGTGCGCTGCCGGTTACACCCTCCCGCCGAAGAGGCGCACCGCGTTCTCGCGCAGCAGCTTGCGCTTGGCCGACTCCGAGAGCGCCTCCTGGCGCAGCACCACGTTCACCGACTCGGGGAAGATGCAGTCCCAGTGTGGGTAGTCGGAGGCGTAGAGGATCACGTCCTCGCCCAGGCGCTCGATCACGTGGGGCAGCTCCGGCTCGTCCGACTCGCACGAGAAGAAGAGCCGGCCCGTCTTCAGGTACTCGCTGGGCCTGTGGGTGATGTGCGGCGCCTGGTGCGGCAGCTTCTCGAAGTGCTCGTCCAGCCGGTCCAGCCACCACGGCACCCAGCCGCAGGCCCCCTCCAGGAAGGCGAATCGCAGCTTGGGGAAGGTGTCCAGCAGCCCGCTCGTGAGCGCGTCCATGCTCCCCAGCATGACGGAAAGGGGAAAATCGAACATGTGGCGCTGGAAGTGCGTGTGGTAGCGGTCGCTGAACTGGGCGCGCAGCCCGCCGGGGCCGTGGACCATGAGCGGCACGTCCAGCTCCTGCGCCGCCTGGTAGACCGGGAACTTGTGGTGGTCGTCGATGTTGGCGCCTTTGAACAAGGGCGGGGTGCAGAGACCGACGAAGCCCAGCTCCTTCACCGCCCGCTCCAGCTCCCGCGCCCCGGCCTCCGGATAGTCCATGGGGACGATGGCGACGCCCTTGAGACGAGCGGGGTCGGCGTTGCAGTAGTCGGCCAGCCAGTCGTTGTAGCCGCGGGCGTAGGCCAGGGCGTACTCCTCGTTCTCGGCGATGCCGGTGCTCAGGCCCACCACGCCGCCGAAGAGCACCGCCACGTCGATCCCCTCCGTGTCCATGTCCGCGAGGCGGGCCCGCGGCTCCCAGGCGCCGCGGCGCCTGGCGGAGCGGTCGCCCTCACGATCGAAGACCTGGGCGGCGTGCTTGGTGATCCACGAGAGGTAGGGCTCCTTCAGGAACCGGGCCCACGTGGCGCCGATGGCCGGCTCGACGTGCCCATCGGCATCGACGACGCGGTACGGTTGCATGGCGGTCCTCCTCGATGGCGGTGCGCGCGCGGGGGCGGGGGGCCGGGCGGGCACCCTTCGGCAAGACCCCCACGCCGGGCTCGGGGCTTCGGCTCAGGGCAGGCTCCGGCCCGCCCCTACTCCCGCCGTCGCGGCTCCAGCCCCAGGCGCAGCGCCTCCCGCACCGTCGCCGCCCCCAGGAGCTCGATTTGCTTCGCCGCTCGCAATGACATGGGCGCGGCCCCTAACCTGCCCAGCGCCGCCCTGGGGAGCACGCAGGACGTGAACCCCAGCGCCGCCGCCTCGGCCACGCGCCGGTCCGTCTGGCTCACCGGCCGCAGCTCTCCGCTGAGCCCCACCTCGCCGATGGCGGCGCACTGGGGGCGGACGGGCGTATCGCGCAGGCTGGAGGCGATGGCCAGGGCGATGGCGGCGTCGGCCGCCGGCTCGGCGATGCGCAGCCCGCCGACGACGCTGACCAGGATGTCCTGGCTCCCCAGCGACAGCCCCGCGTGCTTGCTGAGCACCGCGGCGATGAGCAGCACGCGGTTGAAGTCGACGCCGTTGGCGATGCGCCGCGGCGCGGGTGACGCCGTGGGAGTCACGAGGGCCTGCACCTCCACGAGCAGCGGCCGCGTTCCCTCCAGCGTCGCGGCGATGGCTGAGCCCTGGGCCGCCTCGCCCCGGTGCGCCAGAAAGGCCTCGGACGGATTCGCCACCTCGGCCAGCCCCGCGTCGCCCATCTCGAAGATCCCCACCTCGTTGGTCGAGCCGAACCGGTTCTTGACGCCGCGGAGCACCCGGAATTGGCTGAAGGCCTCCCCCTCCAGGTAGAGGACGACGTCCACCATGTGCTCCAGCACCCGCGGCCCGGCGATGGCGCCGTCCTTGGTGACGTGCCCAGCCAGGAAGATGGGCGTGCCCGTAGCCTTGGCCCACTGCATCAGTCTCAAGGCGCACTCGCGCACCTGGGCCACGCTGCCCGCCGTCGAGGGCACGCCGGAGAGGTACATCGTCTGGATGGAGTCGACGATGGCGAGAGCGGGCCGGGTCTCCGCGAGCCGCGCCAGCACCCGCTCCAGGTCCGTCTCGGCGAGCAAGAGGAGCCTCGCGCCCCGGATGCCCAGCCGCCGGGCCCGCACCTTGACCTGCTGTGGCGACTCCTCGCCCGAGACGTAGAGCACGGGCCCGCGGTCCTCCGCCACCGCCTGCGCCATTTGGAGGAGCAGCGTCGACTTGCCGATCCCCGGGTCGCCGCCGATGAGCACCAGAGACCCCGGCACGATCCCTCCGCCCAGGACCCGGTCCAACTCCCGGAACGGCAGGGAGATGCGCGGCTCCGGCGACAGGTCGACGGACGCCAGCTCGATGGGCCCCGGCGAGGTGAGGCCGGTGGCCACGCCCTTGCCCGCCGGCGGCGCGGCCGCCTCCTCCACATAGCTGTTCCAGTGGGAGCACTGGGGGCAGCGGCCCACCCACTTGGGGCTCTCCGCCCCGCACTCGCGGCAGAGGTAGATCGTTCTGGCGCCGGGCTTGCTCATGGGGTGTCCGCCTGAGGCCGATGCGTCATTCTACCTGTGGTTGACGCCGCAGGCCATGCCCACGTGACGCTACGGTTCCCCATCGTGTCCATGAAGCTATCCAGAAATGCGGGTCATCAGATTACAGAGCCGAGCATTGATTGCTAAACTGACCCTTTTGTTTGCGGTTGCTAGCCCTAACCCCCTAGCCCCCTTCCCTAAACGAGGAAGGGGGTATCGTCCCTCTCCTTGCAGGAGAGGGATAGGAGGGAGAGGGCCATACTGTTCCTGCTGCGATCACGATTGTTCAGACACCAGAAGCCCCGCCCGCCGCAGGCGGGCTGCGGGGAGCTTCACTGAGTCTTCGTGGCGGAACTTTTCCGCTCGAACACCCGCAGCAGTTCGTCGATGCGCGGGACGAACGGGCGCAGGCTGGCCACCGTCCTGATCTGGCCGGTGAATGGGAAGTCCCGCGAGCAGCAATAGGCCGCCGCCTCGCCCATGACCTCCGGCGGCCACATGCGCTCGATGGGCGTGCCCGTTTTCAGCAGCAGCGTTGTGCCGGGCGTCGCCACGGAGCCCTCCAGGCGAATGGCGTTCACGCAGACGCGGTGGCGGTAGAGCTCGTTGGAGAGGCCGGTGGTGAGCGCCTCGAGAGCCGCCTTGGAGGCGCTGTACGCGCTCGACCCCGGGTTGACCCGCACCGCTGCGATGGACGAGACGTTGAGGATGTGGCCGCCGCCCCGCTCGATCATGTGCGGGATGACCTCCCGCGAGCAGAGGAAGGGCCCGTAGGCGTTGACCTTGAGGATAAGCTCCCACCGCCGGGGCTCGAACTCCTGGACCGTCCGGTTCCAGTTGGTGCCGGCGTTGTTCACCAGGATGTCGATGCGCCCGAACTCGGCCAGGGCCGCGGCCACCGTCCGCCGGACGTCCTCCTCGCTGGCGACGCTCATCTCGACGGGCAGCGCCCGGCGGCCCAGCTCCCGCACCATCGCCGCGGTCTCCTCGATGGTGCCGGGGACCGGCTCCGTCCTGGCCGCCACGACGATGTCAGCCCCGCGCGCGGCCAGGGCCACCGCGATGGCGCGGCCCGCTCCGGTCACGATGGCCACCCGGTCCTTGAGATTCATGGAACTCCTTTCGTCGCGGCCCCGACGCGTCGGGGCCCTCGGGCCGGCCCATTGTACCGGACGCATGGGCACGGCGCCCGCCCGAACTCGTGCCGTTGACAGCCCCAGTACCCGCCCATACAATTGGCGGGCCTGAGAGCCGCACCTGGTGCTCCTCCATGATTCGGTCGGGACGAAGAGGGGACGGGCTCGTGGTCGATACGCGTGCGCTGATCGAGTACCAAGAGGCCGATGTCCAGACCGGCAGGCACAAGCGGCGGCTCCAGGAGATCAAGGCGCAGCTGACGGAGACGGAGGAGCTCAAGGCCAGCCGGCGCGAGCTCCAGGCCCTCCAGCAGCGCCTGCACGAGGTGCAGTCTCACCAGAAGTCCACCGAGTGGGACGTGGAGACGACCCGTGCCCGCATGCGCGACCTCGATGCTCGCATGATGGCGGGCCAGGGGATCAGCCCGCGGGACCTCCAGAGCATCCAGCGGGAGCTGGGCAACCTGCGGCAGCGGCAGCAGACGCTCGAGGACGGCGTCCTGGTGCTCATGGAGGAGGCGGAGGGGGCGCGAGCAGCCCACGACCGGCATGCCCAGGCGGTGGCCGCCCTCGAGGTCAAGTGGCGCGAGGCCCAGGCCGGGCTCCTGACGGAACGGCGGCGGATAGAGGAGGAGATGCCCCTCCTCGACCGGCGCAGGAAGGAGAGCGCCGCCGCTCTCGACGAGGCGACGCGCCAGCTCTACGAACGCATGAAACTCCAGAAAGGCGGCAGGGCGATGGCGAAGGTCGAGGGTGGGATCTGCGCCGCCTGCCGCATCACGGTGCCGGCCACCGTTGTCCTGCGGGCCCGGGCCGGCAAAGAGCTCGCCTACTGCAATAGCTGCGGCCGGATCCTGTACGTCGCGTGACCCGAGAAGGGTCGCGACGGCCGCCAGCCCCCAATCGATCAGCGATGCCTATCCGCATTTCCTGCGGTTGAAGCAAGGACGCCCATGCAGACCCGAGGCGCCGACGCTCCCGCCGCGCCCCCCGCCAAGAAAGCCATCGGCTATTTCCGGCCATCAGTGGACGGGGCCGAGGAGCGGCAGCGCGTGCTCCAGGAGACAGAGCGGCTCTTTCACGCCTTCTGCGGCAGGAACGGCTACGAGCCCTGCGGCACCTTCGCCGATGCCGATGGCGCCGGGCCCGAAGGCTCGCCGACCTATCGTGCCATGCTGGACCGCATCCGCCGCGAGGGCGGGCCTCTCACGGTGGTGGTCCCCGCCCTGGACGCCCTCGGCGCCCGCCGCGACGATGTCGCCATCGCCGTCCTCGAGCTCGAGGAGTTGGGCGCCCGCGTCCAGGTGCTCGGCGGCGCGCTGGTGGACCCGATCCGCGTCGCCACCGGCCCGTGGTCCAAGGGCGACCACGCTCTGGAATTGGGCGAGCGCATCAAGAGCGCCATGCGGAAGCGCGCCATCCGTGGCGAGGGGCTCGGCAAGCCGCCCTACGGCTACCGCATCGGCCGCACCAAGAAGCTGGAGGTCCACAACGTCGAGGCCGATACCGTCCGCCTCGTCTTCAGCCTCTATACCCAGAAGAACATGGGCATCCGGCTCATCGTGCGCCATCTCAACGAGCAGAAGATCCCGACCCGCAAGGGCCGCAACTGGAGCATGGTGACCATCCGCGATATCCTCCGCAACCGGGCCTACCTAGGCACGTACACTCGGTTCGGCATGCGCATCCCGGGCAGCCACCCGGCCATCATCACCCCAGACATGTTCCGCTGGGCCCAGTCGCGCCTCGACGAGCGGCGGCCCCGGCGCAAGAACGGCCAGGCGGAGCCCTTCCTGCTTTCGGGCCTGATCTATTGCGGCCAGTGCGGCAACCGCATGGTGGGCGTGACCCGGAAGCAGGCGTGGACGCGGCGGCGCGACGGCTCCCGGGTCGAAAAGCAGTACCGCTACTACCAGTGCCAGTCGCGCACCAACCAGAGCGTCTGCGAGTATCACACCCGGCGCGCCGGGGAGCTGGAGGCCATCGTGCTCGAGTACCTCCAAGGGCAGCAGGCCCGCCTGGGCGCCATCCAGCCGTGCCAGGAGAAGGCGGGGGCGGCGCGGCCCTCGGTCAAGGAGCGGCAGAAGCTCCTCACGGCCCGCCGGGGTGTCGAGCGGCGCCTGCGCCAGGCCCTCCACACGGCGGCCACGGGGGCCGTAAGCCAGCAGCGCTTCCGCGCCCAGATCTCCCAGCTCCTCGGCGCCCGCCGCCAGCTGGACGAGCGCCTCGCCAGTCTCGACCGCGCGGTGCCCGCTCAGGGGGACGGGCAGTCCCCTGGGGAGCAGGCCGTGGCCTTCATCGACCGGCTGGCGGCCTGCGAGCCCGCCATGGACCTCTCGCTCAGGCGGGCGCTGCTCCAGACCCTGGTGGAGGCGGTCACCGTCTTCGACGACCGGGTGAAGATCAAGCTGCGCCTGGGATAAGAAACTATCTCAAAAAGCGCCCCGCCGTAGGCGGGCTGGCGGGCAGCGGACGCAAGCTGCGCCTGGAATAATGGCGGCGGCGCCGGGTGGGAAGCGCCGGGCGCTGGGAGGGTACGGCAGTGGCCATCAAGGTGGGCGTCTCTCTCTTTGGTCTGAGTTCCCGCTCCTTCGCCACCTTCGCCCGCAAGGCGGAGGAGGTGGGCGTCGAGTCCCTCTGGGTGGCGGAGCACCTGGTCTTTCCTGCCGA
This sequence comes from uncultured Dehalococcoidia bacterium, assembly GCA_964555685.1. Taxonomy (GTDB): domain Bacteria; phylum Chloroflexota; class Dehalococcoidia; order SHYB01; family SHYB01; genus CAZKTO01. The sequence continues at coordinate 11,069 of CAZKTO010000044.1, forward strand.
GATTCCGCCCACCTATCCCTATTCCGAGAGCGGCCGCCCGCCGGTCAACCCCAGCACGCCCATCCTCGATCCGTGGGTCACGCTGGCGTACGTGGCCGCGGCCACCAGCAGGATTCGGCTGGGCACCGGCGTCTACATCCTGCCGCTGCGGAACCCCTTCGTCACGGCGCGCGCCGTGGCCACCCTCGACCGCCTCTCCGAGGGACGGGCCATCCTGGGCGTCGGCATCGGCTGGCTTCGCGAGGAGTTCGAGGCCGTCGGCGAGGGCTGGGAGGACCGTGCAAGCCGCACCAAGGAGATCGTCGAGATCCTCCGGGCCCTCTGGACCCAGGAGACCATTGCGTATCACGGCCAGCACTACTCCTTCGGGCCGGTCAAGTTCGAGCCCAAGCCGGCCCAGAAGCCGCACCCGCCCATCCAGTTCGGCGGGACGACCCCAGCGGCGCTGCGCCGCGCCGGCGCCCTGGGCGATGGCTGGATCGCCGCCGGCCCCTGCACGCCCGATGAGGCACGCGAGGTCGTCCGCAAGCTCGACCGGGCCCGCGCCGAGGCCGGCCGCCTCGACAGACCCTTCGAGGTGACCACCAACTGCAGCCTGCCGCCCACGCCGGACAACCTCCGCCGCTATGAGGAGGCCGGCGTCACCCGCGTCTTCCTCCGCCCCGCCCTGCCCGGCGCGGCCCGTCCCACCTTCCAGGACCAGATCAATTTCCTGGAGCGTATCGGGAACGACGTCCTCGCCAAGATCACCTAGGGCGCAGCGTCCGTGACCGAGCCCATCCACGTCCGCCGCATCGTCCACGCCATCCACGTGGTGCGGGACCTCGCGGCTGCCCGCCGCCGGTACATGGATGTGCTCGGCGCCTGGGTCTTCGCCGAGGGCTACTTCGAGGGCGAGGACCGGGACATGAACCTCATGTACGCCGCCAACTTCATGCTGGAGCCGATGAGTCCCCGCTCGCCCTCCACGGTCCTGGGCCGCTACCTTGAGCGGTATGGGGAGGGCCTTCAGTCCATCGAGTTCGAGGTGGACGATCTGGCGGCGGCCCTGCGGGCCATCGAGGCCAAAGGCGTGCGCGTCCCCACGAGCTACGCTTCGTTCTTCATCGCCCACCCCAAGGACACCTTCGGCATCTTCTACGAGGTTACGAGCGTCGCCATGCCGAACGACCCGTACCGCTACCGCGGCTGGAGCCCCGGCTGGATCGCTGGGCACCCCTCGACGCTGGAGCGTTTGGCGTGCATCACCTTCGTGCTGAGGGAGCTCGATGGGGCCCGGGACCACCTGCGGGACGTCTGGGGCGCTCGCGTCCTGCGCGAGGACGAAACACCCGGCCTCCAGCGGTCGTGGCTGAGCGTTGGCGGCTCCGTGCTGTGCCTGGCGCGCCCCACGAGCGAGACCGGCCCGGTGGCTGGCTATCTGCGCCGCCGCGGGCCCGGCATGTACTCGGTGGTGTGGAAGGTGGAGCGCCTTTCGGAGGCCGCCCGGCATGTGCAGGCCAACGGGCTGCGCATCGTCGAGGACGGGTGCGTGGCCGGAGCCTGGAGCATCGCGCCGGAGGACTTTTTCGGCGCGCGGTTTGAGTTTACGGATGCGGACCCGCTCCACGCGGCTTAGGGTCCGGTGCGCCGCCGGCCTGGCGCCTCTTGAATGCCCATGCAATAATCTCCCAGGCGTGCCTCGGCGGGCGGAGCGTCGCGCGGCACGCCGCATGCGGTGACCGGTCAAGGAGGTCTTGATGCCGCCCAAGCGCGTCCCGACGGAAGACGAGGTCCACGGCTACATGAAGTCCTGCTCCAACTGGGGCAAGTGGGGCAAGGACGACCAGCTCGGCACCATCAACTACATCACGCCCGCCAAGCGCAAGCAGGCCGCGGCCCTGGTCCGCGCCGGCGAGAGCGTCACCTGCGCCCGTCCCATCTCCAAGGAACAGGCGCCGGACGTCTTCTCCCCGCCCATCCACTACATGGCCTCGAGCGGCGAGAGGTGGGCAGGCAAGAAGAGCGCCCCCGGCCAGCTTCAGGCCTCCTCGGACTTCATCGGCCTCGCCTTCCACGGCTTCACCGTCACCCATGTCGATAGCCTGGCCCACATGTTCTTCGATGGCAAGATGTACAACGGCTACCCCGCCGAGAGGGTGACCACGGCCGAGGGCGCCACCGTCGAGTCCATCGACCTCTTGAAGCACGGCGTCGTGACGCGAGGCGTCCTCCTGGATGTCGCCCGGACACGGGGCGCCAAGTGGATCGAGCCCAAGGTCCCGGTCTTTCCCAAGGACCTGGAGGCGGCCGAGAAGGCCTGCGGGGTGAAGGTCTCATCCGGCGACGTGCTGCTGGTGAGGACCGGCGCCTACCGCCGGCGCCAGGAGGCGGGCCCCACCAACCTGCGCGAGGAGCGCATCGGCATGCACGGCGCCTGTGTCCCCTGGCTCCACCAGCGGCAGATCGCCATGCTGGGCTCCGACACGGCCCAGGACGTGCACCCCAGCGGCTACACCAAGGTGCCCATGCCCATCCATCTCGTGGGCATCGTGGCCATGGGCCTCTGGCTCATCGACAACGCGAACCTGGAGGAGCTGGCGGCGGCCTGCGAGCGGCACCAGCGCTGGGAGTTCCTGCTCACCATCGCCCCGCTCCGCGTGACCAACGGCACCGGCTCGCCCGTCAATCCGATAGCGGTCTTCTAGGTTGGGCGGGTGGGACACGAACGTCCGCCGGATTGGAACGGGAACGATGCCGCCCCTTGAGGGGCCAGCGGGGGTGACCAGGTGAAGATCGACCTTCTGTATGAGCTCCAGATGCCCAAGCCCTGGACCAAGCCCCAGCACCAGGGCGAATACGAGGTCTACTGGCAGGCCATGGAGCAGATCGAGCTGGCCGACCGGATGGGCTTCGATACGGTCTGGCTCGTCGAGCACCACTTCCGGGTCGAGCGCTCCCACTCGGCGGCGCCCGAGATCTTCCTCGGAGCGGTGGCCCAGCGCACCAAGAACATCCGCCTGGGCCACGGCGTCGTCCTGCTCCCCTACCCGTTCAATCACCCGATCCGCGTCGCCGAGCGGGCCGCCGTGCTCGACATCCTGAGCAACGGCCGCCTCGAGTTCGGCACCGGGCGCTCCACGCTCTTCGAGCAGGAGGGTTTCGGCATCGATCCCGCCCAGACCCGCGACATGTGGCGCGAGGCGCTCGAGATCATCCCTCGCATGTGGATGAATGAGACCTTCTCGTACAAGGGCAGATACTTCGAGATACCCGAGCGCAACGTCCTGCCCAAGCCGCTCCAGCAGCCCCACCCGCCCATCTGGATGGCCGCCACCAACGAGGAGAGCTTCCCCCTGGCCGGCGACCTGGGCATCGGTGCCCTGGGGCTCACCATCCTCGTCCCGCTGGAGTTGGTGGCCGAGCGCGTCGCCACCTACCGCAAGCACATCGCCAGGGCCAAACCCGTGGGCGCCTTCGTGAATAACCAGGTGGGCGCCTACACCATGGTCCATTGCGCCGAGACGAAGCGCCAGGCCATCGAGAACGGCTTCTACGACGCCGTGTACTGGTGGTTCGACCGCTCTATCGAGCTCCGGGCCGCGTGGGAGTCCGGCGACCGCAATAGCCCCGTCTTGAAGAAGTACCCGATGCTCCTGAAATACTTCACCAAGGAGATTGGGCCCGAAGGTTTCGATCAGGCCGATATGGTGATCGGCGGCGACCCGGATGAGGTGATCCGCAAGATCGAGCGGCACGCGGAGGCGGGCCTGGACCGCGTCCTCTGCCAGATGCAGGTGGGCTATATCTCCCACGAGAAGATCATGCGCTCCATGGAGCTCTTCGGGAAGTACGTGATCCCGTACTTCAAGGCCAGAGCGCGCGCGGCTGCGCCGTCGTTAAAATCGTAGGGGCGGGTCTCAGACCCGCCCCTACTTTACGACGGGCGGCCTTGGTGCTCCGCCGTCCGCTTCACGTTTGCCAGCGTCCGCTCCATGCCTTTCCCGATGCGCCACCCGCGCTACAACGAGGCCCTGCCCCGATGTATCGGGGCGCTGCTCGTCTCTTTTGGAGTTCCCGCGGGCGCGGGACGGACAGGTTATGGCTGGGGGCTAGTAGCGCGGGCCGTAGCCGCCGCCGCCACCACCGCTCCGGCGGGGCGGGCCGTCCCCCCGGTCCTGGCGCGGCTTGGCCTCGTTCACAGTGATCGTCCGGCCCTTGAAGTCTTTGCCGTTCAACGCCATGATGGCGGCCTGGGCCTCGGTGTTGTTCGGCATCTCGACGAAGCCGAAGCCCCGCGACCGGCCCGAGTACCGGTCCTTGATGACCTGGGCGGAGGCCACCTGCCCGTACTGGGTGAAGGCGGCGCGAAGCTCGTCGTCGTTCGCCTCGTGCGGCAGGTTACCCACATAGATATTCATGCGGCGCTCCTCAGTGCGCAGATTCTCCAGTCCGTAGCAGGCGCCGCAAGCGTTGCAAGTCTCCTCGAACGCGGTTAGCGGAACGTCCTTGCAGTGGTCCTCGGAGTTGCCAAAAGTTTACCACAGTCCGAGAGCGCAGCGAAAGACCCCCTGACGAGCGCCGCCCGCTCAGCGCGCGTGCGCGACCGTGACGGGCGCGAAGCGGGCCCGCACCTCGGCCACCGTGGCCACCTCGCGCCCCAGGCTCCGTGCCAGGGCCGCCATCTCGCGCACCCGCTCGGCGTTCGTCGGCAGGTAGCCCGGCCCCGAAGGGTTATCGCCCACGCCCACGCGCACGTGGCCCCCGTGGCCGATGGCCCAGATCCAGAGCTCCCGGGCCTTGGCGTGGTTCACTCCGAAGGGCAGGAAGAGCCACTCGCAGTCAAGGCCTGGCGGCAGCATCTCCGCGTAGACCTGGAGGAACCGAGGCTCCGGCGGGAAGCCGAACGGATGATGCTCCGCCATGAAGAACTTGAGCAGCATGGGCCGGTGGTAGAGGCCCATCTCCCAGAGCGTCACGACGTTGCGGACCATCCCTGGCTCGAAGACGTCGTGGGAGACCCACAGGTCGTGCCTCCGGGCCAGCTCCAGGTGATGGATGATGTACGAGTAGGGGTTGAAGAGGACTGTCTGGTCGAGCTGCCGGCCCCGCAGCTGCTTGGCCTTCGGATCGTAGTGAACGAGGTTTGTGGTCCCGGCGATGATGGGGGCGATCTCCAGATGGGCGTCCGGGTCCTTGGCCAGGGCGACGACGTGCCGCCAGCGCTCCTCCAGGCCGACGTTGGTGGGATAGGTGGGGTAGACGGGCACGTCCGCGACCTTGCGGATGGCGTGGAAGATCTGGAGGTACTGGTCGGGGTCGTTCATTTTGGGGGCGCCGGTCTTGGGATCCCGGGCGTGGAGATGGATGATGGTGGCGCCGGCCTCCACGCAGGCCAAGACGTCCCTGGCGATCTCCTCGGGCGTGATGGGGACGTTGGGGTTCTGGTCCCGCAGGACGTTCTCGTTGAGGCCGACGGCGATGATGAGCTTCTTCACGGTGGCATCCCTCGCGGCGGTGGCGGCCCTGGCGGCCGCAGGCTGACGCCGGGGTTCTCCCAAAGGACCTGCCCCGGTGATGGCGGGATGCTAGCACGGCCTCCAGGGGCTGTAAAGCCGATGGGCTGGGCATGCAGGGTCTTTTCATTGTCCTGAGCCGCACAGGTTGACCGTCGCCGGCCTGCGCGGTAGACTATCGGGCAATCCAGCGCGCGGGCCGGTCTGAACAGCCCGCTGAGGAGGCATCGATGGCGAAGGCGGCCAAGGTGCAATGGACGCTCGAGGGCGACTACTATCAGGCCTGCAACTGCGACTACGGATGCCCCTGTGAGTTCGAGGCGCCCCCCACCATGGGATTCTGCGAGGGGATGGGGGCGTGGCGCATCGCCCAAGGGCGGTACGGGAACGTGAGGCTGGATGGGCTGGCCCTTGGGTTCTCGGCCCGCTGGCCGGGGCCGATCCACAAGGGCGGCGGCACCGCCGTGATCCTGGTGGACGAGCGGGCGAGCGCCAAGCAGCGCGAGGCCCTGCTCCAGATCGCCACGGGCCAGGCCGGCGGCATGCCCTTCGAGCTCATCGTCCAGACCCTCGCCAAGGCGCTGGACCCGCTCTTCGTGCCCTTCGAGTTCTCCGGCCGGGGCCGCAATAGCGGCGTCAAGATGGGCAAGGCCGTCTCCATGGCCTTCGAGCCCGTCAAGAACCCGGTGAGCGGCGAGCCCGAGAGCATCAGGATCGTCCACCCCACGGGGTTCCTCTTCAAGGGCGCGCAGGTCGTCTCGGCCAAGGTGGCCCAGTCCAAGGTGCCGGGCCTGACCTTCTCCTACCCCAACAAGGCCGGCTTCGTCGCGCGGGTCAAGTACGGCAACTAGGGAGCAGGCGGGCTCTCCCGCCGTGGCCGCGACGGCGCCTCCCGCAGCCTGCGGCCGGTGCCAGCGCCCCCTGCGCGGTTGGGCCTGTGAGCTGCGGACGGCGGCCGGGACCGTGACCCGCTGCCTCCGCTGCGCCCTCCGGCACCGGCCCCTGGTGACCCGCTCGGCCGTCATCTCCATCATCGTCGGGACCGCCCTCACGGCCATCAATCATTGGCGAGATTGTGGCACCCGCGAGCCGCTTGCCCGCAAGACCGTAGGGGCGGGTCTCAGACCCGCCCCTACGAAAGCCCCTCACATGGGGGGGAATATCATCGCTCGGGGGGATGCGACGCTGGCCCTGGCATGGAAGGTCCCCCTGACCTACGCCGTGCCCTACTGCGTGGCCACGACGGGGGCGCTGCTCAACGCCCGGACGAAAGTCTCTCAGGCTCGGCCGCCCGGGGAGGAGCGCTGATGGCCTCCCGCGATACGTCCATGGCGCGAGAGCGAGCCGCGATCCTGGCGGCGCTGCTCGCGCTGGCGGCCGGCGCCTGGGCGATCGTGGCGTGGCGATCGGTCGCGGGGGGCGACGACATGAGCCTGACCATGGGCATGGGCGCCCCGCTCTTCATCGCTATCTGGGTCGCCATGATGGTGGCCATGATGTTCCCCACGGCGGCGCCCATGGTCCTGACCTTCGCTCGCGTCCACGCTGGGCGCGCGGCCAGGGGCCAGGCCCACGTCCCCACGGGGGCCTTCGTCGCCGCGTACCTGGTCGTCTGGACGGCGTTCGGCGTCGTGGCCTATGGCGTCGCCGCGGGGCTCGAGCGCGCCGCGGAGGAGTCCTCGTGGCTCATGGATCATGCCGCCCGGATGGGCGGGGGCGTGCTGCTGCTGGCTGGCCTCTACCAACTCTCGCCGCTCAAGCGCGCCTGCCTCGCCAAGTGCCGGACGCCCCTGGACTTCGTCATGACCTCCTGGAGGGAGGGCTACGCCGGCGCCGCCCGCATGGGCGTGGAGCACGGCGTCTACTGCCTGGGCTGCTGCTGGCTCCTCTTCGCCATCCTCTTTCCGCTGGGCGTGATGAACGTCGCGGCCATGGCGGCCGTCACGGCCCTGATCTTCGCCGAGAAGGCGCTGCCCCTGGGCCGTCACGCCGCTCGCGTTGCCGCCGTCGCGCTCGTTGCCTACGGCGCCCTGGCGCTGGCCGTCCCCAAGGCCCTGCCGACCATGGTCTGAGGGCTACCGCAGCGCCTTCGCCGCACCCAGGCGCGACAGAGCTTCCTGCGGCAGGCCCAGGAGCTCCCGGCAGACGTAGTCGTTATGCTCGCCCCACAGGGGGCCGTGGCTCCGGATCGCCCTGGGTACGCCCTCGATGAAGACGGGCGACGCGTAGGCGGGCCTCACCCCAATGACGGGGTGCCGGTTCTCCTGGAACGCGCCCCTCGCTTGGATCTGCGGGTCGTCCATCGTCTGCTGGATGTTGTTCACGGGCGAGGCCGGTACGCCGTGCCGCCGCAGGAGCGCCGCCGCCTCGGCCGCGGTCCGCCGCCCTGTCCACCCGGCGATACGACGGTCCAGCGCATCGCGGTGGGCCGCTCGCTGGGCCGGGCCCGCGAACTCCGGGCGGCGCGTCCAGGCCGGCCTGCCCATGGCGCGGCAGAGCCCCAGCCACTCGTCCTCCGTCCGGGCGGCCAGGGCGACCCAGCGGTCGGACCCCGACCTGTCGGGGTACCCCAGGCACGGGTAGACCCCGTGGACGGGCACGAACTCGTCCCGGTCCTCGCGCTTCTGCGGGATGGAGCCGTTCACGGCGTACTCCAGCACCGCTTCCGGGATGGCGTTGAGGGCGACCTCCGCCTGCGAGAGGTCGAAGTAGACGCCGCGGCCCGTCGACGCCCGCTCCATGAGGCCCGCCAGGATCAGATTCGCAGCGTAGACGGCCGAGACGTAGTCCGTGTAGACGAAGGCCGAGTGGACCGGCGGGCCTCCGGCATACCCGCCCAGGCTGGCGAAGCCCGTCACCGCCTCGACCAGGGGCCCGTAGCCCACGTAGGAGCGGGCCGGGCCCGTCGCGCCGAAGCCCGAGAGGGAGACCATGACCAGGGCCGGGTTCACACGCCGCAGGACAGCGTAGGGCACGCCCAGGCGCTCCATCGTTCCGGCCGAGAAGTTCTCCACCACCACGTCGCTGATGCCCACGAGATCGAGGAAGGTGGCGCGGCCCGCGGGCTGCACCAGGTCCAGGGTCAGCTCTAGCTTGTTCCGGTTCATCAGGTGCCAGTAGAAGCTGCGCTCGCGTCCGGCCACGCCCTCGTGCATGGGCCAGTTGCCCCGGAGGTTGTCGGGCCGGCGCTCCGTCTCGAACTTGATCACCTGGGCACCGGCGTCGGCCAGGAGCGAGGCCGAGAAGGGGGCGGCCACGGCGGCACCCAGCTCCAGCACCCGGACCTGCGAGAGCGGGAGGGGCTTCGGCGCAGCCATCAGATCACCCCCGCGGCGGCGAGGCCGGCCAGGTCGCGGCGCGAGAGCCCCAGCCAGGAGGCCAGGACCTCGGCGGTGTGCTGGCCCAGCTCCGGCGCGGGCGGCGGCGTGGGCCACGGCCCCCGCGACGACCGGTACGGCGGGTGGAGCCAGGTCACCGGTCCCAGCTCGGGGTGGCGCGCCCGCCGGAAGACGCCTCGCTCGGCGAAGTGCCGGTCGGCCAGGACCTCGTCCATCGTCCGCGCCGGGCCGATGGGGATGTCCATAGCCTGGGCCTTCACGTAGAGCTCCTCGTTGCGCTGCTCGCGCAGCCAGGGCTCCATGAGGGCGGCCAGGTCCTCCTTGTACTGGGCGCGCGTCCGGCGATCGGTGAACATCTCGGCCTTGGCCCACGCCGGGCTCCCCATGAGCGCCACGAACCGCTCCCAGTGCGCCTCCTGGACGAGGAAGATGCTGGCGTAGCCGTCCTTGACCTGGTAGAAGTCGAAGGGCGCCACGCCCTGGACCCGCCCGGCCCGGGACTCGACTTGGCCCTCGAACGAGAAGCGGTTGATGGGCGTCGCCATGGTGGGCAGCATCGACTCGGCCTCCGAGACGTCCACGTGGCGCCCCTGGCCGTCGTACTGCCGGGCCCAGAGGGCCATCTGAAGCCCGGCGGCGGCCACGAGGCCGCCCATGACGGCGGCGGGCCGTCCGGGGAGCGAGATGGGCGGCTGGCCCGCGTGCTCGATGGAGGGCGGCGTGACGTATCCCGCGCCGCTCATGTGGAACGAGACCGAGGGGTAGCCTGGGTCGTACCGGTACGGGCCCGTCTGTCCGTAGGGGCTGGCGGTGGCGACGACGAGGGCCGGGACGGCCTCGTGGAGGCGGTCGTAGGTGAGGCCCCAGGCTTCCTTGAGCTTCAAGGGCCGGTCCTCGAGCAGGGCGTCGGCTTCGCTGAGGAGGGCGAGCAGGAGGTCGCGGCCCGCCGCCTCCCGCACGTCGATGGCGACGCCGCGCTTCCCGGCGTTGAGGTGCTGGAAGAGGAGGCTTCGCTGGTGGCCCGGCGTGCCGCCGGCGAAGGGCGGCAGATCGCGGCCCGGATCGCCGCGCGGCAGCGACTCCACCTTGACGACCTGGGCCCCCAGGTCGCGCAGGACCTTGCCGGCGAAGGGTGCGGTGAGACCTTCACCCCACTCGATGATCTTGAAGCGCGAAAGCGGTCCAGTCATGGCAGCGGTGGATATGATACCAGGAGACTAACCCTCCTTCGATAAGACCCCCACGCCGGGCTCGGGGCTTCGGCTCAGGACGGCGCCTGTCCCTTCCCTGCATGGGAAGGGGGAGTGTGTGGCACCCCAATCTGTGCAATCTGCGTCGTCTGCGGTTTCTTGGGTTCAGGTTCTGGGCTGTGAGGGGAGCGCCCGCGCCCGCCGCGCCACGACCAGCGCCAGCCCAAGGACGGCGCCCGCCGCCCGTCTCGGAGGGCTCGCCCAGGCCCAGGGTGGCCACAGGCGTGCCCGGACGGCCACCAGCGCCCCCAGGCCCATGACTGTGCCGATGGCTCTCGCCGAGTCGCCAAGGGCAAGGGAAACGCCCAGGAGCGTCGCATAGGCCGCCCCTGCGGACCATCCGACGTTGCGGGTGGTGACCGTAGTGAACAGCCATACGCCGAAGCCGATGCCTCCCGAAACCGGCAGCACGCCCAGTCCAGCGCCTCCCGCCGTGGCCAGGCCGGCGCCGCCACGGAACCCCAGGAACGGCGAGCGCCAGTGGCCCAGCAGCGCCGCCGCACCCGGCAGGAAGCTTGCCCCAGGCCCCAGGCCGAGGGCGTGGCCAATCAACACCGCACTCGCGCCCTTAGCCAGGTCGAGGGCGAGGGCGGCAACGCCCAGGAACGGGCTGACTTGCCGGAAGACGTTGCCCGCGCCGGGATTGCCGGAGCCGACGGCGGTAACGTCCACGCCCCGCAGACGCGCAAGCCAGTAGGCGAAGGGCAGGCTGCCGAGGGCGTACCCGGCCAGGAGGGAGAGCGTGAGGGCGGCGGCGAGGGGCATGGGGTGGTGGGCTATCCGCCCGCCGCCGGCGGCCGCGCCGACGTGCAGGAGAGGCCCCCGTCGGCCAGGAGCGTCTGGCCCGTCACGTAGCCTGCGAGATCGGATGCCAGCATCACCACCACGCCGCCGATGTCATCCGGCACGCCCGTCCGGCCCAGGGGCATCGCCCTGGCCGTGGCGGCCCTCCGCTCCGGCGTCATGTGCCTCGCCACGTCCGGCGTGTCGATGGAGGCCGGCGCCACGCAGTTCACGCGGATGCCGTGGGGGCCCAGCTCCATCGCCAGCGTCTGCGTCAGGTGCATCACGCCCGCCTTGGCCGCGCCGTACGGCGCGAGGCGCGCCGACCCGCGCAGGCCGCTGATCGACGCGATGTTGATGATCACGCCCTTCGTCCCCCGGTCGATCATAGCGCGGGCGAAGGCCTGCGAGCACAGGAAGGTCGTGCGCAGGTTCAGCTCCACGACGCCGTCCCAGAACTCGGTGGAGGCCTCGCGCACGGGCTGCATCGCCCGGCCGCCCAGGCCGCCCACGTTGTTCACGCCCACATCGATCCGCCCGAACGCGGCGAGCGTCTGGTCCACCATCCGCCGGACGTCCTCCGGCTTGCGCACGTCGGCGTGGACAGCGATCGCCTGGCGTCCCAGCGCGCGCACCTCGCCGGCGACGGCCAAGGCGTTCTTCCCGTCGAGATCGACGATGACGGCGTGGGCTCCCGCCCGGGCGAACATGAGGGCGATCCCCCGGCCCATGCCCTGGCCCGAGCCCGTGACGACCACAACCTTGTCCGTGAGCCCCAGCAGCGAATCGCTCATATGCACACCCCAGGCTTGGCCCGCCCTCTCCCTCCGACTCCCTCTCCGGCGCGGAGAGGGAGAGCTCCCGTTCCTGCGGTCTCCCTAGGTCAACGCCGGCAGGCCATCGATGCTCCGGCGGTTGTTCTCGGCACGGTACGCCGCCAGACCGTCCTCGCCCTTGCGCTCGCACCACAGCCCCATCTGCTTGCGATGCTCCTTGAACTCGTACGACGGCACGCCGTAGCCGCACGAGTCCGAGATGCGCTCCAGCGCCACGCGCACCACCGATCGCACGCCGGGATGGGACGGGAAGAGGGCCCGGAGCGGTTCGAAGCCGGGATGCCCCGGCTGCAGCACCTCGCCGCGCCCGTGCAGCCGCACGATCTTGGGCGGCCCCTCGAAGGCGCAGAGCATGATGACGATGCGGCCGTTCTCCCGCAGGTGCGCCACCGTCTCGATGCCGCTGCCCGTCAGATCGAGGTAGGCGACCGTCCGGTCGTCGAGGATGGCGAAGGAGTCGAGGCCCTTGGGAGACAGGTTGATGTGGCCCTCGGCGGAGAGCGGCGCCGTGGCGACGAAGAAGACGCGCTGCCGCCGGATGAAGCCGGCCAGCGTCTCGTCGATGCGCGGATAGGTCTTGGCCATAGTGTGCTCCTGTGCCCTCACCCTCCCGTCCCTCTCCTAAAGGGAGAGGGACGATACCCCTTCCTCTTTAGGGAAGGGGTCAGGGGTTAGGTCTAATACCCCTTCTTCGGATCGATCACGTTCTCCAGCGGCTCGCCCTTCAGGTACCGGCGCAGGTTCTCGCAGAAGAGCTCCGTGGCGCGCTTCGAGTGCTCGCGGACGCCGCCCGAGTTGTGCGGCGTGATGATGACGTTGGGCAGGCCCCACAGCTCGCTCTCCGGCGGCAGCGGCTCCGGATCGAAGACGTCGAGCCCGGCGCCGCCCAGGTGCCCGCTCTTGAGCGCGCGGACCAGCGCCGGCTGGTCGACGGTCCCGCCCCGCGAGACGTTCATGAAGAAGCAGCCCGGCTTCATGGCCCGGAGCTCCGCCTCGCCAATCATCCGCGTCGTCTCCTTCGTCAGGCTCACGGCAACCACCACGAAGTCGCACCGAGCGAGCATCTCGTGGAGGCGCTCGCGCGGGTAGACCTCGTCGATGAAGGGCAGCCGCTGGCCGGGCGTGTAGCCGCGCCGCGCCGCCAGGATGCGCAGGCCGAAGCCGCCGGCCCGCCGGGCCACCTCGCCCCCGATGCGCCCCGGTCCCACGATCCCCAGCGTCCTGCCGCGGAGCTCGTCGTTGGGGTAGCGGACCCACTGCCGCTTCTGCTGCGCCTCGACGCGCTTCATCATTTGCTTCACGTGCATCAGCATGTACATGAGCACGAACTCGGCGATGGGCGGCCCGTTCACGCCGCTCGAGTTGCTGAGGGCGATCCCCTTCTCCAGGAGCCCGGTGCCCGCCAGGTAGTCCACGCCGGCGCCGTAGACGTGCACCCATTTGAGCCTGGGCGCGATCTGGGTGATGTTCCTCGGCAGCCGCAGGCCGAAGATCACCTCGGCGTCGCCCACCTGCCGCTCGAACTCGCCCTCCTTGAGATCGACGACGCTGCGCGACCCGCTGGCGCGGTACGACTCGACCCACCCGCGCGTCATCTCGTCCACGAACGGGGCGTGGACCACCTTCACGCGCGGGTCCACGGCGCCGATGGCGGCCAGCTCCTCGGGCCGCGCCATGTGGTGAGCGACCAGAATTTTGATCGTGGTGGACATGGGACTCTCCAGAAGGGCAAGTCGCGGTGATTATAGCAGGGGAACCTCACCCCCCTCTCCCAGGGAGAGAGGGGTGGCCTCCGGACGGGGAGAGGTCTACAATACGAGACGATTTTCGACACGATTGTCCGGGACTCACCGTGACACAGACGACGCCCATCCCCAAGGTCTACGAGCCCAAGAAGGTCGAGGAGCGCCTCTACCGCTTCTGGATGGAGCGCGGCCTCTTCACGCCCAGGATCGAGCCGGGCAGGAAGCCCTTCGTCATCGTCATGCCGCCGCCCAACGTCACGGGCGAGCTGCACACCGGCCACGCGGTTTTCGTCGCCATCGAAGACGCCCTCACCCGCTGGCACCGCATGCGCGGCGAGTCCACCCTCTGGCTCCCCGGCACCGACCATGCCGGCATCGCCACCCAGGTCGTCGTCGAGCGCGAGCTGGCCAAGGAGGGCCTCGACCGCCACACGCTGGGCCGCGAGCAGTTCCTCGAGCGCGTCTGGGACTGGGTCCGCACGCAAGGCCATCGCATCTCCGAGCAGCAGCGCGCGCTCGGCGCCTCCTGCGACTGGTCCCGCGAGCGCTTCACCATGGATCCCGGCCCCTCCAAGGCCGTCCGAACCACCTTCGTGAACCTCTATAAGAAGGGCCTTATCTATCGCGGCGAGCGCCTCATCAACTGGTGCCCCCGCTGCCGCACGGCCCTCTCCGATCTCGAGACGGAGCACCACGAGGTGCAGGGCAGCCTCTGGTATCTGCGCTACCCCTACGCCGACGGGCGCGGCCACGTGACCGTCGCCACGACCCGCCCCGAGACCTACCTGGGCGATAGCGCCGTCGCCGTCCACCCCAAGGACGCTCGCTTCAAGGGCGCCGTGGGGCGCAAGGTGAAGCTTCCCATCATCGGGCGCGAGATCCCCGTCGTCGCCGACGAAGCGGTGTCGATGGAGTTCGGCGCCGGCTCGGTCAAGGTCACGCCGGCCCACGACCCCACGGACTTCGAGATCGGGACGCGCCACCATCTCGAGGTCATCAACGTGATGAACCCGGACGCCACCATCAACGAGCGCGGCGGGCCCTTCGCCGGCATGGACCGCATGGAGGCTCGCGAGGCTATCGTCAAGGAGTTCGAGCGCCTGGGCCTGCTCGAAAAGACCGAGCGCCACACCCACGCCGTCGGCCACTGCCAGCGCTGCAAGACCGTCGTCGAGCCCCTGGTCAGCAAACAGTGGTTCGTCCAGGTCGGCTCCCACGAGCAGCCCGAGAGCATCGCCGGCCGCGCCTACCGCGCCGTCGTGGACGGCCGCATCGCCATCGTCCCGGACCGCTTCGCCAAGGTCTACCTCAACTGGATGGAGAACATCCGCGACTGGTGCATCAGCCGCCAGCTCTGGTGGGGGC
>CAZKTO010000045.1:0-8278 GCA_964555685.1 uncultured Dehalococcoidia bacterium
CATCTGCGTCCGGTCCACGACCATGTTGTCGCGCAGGAAGTCGAAGCCGCACTCGGTGTTGGTCCCGTAGGTGACGTGGGCCGCGTAGGCCTCCGTGCGGGGCGCCGGACGCAGGCTATTGAGGTGCTCGTCGTCCACCTCGGCCGAGGGGTCGAAGAGGTACGACGTCTCGTGCTGGAGACAGCCGATGCTGAGGCCCAGGAGATGGTAGATGGGGCCCATCCACTGGGTGTCGCGCCGGGCCAGGTAGTCGTTCACCGTCACGATGTGGACGCCCTTGCCCTGGAGCGCGTTCAGATAGGCCGGCAGGGTGGCCACCAGCGTCTTGCCCTCGCCGGTGCGCATCTCGGCGATCTTGCCCTGGTGCAGGACCATGCCGCCGATGAGCTGGACGTCGAAGTGGCGTTGGCCCAGGGTGCGCTTGGCCGCCTCGCGGACGGCGGCGAAGGCCTCCGGCAGGAGGTCCTCCAACTCCTCGCCGTCCCGGAGCCGCTTCTGGAACTCCTGGGTCTTGGCCCGGAGATCGGCGTCCGAGAGGGCCTGGAACTCGGGTTCGAGGGCGTTGATCTCGCCGGCGATGGGCCGGAGCCACTTCAACTCCTTCTCGTTAGCGTCGCCGAGGATCTTGGAGAGCTTGAGCATGGTGGGCCTTTGGGCGAATTGGGGAGGGTCGGGCGCCGCCTGCCCCCAGCCTCAATTATATAACGAGCCAGGTATATAACGAGCCAGGCAGGCGCCTGGTTCAGCCAACCAGGGCAATCGCGTCTTCGTCCGATGCCCCCGCAGAAGGCGGGGTTCCGAAGACCTTTGCCTCGGCAGCACGTTACACGACACATCGAAGGTTACTCAACCGTTGAGATCGCAGCTTCCTGGAGTTGGCAACGCCCTAACCCCCTCGCCCCCTTCCCTAAAGAGGAAGGGGGTATCGTCCCTCTCCTTGCAGGAGAGAGCTTGCCCCGAGTCCTTCGAGGGGGACAGGAGGGAGAGGGCCATACTGATCCTGCTGCGATCACGATCGTTCAGACACCAGAAGCCCCGCCCCGACTCGTCGGGGCTGCGGGGTCGCCACCCCAGGCCCTTCGTCCCGATTGCATCGGGACTCAGGGTGACCGCGACGACCTGCACCGTGTTCGCTCCATACGACGCGATTGCCCGGCGGAAGGGGCGCCAAGGCGGCGCGAGCCTAGGGCGCCAGCGGGTTCATCGCCCGCGGGCCCGCCACCAGCATGCGCAGGTCGTAGTCATGACGGAGCAGCGGCGCCGACTCCTGCCATCCCGAGCGGCGGATGTCCCCCATGCGGCGGGCCATCCCCTCAGCGTGGTTGGCCCAGTCCTTCACCGCCAGCAGGATGAGCACGTCGTTGGCGCGGTCCATCAGCGACCAGATGCCGACGAGCTCCCGCCCGTGCTGGCGCGTGACTGGAAGGAACTTCTCCAGGTAGTGGTCGATGTACGCCTGGCGCTTCCCCGGCGAGACGCGGATGTACTCGTGCATGAAGAGGCGGCTGCGCAGGCCCGATTGGACCAGCTGGTCCAGGCTCGGCGAGCGCTCGTCGGGCTCCATGGTGATGGAGGAGCCGCCGGTCCGCAGCTTCCAGTCGGCGTCGGCCCAGGAGACGAGGCCGCCGGGCCCGCCGTGGCGCTCCATGACGCCGGCGTAGTGGGCCCAGCCGGCGAACTCCCAGAGGAAGTAGACCTCGTGCCAGCGGCCGGTGGCCCCCGCCGTGTACCAGACGCCCATGCAGCGCGCGCCCACCTCGGCGGCGTGGGCCCAGCCAGCCTCCACCGCGGCCAGGTAACGCTCCACCTGCCCCGGGACGATCTCGGCGCGCTCTTGGAGGTAGACGCGCATGGGATGGCAAGCCTACGTGAACAGCGCCCCCACGCTCTCGCCCTCGTGGATGCGGCGGATCGCCTCGCCAAAGAGGGGAGCTACCGAGAGCACCGTGATCTTGTGGTCCCGCTTGGTGTCGGGGATCGGGATGGTGTCCGTCAGCACCACCTCTTTGAGGGGCGCCGTGCGGAGCCGCTCCCCCGCTGGGCCCGAAAGCACCCCGTGCGTGGCGCAGGCGTAGATGTCCGTCACCCCGGCGGCCAGGAGCGCCCGGGCGGCCGCCAGCAGCGAGCCCCCCGTATCGATCTCGTCGTCGAAGGTGAGGGCCTTCCTGCCCCGCACGTCGCCGATGACGTTCAGGCTCTCGGGCTGGCCCTCCACCCGCCGCTTCTCGATGATGGCGAGAGGGGCGTTGAGCCGCTCGGCCAGGTCCCGCGCCCGCTTCGAGATGCCGATGTCCGTGGCCACCACGACCAGGTCCTTGATCGCCTTGTCCTGGAAGTAGCTGGAGAGGATGGTCATGGCCGTCAGCTCGTCCACCGGGATATTGAAGAAGCCCTGGATCTGGCCGGCGTGGAGGTCCATCGTCAGCACGCGGTCGGCGCCGGCGGTGGTGATGAGATCGGCCACCAGGCGCGCCGTGATGGGCACCCGCGGCTGGTCCTTCTTGTCGGTGCGGCCGTAGGCGTAGTAGGGGACGACGGCGGTGATGCGCCCCGCGGACGCCCGCTTCGCCGCGTCGATCATGATCAAGAACTCCATGATGCTGCTGTTCACGGGCGAGGAGAAGGGTTGGACGATGAAGACGTCGCGCTGCCGGACGTTCTCCTGGAACTTGACGAAGATGTTCTCGTTGCTGAACTCCGAGAGGTCGCACTTGCCCAGCGGGGTCCGGAGGTAACGGCAGATGGCGCCGGCCATCTCCGGATTGGCGCGGCCCGTGAAGACCCTGGGGCCGCCGTTGAAGCCTTGATAGTCGTGCTTCACCGGGCCTACCTCCCCTGGTAGTTGGGCGGCCGCTTCTCGCGGAAGGCGGCCACGCCCTCTTTGTGGTCTTGGGAAGAGAGGGTGATCGTCTCGCTGGCTGCGGCGAACTTCATCGCCGTCTCCAGATCGACCTCCAGGCCCTTGTAGAGGTTGAGCTTGGCCAGGCGCAGGGCGATGGGCGGCCCCGCAGCGATCTTGCGGGCCATCTCCATCGTCGCCGCCTCCAGCTCGGCCTGGGGCACCAGCTTGTTCAGCATGCCGGTCCGGTAGGCCTCCGGCGCCTCCAGGAAGTCGCCCGTGAAGATGAGCTCGGCGGCCTTGGCCAGGCCCAGGACCCGCGGGTAGAGCCAGGTGCCGCCCCAGCCGGGGAAGAGGCCGATGCGGATGTAGGCGGACATGAACCGCGCACGCTCCGAGCCCACGCGGATGTCGCAGGCGCAGGCGATGTCGAACCCCGCGCCGGAGGCGACGCCGTTGACCATGGCGATGGTCGGCTTCTCGACCCGCTGGAGCCCCAGGATGATCTCCTGGGCCGAGCGAAAGGCCCGGCGTACGTCGTCCAGGGACCCGGTGTTGTACTGGGTCCGGCGGCTGCCGCCCGCGAGGCCCGATACGTCGGCGCCGGCGCAGAAGGCGCGCCCCGCGCCCGTCAGGATGATGACGCCCGTCCCGTCGTCCCGGTCCAGATCGCGGATGGCCTGCGCCAGCTGCTCCTCGAGCTCGGGGGTGAGGGCGTTCAGCCGGTCGGGCCGGTTGAGGGTGACCTTGGCGATGCGGTCGCGCTGTTCGACGAGCACCAATGGTTCGGTGGATGCCATGGGTCCCCTCGCGGCGGCGTCCTGGAGGAAGGACGGGTTGCATTATAGCATGCGCCCGCCCCCGGCCACGTTGACACAGCCCCGTCCGGCGGCCAGAATCGATGGGCGCCCGAAGGCCCTAACCCCGGCCCCCTTCCCTACAGGGAAGGGGTGTCGTCCCTCTCCTTGCAGGAGAGGGACAGGAGGGAGAGGGCCATAGCTCGCCTGCTGCGACCGCGATCGCTCAGGCACTCGAGAAGCCCCGCCCCGACTCGTCGGGACTGTGAGGAGGTTTACGCATGCAGCTTGCAGGCAAGGTCGCCATCGTCACGGGGGCCAGCCGCGGCCTCGGCCGGGGGATCGCCACCGTCCTGGCCCGCGAGGGCGCCGCCGTCATGGTGGCCGCCCGCAGCGAGAGTCAGGGCCGCATCCCCGGCACCATCCACGAGACCGCCGAACGGATCCAGCAGGCCGGCGGCAAGGCCCTGGCCGTCAAGTGCGACGTTACCCAGGAGGCCGACGTCAAGGCGATGGTTCAGAAAACGCTGGAGACCTTCGGCCACATCGACCTGCTGGTGAACAACGCCGGTGGCTCCTTCACCTACGAGCGCGTCGCGACCTACCCCGTGAGCCGCTTCGACCGCCTCGTGGCCCTGAATATCCGCGGCGTCTTCCTCTGCTGCCAGGCCGTCCTTCCAACGATGATCCAGCGGAAGCGGGGCGTCATCATCACCATCTCCTCGGGGGCCTCCGCCGCCTTCCGCTATCCCGGCGACACCATGTATGGAATGTCCAAGGCGGCCGTGGAGCGCTTCAGCATGGGCCTGGCGGGCGAGGTCCGGGAGCACAACATCTCCGTGGTGGCCGTCCAGCCGGGGCGAGTCAAGACCGAGGGCGCCGTCGCCATCTACCCCAAGGACATGGACTGGACCGGCTGGCAGGACCCGGAGGAGGTCGGGCCGGCTATCGTCTGGCTGGCCCAGCAGGACGCCCGGTCGTTCACCATGCGCGTCGTGCGCACGACCGATTTCGGGACCGTCTGGCCCTAGCGCGGGCCGCCCGTGGTACAATCTGGCCGCTGGAAGGGCGAGGCGGCCGTCCCGGGCCCCTCGTCTCAGGAGTGAGCCATGGGCGCCTGGCTGGCCCCGGTCATCATCGTCCTTGTGCTGGTGGCCATCTACGGCGCCGCCTCCATCCGCATCGTCAAGGAGTACGAGCGGGGCGTCCTCTTCGCCACCGGCCGCCTCGTGGGCGCCCGCGGGCCCGGCCTCTTCTTCGTCCCGCCCCTCTTCAAGACGATGACCAGGATCGACCTGCGCATCGCCACCATCGACGTCCCCGTCCACGAGGCCATCACCCGCGACAGCGTCACCGTCGACATCATCGCCGTCGTCTTCTATCGCGTCGTCGAGCCCGAGGCCGCCCTCGTCCGGGCCGCCGACTACGTGCAAGCGACGCGCGAGGTGACTCAGACGACGGTCCGGAGCGTCGTGGGCCAGTCCAAGCTGGACGACCTCCTCGCCGAGCGCCCCCAGATCAACCAGCGGCTCCAGCAGGCCATCGACGAGCGGACCGACGCGTGGGGCGTCCGCGTCCCGGCCGTCGAGATCAAGGACGTGAAGCTGCCCGAGGACCTGCAGCGGGCCATGGCCAGCCAGGCCGAGGCCGAGCGCGAGGGGCGCGTCAAGGTCATCCAGGCCGAGGCCGAGTTCCAGGCGGCCCAGCGCCTCGCCGACGCCAGTCGAATCATCTCGGCGCACCCGGCCGCGCTCCAGCTCCGCTACCTCCAGACCCTCGCCGATATCTCCAGTGACCGCACCAACACCGTCATCTTTCCGCTGCCCATCGACCTCGTGAAGGCCTTCCTCGTCCGCAACTCGGACAAGGGAAGCGACGGCGGGACCTAACCCTCCGAGACCCTACCCCCGCAGGCTGACCTCGCCCGCGATAAGCCTTGCCAGTGTCGCGTCGTCCCGGCGCAGCAGGAGCGCCCCGTCGGCGTCCACGTCCTCGGCCACGCCCTCCTCGGCCGAGGAGGGATCGCCGGGCCAGGTCACCCGCACGCGCCGACCCAGCGTGCTCAGACGCGCCCGCCACTCAGCGACGAGTGACTGTCCCGCGTTGGTCTGGTCGTAGAGTGCGTCGAGCTCGACGAGGAGCGCCCGCAGCACCGCCAGGCGGTCCGCCGGCCGGCCCAGCTCTCGCGCCAGGCTCGTCGCCGTGGCGGCGATCTCCGGGTGCCGCGAGGGGTCCAGCGTCACGTTCAACCCGATCCCCACGATGGCGAATTCGACGCCGGCATCCTTCATGACGCTGTCGACGAGGATGCCCGCCAGCTTCCGGCCGCCGATCTCGACGTCGTTGGGCCACTTGATCGAGGGGCGCAGGCCCGTCTCACGCTCGACGGCCCGGGCCACCGCCAGCGACGCGACGATCCCCAGGGCGAGGAGGCGCTCCGGGGCCGGGCGCAGGACGATCGAGAGGTAGACCGAGGCACCGGGAGGCGAGACCCAGGCCCGCTGGAAGCGGCCCCGGCCCTGCGTCTGGTGGTCGGCGACAACGATGGTGCCCTCAGGCGCGCCTCGGCGCGCCTCGGCAGTGGCCACGTCCATCGTTGAGGTGACCGAGGTCTGGTAGACCACTCGCCGGCCGATAGAGCGCGTGGGCAGGCCGGCCCGGATGGCCTCGGCCGAGAGCGCCCGGCCGGGCCCGGTCACCGGTGCGAGGCCCCGTTCAAGGCCGCCAGCACCCGGTCCCTGTCCACCAAGAGCCCAGGATCGATGTTCAGCGGCCGGGTGCGCCGCCGGGCGATCAGGTCCAAGGCATCATCGAAGGAGAGGGTGTGCCGCCAGGTGAAGTAGAGGGCCAGAACGTACGGCGAGCGGCTGACCCCCGAGGCGCAGTGCACCAGGACCTTGCCCTCCTGGGCCAGCGCGTCGACGCGCCGCACCACCTCCGCCACCGCCTCGTGCGGGTTGCCGGGCCCGTCGATGAGCGGCAGGTGCTCCGAGCGGACGTCCGTCCGGTAGGGCGTGTACCTATCGAGGTTGACGATGGCGTCGACGACCGAGAGATCGGTCTTGGACGACGGATAGCCGGAGATGGCGACGCGCTGCGTGATCCAGTCCATCAGGATAGTCCGATGAAACCCTCGCCACGAAATTCTACCACAGCACGATGGCGCGCCTCGATTTCGGGACGCCGCCGGCGCTAGAACTGGTTGCAAAACGAGTCGGTGAGCCCAATCGCTGTCACCCTGAGAGGCTGTGAACAAATCGCCCGTAGGGGCGGGCCGGAGCCTGCCCTGAGCGAAGCCGAAGGGTGCCCGCCCATCTGGGGCAACCACGGGGGGTTGCCCCTACGAAGGAAAAATTCACAACGTCTGAGCCCGTCCCCGGGCGAAGGGTCTGGTGTGGGGAACCTCCCCCCAAGCCCCAGATTCTTCGCCTAACGGCTCAGAATGACACTTTTGCCGCCGGCGCCGCCGGCTGTGCTAGCATGGGATGCCGCCATGACCAGCCAGCCTGCCGCCCACGTCCGCGTCCGGTACGCCCCCAGCCCCACCGGCACCCCTCACGTCGGCAACATCCGGACGGCCCTCTTCAACTGGCTCTTCGCGCGGCACCATGGCGGCTCCTTCATCATTCGCATCGAGGACACGGACCAGGCGCGTATCGTCGAAGGGGCGACCCAGGCCACCCTCGATAGCCTCACCTGGCTCGGTCTGGACTGGGACGAGGGGCCGGCCCCTGACGGCGAGGGCGAGCGCGGCGGCTACGGCCCCTACTTCCAGTCGGCCCGCACCCGCCTCGGCATCTACCGGCAGCACGCCGAGCGGCTCGTCGCCTCGGGCCACGCCTACGGCTGCTTCTGCACGCCGCAGCTCCTCGAGCGGATGCGCGAGCAGCAGCAGGCCCAGGGCAGGCCGCCAATGTACGACCGCCGCTGCCGCCATCTATCCGCGGCCGAGCGCCAGGCCCAGGAGGCCAGGGGCACGCCCAGCGTCGTCCGGCTTAAGGTGCCCGAGTCGGGCGAGACCGCCTTCCACGACCTCATCCGCGGCGACATCTCCTTCCAGAACGCCGTCCTGGACGACCTGGTGCTCCTCAAGTCCGACGGCTTCCCCACCTACCACCTGGCCAACGTCGTGGACGACCACTTGATGGAGATCACCCACGTCCTGCGCGCCGAGGAGTGGGTCTCCAGCACGCCGCGCCACACGTTGCTCTACCAGGCGTTCGGCTGGCAGCCCCCCCTCTTCGCCCACCTGCCCATCATCCTGGGGCCCGACCGCTCGAAGCTGAGCAAGCGCCACGGCGCCATCTCCCTCCTGGAGTACCGCGATCAGGGCTACCTGCCCGAGGCGATGCTGAACTTCCTGGCGCTGATCGGCTGGTCGCTGGACGATAAAACGGAGATCATGAGCCGCGAGGACCTGGTCCGCCACTTCACCATCGAGCGTGTCCACAAGGCCGCGGGCATCTTCAACCGCGAGAAGCTGGACTGGATGAACGGGCACTACATCCGCCAGCTCTCTCCCGCCACGCTGGCCGAACGCATGAAGCCGTTCCTCGAGCGCTCCGAGGGCGGCCTGCCCGCCGAGGTTCCCCGGCCCATCGACCACAGGTACCTGGTGGGGATCGCGAAGCTCGTCCAAGAG
>CAZKTO010000045.1:8288-25459 GCA_964555685.1 uncultured Dehalococcoidia bacterium
GCCGGTGCGCCCGGCGCGCAGCCAAGCTCGTCCAAGAGCGGCTGACGCGACTGGACCAATCGGTGGAGCACACGCTCTTGTTCTTCGAGGAGGACGTGCGGGCCAAGCCCGAAGAGATGGCCCGGGCGTTCGACAAGAAGAGCCCGGACGCGGAGGGGGCGCTGCGGGCGCTCCAGGCGGCGCTGGCGCGGATCGAGACGCTGCCCACGTTCGACGCGGCGGCGCTGGAGGGTGCCCTGCGTCCCCTGGGCGAGGAGCTGGGCCTCAAGACCGGGCAGCTCTTTGGAGCCGTGCGCGTGGCCGTCACGGGCCGCACCGTCGCGCCGCCCCTCTTCGAGACGATGGCGGCGCTGGGCCGCGAGCGGTGCGTGGCCAGGATGCGGAAGGGCATCGCCGCGCTGCGGCCGGCGGCCTGACGCCGCGCCGCCGCCGGTCTTCTGGCGAGACCCTCCGTCCACCTCAGGCGAGAGGACAATCTACCTCACCCAAACTCCGCTTGGCGCCGGGTTCTACAACCTATTGCAAAACCCATGAACACCTCTCTTTGCTGTCACCCTGAGCCCGTCCCCGGGCGAAGGGTCTGGGGTGGGGAACCTCCCCAAGCCCCCAGATTCTTCGCCTAGCGGCTCAGAATGACACTTTTGCAATGGGTCCTTGCTCCTTGCCCCTGCCTGCCCGTTCCCGCTTCCCCAGGGGTTGCCACACCCGTTCGCCGTGGGTTACAATTGGCGCGAGTCAGGGAGAGTCCTGACTCGGTTTGCGCTGGGGATTCGTCTAGCGGTAGGACAACGGACTCTGGATCCGTCAGCCCTGGTTCGAATCCAGGATCCCCAGCCATCGATCGTGGCGGATTCGTCTAGTGGCCAAGGACACCTCCCTCTCAAGGAGGAGATCACGGGTTCGAATCCCGTATCCGCTACCAACGCGAAGGCGTTGCGCTCCCCGACGTGTCGGGGCTGGACAACTGCTATACACTAGCTGGTTGCCATCACGCCAGGAGGAAGCCACGAATGGCCTACATCATCACGGAGCCCTGCATCGGCGTGAAGGACGCCGCGTGCGTTGAGGTCTGTCCCGTCGACTGCATCCACCCTCGCCCTGGCGCGGCCGACTGGGACAACCAGACAATGCTCTTCATCAACCCCGATGAGTGCATCGACTGCGCCGCCTGCGAGCCTGTCTGTCCCGTGACCGCCATCTTTGAGCAGGACGCCCTCCCCGAGCAGTGGAAGAGCTACATCCAGATCAACAAGGACTACTTCGCCAAAAAGTAAGGCTCGCCAGGGCCAAGCCCATGGCCGGGAACGCTCCCTACCACGCGCCAAGCGGTCCGGTACGACTCCCACGGCCTGGACCTTCCCGGCCAGGCGCCCAAGGGTGAGACGTCGTAGCGGGCTCTCTTTCTCGGCCAGCCGCAGTCCGCCGCGCTGAAGGAGCCTCGCGATGGTCGCCATCGAGTCCACGCCCGCCCTGGTCCAGCAGGTCTACGCCAGGGCCCAGGCCAGCCTGGCCGTGGCGCGGCGCAGGCTCGGCCGGCCCCTGAACCTCGCCGAGAAGGTCCTCTACGGCCATCTGGCCGACCCCGAGGGGCAGGAGCTCAAGGCGGGCCACAGCTACCTCCTGCTCAAGCCCGACCGCCTGGCCATGCAGGACGCCACCGCCCAGATGGCCCTGCTCCAGTTCATGCTGGCTGGGCGCGAGAGCGCCGCCGTCCCCTCCACCGTCCACTGCGACCACCTGATCCAGGCCCGCGCCGGCGCCCAAGCCGACCTCAAGACCGCCTCCGCCGAGAACAACGAGGTCTACCAGTTCCTCGAGAGCGTCTCCCGGCGCTACGGCATCGGCTTCTGGAAGCCTGGCTCGGGCATCATCCACCAGGTGGCGCTGGAGAACTACGCCTTCCCCGGCGGCCTCATGATCGGCACCGACTCCCATACCCCCAACGCCGGCGGTCTGGGCATGGCGGCCGTGGGCGTGGGCGGCGCCGATGCCGTGGACGTCATGGCCGACTTCCCATGGGAGGTCCTGCACCCCACGGTCATCGGCGTGCGCCTCACGGGCGCCTTGAGCGGCTGGACCGCCCCCAAGGACGTGATCCTCTACCTCTGCGGCCTGCTCACCGTGGACGGCCGGACGACCCGCATCATCGAGTACTTCGTGCCGGGCGCCGCCACCATGAGCTGCACCGGCAAGGCCACGATCTGCAACATGGGCGCCGAGCTGGGCGCCACCTGCTCCATCTTCCCCTACGACGCCCGGATGGCCTCGTACCTTCGCGGGACCGACCGAGGCGCCCTGGCCGGTCTCGCCGACGCTCACCGCGCCCTCCTCGCCGCCGACCCCGAGGTCGAGGCACGGCCCGGGCGCTACTACGAGCGCGTCGTCGAGATCGACCTTTCGAAGCTCGAGCCGCACGTCGTCGGCCCCCACACGCCCGATCTCGCCCGGCCCGTGTCGAAGCTCGCCGGGGACGTGGCCAAGAACGGCTACCCGGACCACGTCTCCGCGGCCCTCGTGGGGAGCTGCACCAACTCGTCGTACGAGGACATCGCCCGCGCGGCGGACGTGGCGGCCCAGGCCCACGCCCACGGCGGCAAGGTCGCCACGCCGTTCCTGGTGACGCCGGGGTCGGAGCAGGTCCGCGCCACCATCGAGCGCGATGGCCAGATGGCGATCCTGGAGAGCATCGGCGCCCAGGTCCTGGCGAACGCCTGTGGCCCCTGCATCGGCCAGTGGAAGCGCGACGATATCAAGTCCGGCCAGCGCAACAGCATCATCAACTCCTTCAACCGTAACTTCCCCAAGCGGAACGACGGCAACGCCGAGACCATGTCCTTCATCGCCAGCCCAGAGGTTGTGGTGGCCTACGCCCTGGCCGGGCGGCTCTCGTTCAACCCGCTCAAGGACACGCTCAAGGGGGCCGACGGTAAGGAGTACCGGCTGGAGGCGCCCAAGCCCGCGCCGGACCTCCCAGCCAGGGGCTTCGTCGCCGGCGCCGCGGGCTTCGTGGCTCCGCCCGCGAACGGGGGCTCCGTCCAGGTGGAGGTCTCGCCCGATAGCCCGCGCCTGCAGCTCCTCACGCCCTTCGAGCCGTGGGACGGCCTGGACTTCGCCAAGCTCCCGCTCCTGCTCAAGGCCAAGGGCAAATGCACCACGGACCACATCTCGCCGGCGGGGCCGTGGCTGGCCTACCGCGGCCACCTGGACAAGATCAGCGACAACGCCTTCCTGGGCGCCGTCAACGCCTTCACCGGCAAGGCCGGCGCCGGCCTGAACCCGCTGACCGGGGAGCGCGATCAGCCGTACCCCAAGGTCGCCCGCGCCCTCAAGGCTCAGGGCCAGCGCTGGGTCGTCGTCGGCGACGCCAACTACGGCGAGGGCAGCTCCCGCGAGCACGCCGCCATGACTCCGCGCTTCCTGGGGTGTGCCGCCGTCATCACCCGCAGCTTCGCGCGAATCCACGAGTCGAACCTCAAGAAGCAGGGCGTCCTGCCGCTCACCTTCGCCGACTCCAAGGGCTACGACCGCATCCAGGAGACGGACCGGATCAGCCTGCCGGGCCTGGCTGGCCTGGCGCCGGGCAGGCCCGTCGGCGCCGTCGTCCACCACGCGGACGGCTCCGAGGAGCGCATCCAACTGAAGCACACGCTGAACGCCGAGCAGATCGGCTGGTTCCGGGCCGGCTCGGCGCTCAACGCGCTCCAGAAGAAGCGCGCGGGCTAGCACTGCCATCCTGTCGTCCTGAGTCGACCACCGCGCGCCCTGAGGCCACCGAGGGTGTGTAAGACGCCGGGTGCTACCGCAGGACAAGCGGGATGTTCACAACGACCATCTGACAATGCCCCTTATCGGTGACTCGCGCACGCTTCGACTATCGGACGGGACCGTCCGTCTAGCCGAAATCCACTGGTACGAAGCTACAGGCATAGGCCGCAAGGAGTTCAAAATCAAGCGCTACCTGGATTGATGATCATGGCGACAAATCGAAAGACCCTCAGAAAACTGGCTGTCTGTATACGCAATGAAGGCTACTTCGCTTCTTTAGAGCGTGGCAAGCTCTACAGACTTATCCCAGACACTGACGCAGCGAAGCACCGTCAGCTGCGCGTCATTGATGGGTCTGGAGATGGTTATCTCTATCCTGCGGAGTATTTCATCCTCGTGCGGCTACCGGAAGCGGTCGAGCGGGCAGTGATGGAAGCCGCCTAAGCACACCATGAACGCTGAGCATCTCGAGTGGTTCAGGGCTGGGTCAGCGCTCAACGCGCTCCAGCGCAAGCGGCCGGCCGCCCCTACGCAGATGTGATCCCCTGCTTACTTCGGCCCGGGAGCAAGCTCTCGTGGCCCGACGTGCTAAACGATAACCCTCCCAATCCCCATGCTCTTCTTTGTGTCCTTAGAGTCTTTGTGGTGAGTCTTTCTTATAGCAGCCCCCGCACGTTGAACGCCGGGTCCTGGAGCTGCGCCACGCTCGCCGAGAGGTCCTTCTTCCGCCGGATCAGGCGCTGAAAGACCGGGAACTCCTTCGACGGCGTGTTCACGGCGAAGTAGGCCCGCAGCAGCCCAGCTTTCAGGTAGAGCACGGTGAACGAGCGCTCCTCCATCCGGCCGCGCACGAGCGTCTGGTCGTGCTCGCTCTCGTCGCCGGCGAACTCCAGGTGCAGGTCGAAGATGTCCGACCAGACGTAGGTCAGGAAGTCGTAGGCCGTCTCCTTGCCCGCCATGTTCATCCCGGCCACCTGCCCCGTGTACTCGGCGTGGCCCCAGTGCTCGACGCGGCGGCGCTTCCCGAAGACCGTGTCCGGGTAGTTCGCCACGTCGCCCGCGGCGTAGACGTTCGGGTGCGACGTGCGCATCCTCTCGTCGACGACGATGCCGTTGTCGACCATGAGCCCACCGGCCTCGGCCAGCTCCACGCGCGGCCGGATTCCCACGCCAATGCAGACGAAGTCGCACGGGTGCTCCCGGCCCGACCGGGTCAGGACCGACTCCACGCGGGAGCCGCCCTTGAACTCGGCCACCGGGTCGTTCGTATGGAAGGTCACGCCCTGCCCCTCGCAGTAGCGCTGGACGAAGCCGGCCAGGCCCTCCCCCGCGAACCGGGGCCAGACCCGGGGCAGCGCCTCCAGGACCGTCACCTGCACGCCCTTCTGGGCCAGCGAGGCCGCCACCTCCATCCCGATGAACCCGGCGCCCACAAGGACCGCGCGCCTGCCCGGCGCCGCCTCTCGCCTGAGGGCCTCCGAGTCGTCGGCGGTGCGCAGGTAGTAGACGCCGCCCTCGTCCGCGCCGGGAACCGTCAGGCGGACCGGGCTCCCGCCGGTGGCGACGAGCAGCTTGTCGTACCGCACCGATTCGCCGTTGGCCAGCGTCACCGTGGCCTGGGCCGTGTCCAGCCCCTCGGCGCGGACGCCCAGCAGCGTCTCGACTCGGCTCTCCCGGTAGAAGCTCTCCGGCGAAACGAGGAGCTTCTCCCGCGGCGACTCGCCCCGCAGGAACTCCTTAGATAGCGGCGGCCGGTTGTAGGGGAGATGGGGCTCCTCGCCTACGAGCAGCACCGGGCCTTCGGGATCGAGCTTGCGGACCTGTTTGATCGCCTCGGCGCAGGCGAGCCCGCCGCCCACGAGGAGGTACTTGGTAGAGCGCATCGCGAGCCCTCCGAGGAGGATTGAGGGGCGCCGCTCCAGCAGCGGTCCACGGCGCCAGCGTATCGTGCGGCGCGTGGCTGCAGGTGTCAAGGCGACTCGCTACCAGCTTCGTAGGAAACGCAGGGGCGCAGCCGGTTACGCCGCGTTATCTCCTCCCCCGTTGCGGGGGAGGACAGAAGGTGGGGGTGACGGTCACCCCCATCCTGACCTTCCCCCTCGAGGGGGAAGGGGTTCCCCTCTCCCCCTTCCGGGGAAGAGCTAGAGAGGGGGTGAAGGGTCCAGCGTCCACGCGCCGCATGATTGAAAGACCCTGTCCCTCACCTTGACAGACCTGGGCCTGGGGCGATACCATCGTCCTGAAGCGCGTTGCCTGGTGGGCCCGACCATGGTCAGCTACGACGTCGTCTCCGCCGACTCCCACGTCTACGAGCCTCCCGATCTGTGGAGCCGCTACATCGACCCGGCCTTCCGAAGCCGCGCGCCCCACTTCGTCCGCCAGGACGGCGCGGACCTCTTCGTGGTCGATGGCTTCGCCCCCAAGTTCATTGGCGTGCAGGCGTCGGCGGGTCTGAGGTCCGAAGAGCTGCGCCGCGACGGCCGCCACGACCAGGGCCGCCGCGGCGGCTGGGACCCCCACGCGCGCGTCAAGGACATGGATACCGATGGCGTCGCCGCCGAGGTCCTCTACCCCACCCTGGCGCTGGGCCTCTACCGGATCAAGGACGTGGACTACCAGCTCGCCTGCATGCGCGCCTACAACGACTGGCTGGCCGACCACTGCGCCGCCTACCCGGACCGCATCGTGGGCGTGGGCCTCGTCCCGCTGGCGGACGTCGAGGCGGGCGTGGCGGAGCTACGGCGCCTCCGCGATCGCGGCCTGCGGGGCGCCGCCATCACCTCCATGCCACGCGTCGACCAGCCCTTCCACGATCCCCGCTACGACCCATTCTGGGCCGAGGCCCAGGCCCTGGACGTCCCCATCAGCCTTCACGTCTTCAGCGAAGACCGGGAGGGCATGCAGGCCGGCGACTTCATCGTCCGCTACTCCTTCGCCCCCGCCCGCATCCAGGAGACCCTCGCCACCTTCATCTCCTTCGGCGTGCTCGAGCGTTTCCCCAAGCTCCAGTTGATCTCCGTCGAGAACGATATCGGCTGGGCGGGAACGTATCTCGCGCGCCTCGACCATGCCTTCGAGCGGCACCGGCACTGGACGGGCAGCGGGACCCGCCTCACCATGCGTCCGTCCGACTACTTCCGCCGCCAAGTCTTCCTGACGTTCATGGTGGACAAGGCGGGCGTGGACAACCGGGCCCACGTCGGCATCGACAACATCATGTGGGCGTCCGACTATCCGCACCCGGACAGCACGTGGCCCGACTCGCAGAAGTTCATCGAGATGCAGTTCGCAGGCGTCCCGGCGGCGGAGCGCCGCAAGATCGTGGCGGAGAACGCCTGCCGGTTATACGGCCTCGGATGACCGGGCGCGCCGGGGCGCGGGAGGACAAGCTATGGCAACGATCAGAGCGATCAATCACCTCGCCATGGTCACGGGCGACATGGAGAAGACGGTGCGGTTCTATCGCGACGTCCTGGGCATGCCGCTGGTGGCGACCACCGGGAACCGGCCCGGCAGCTACCCGTACCGGCACTACTTCTTCAAGCTGGGGCCGGGCAGCACCATCGCGTTCTTCGAGTGGCCGGGCATGATCGAGGAGCGGCACAAGCCGGCCGGCCAGCCCGCCCGCGGCGTCATCCAGTTCGACCACGTCTCCTTCGATGTCGAGGACGCGAGGGCGCTCCTGGCGCTCCGAGACCGCCTCCAGCGCCACGGCGTCGAGGTTACGGAGGTCGTCGACCATAGCTTCATCAAGTCCATCTACTTCACCGACCCCAACGGCATCGCCCTGGAGGCCAGCTACTGGGTCAAGGACGCCACGGCCCGGGAGCCCGACTACGGCGACGCGACGCTCTTCGACGACCCGGACCCGGTCCCCTCGGCCAGGGAGCGGCTCGCGGCGGACGCAGGCTGAACCGGCGCCTGACCGAATGGCCCCGTCTCACCCGAGCGCGCTCCGGGGCGGAGAGAGGCAGGGGGAGAGGTCCTTTGCGCGCAGACGGACGTTTTGTTACTTGTGAAATCAAGCACTAGCAGGCTGCTGATAAATACCCCTGCGACCAGAAATTGGCTGCGATCAGACGAGAGTCAACAGAAGCGAAGGGTGTCGTAGATTTCATCATTTCGGGCCTTTTTGGCGTTTTTCAGCACCCTGATAAGGATGCAAACTCAAAACTCAGGTATGGGACCGGGCATCAGCAAAGGATACTACAAAGACCTGGACCGGCTGGTCGCTTCGCTCATCCACTTCCTCAACCAGTACCAAAAGTCGGCACCTCTCCAAGCATACGCCAAGGACGAACTGGGATCGTTTTTCTATGCCAACCTCGCGCTAAACTTTTTCAACAACCTGACATTCGAAAATGTTCGGGAACTGCGGCTGCCACAGGGACAGATAGGAAAGATTCGGAAAAGATACAGTTCGCGCCTGAAAACGGTTCGTGCCGCGCTCTCAACGGGTGGGAAGGCGTTCCTCGCAAGGGACTATGAGGCATTCAAGAGGGATCTAGAGCGTAGCCACCCCGCATTCCTCAAGCTTCTTTCGGCAGTAGAAGAAGCCGTCGGGTTCAAGAAGGCAAGCAACTACCTGCGCCAAAAGGGTCGCGAGATCGATAAGGCCGGCAAGCTAGCCAAGGATGTTCAGGATACCTTCACTACCGCATTGCTAGCTGCATTCGTGAAGAAGAAGCACCGACTCCCAAGCACTCGGGACATCGAAAAGCTCACGCGTAAGACGATAACTCCTGAGCTCCTCGCGAAGCTTGCCCGACCCGTGGTCCATGCCCTCGACAAGGCTGCCGAGGACATGCTTGCCGCCGAGGGCTTGCGCCGCACGGCGTTCGAGGCGAACCTCTATGCCCGCTGGAAGCAACCACTAGACTTACTCGAATGCTTGATCAAGATAGCGACCGAGGCAGGGGAAAGAAAGGCCAGAGCGCTAGCCAAATCCCCCGTCTACACCTCCAGCTTCAAACGATCGGCCTTGGTTCAGCTCCATGCAAGGGCGGTGCATATCGCTACCGAAGTCTTGACTCTGCTCAGGAGCGGATTCGCGGATGGCGCCAATTCCCGGTGGCGAAGCCTTTATGAACTCGCCGTCGTCTCCTTCTTCTTACATGCCCAACCCGACGAGATCTCGGAACGCTTTCTCGCACACGATGTGATGAAGCGATACAAGGAGGCGAAAGAATATCAGGCGGCATCCGAGAGACTGGGCTATCCACCTTTCGGGAGAAAGAGCCTCAACAAGCTCAGACGGGAACACGACAATCTGGTGGCGAAATATGGGAAGAAATTCAAATATCAGCAGGGATATGAGTGGATACCCCCCTCTGCGATTTGGGGAGTGGCAGCCTCCGGTAAGACGCGGGTGACTTTTCGAGATCTCGAGAAACACGTCGGACTGGGAATGTGGCGGCCGTTTTACAGTCTCTCTTCGAACGCGATCCACTCGGGGCCAAGAGGATTCTTCCGGCTTGGGCTCATACGGCAAGGTGAGGTCTTGTTAACGGGGGCCTCGAACTACGGTCTGGCAGACCCGCTTCAGAACACCGGGATATCCCTTTCCCAAGTGACCACTTCACTGCTCACTCTTGAGCCTGATGTTGAAGATCTGCTGACCTTAGAAGCGATGCGTGTCTACTTCGACCGAGCTGGAGCATCGGCTGTTCGTGTTCAGAAGGCGATCGAAAGGGACGACAAGAAGATCCGGAGGTCAGATAAGAGCAGGGCGAAGTAGCACGGAGCATGCTTAATCCTCAATCCTGTTCCAGAGTGGACTGACTGCCCTAGCAGGTTGCTGATAAATACCCCCGCGACCAGAAGTTGGCTGCGATCAGACGAGAGTCAACAGAAGCGAAGGATGTCGTAGATTTCATCGTTTCGGGCCTTTTTGGAGTTTTTCAACACCCTGCTAGGGCGCCATCTGCGAGGCGGCCCTACCTGGGCGGGACGGCGCCGGGGACCGTCGGCGGGCCCTGGGGTGGCCACAGGCGGTTCAGCGCCTCGAACTCGTCGTCCGTGAGCTGAGCGTCCGCGGCCTTGATGCTGGCCTCCAGCTGCGGGACGGACGTGGCGCCCACGATGGCCGCCGAGATCACCGGGTGCTTGAGGACCCAGCCGATGGCCATCTCGACGAGGCTCCGGCCCCCCTCCGCCGCCAGGGCCTCCACCCGCGCCAGCCGGTCGAAGTTCTCGTCGCTCCAGTACCGGTCCAGGTAGAACCTGCGCCGCTCGAAGCGGGTGCCGGGCGGCACGGGGCGATCCCGGCGGTACTTGCCCGTCAGAAAGCCGCCGGCGAGGGGGTTGTAGCAGATGACGCCCACTCCCTGGTCCTCGCAGAGGGGCATCACCTCCAGCTCCTGGTAGCGCAGCATCATGTTATAGAGGGGCTGGACGGCGCAGAACCGCGCCAGGCCGTGCTTATCGCTCAGCCAGAGAGCCTTGCAGAGCTGCCACGCGGCGAAGTTGGAGCAGCCGATATAGCGCACCTTGCCCTGGCGGACCAGGTCGTCCAGGGCCCGAAGGGTCTCCTCCAGGGGCGTCCACGGGTCGAACCGGTGGACCTGGTAGAGATCGATGGCCTCCACCCGGAGGCGCCGCAGGCTGCCCTCCACGGCCTCCAGGATGTGGCACCGGGACAGGTCGATCTTCCAGAGAGGCGCCCCGGGCCTGGCCCGCACCTTCGTGGCGATGACCACCCGGTCCCGATGGCCCTGGAGCGCCTTGCCGACGATCTCCTCCGACCGGCCCTCGGCGTAGACCTCGGCCGTATCGAAGAAGGTGACGCCGCCCTCGAGAGCGCGGTGGATGATGCGGATGGACTCGGCCTCGTCCGTCTGGTCGCCCATGGTCATGGTGCCCAGGCAGAGGCGCGAGACCTCGAGGCCCGTGGTGCCCAGCTTGCCGTAGCGCATGGCCCGTCGCCCCCTCCCGGCCAGCGCGGGGCGTGGGGCCCAAAGCGCGGCCGCGTCAGCCTGCGCATTGTACGCCGGCGCGGCGCGACGGGGCGCGGACACGGGAAGGATCAGGGGCCTGGAGCCACGGGTGGGAGTTGAACCCACGACCTATGGTTTACGAAACCATTGCTCTGCCACTGAGCTACCGTGGCCCACCCGGCCCGCCTCAGGCGGACGCCCGGGGGGGCGAGCGCCCAGGCCCGAGCAGAGCCAATTATACCCGATGGGCTGGGGCCGGGGACCTGGAGGCACGGCACGGCAAAAGACCCTGTCGCCCAGCCGTGCCCTCGCCCGCGGGCGAACCGGCTATGGTATACTCCGCCCTGGTCTATCGAGGCTGGCGCATCGCGCAGCAGGCTGGGAGGCTACGGGTGCGGCTCAAGGACAAGGTCGCCATCGTCACCGGCGGAGCCCAGGGCATCGGCAGGCAGTACAGCCTGCGATTCGCCCGGGAGGGCGCCGCGGTGGCCGTCCTCGACCTCCGCGAGGAGCAGGCCCGGGCCGTCGAGGGCGAGATCGCGCGCGGGGGCGGCAAGGCCATGACGGTGGCGGCCGACGTCACCAGCGAGCAGCAGATGGCCCACGCCGCCAAGGCCGTGGCCGACCGCTTCGGACGCATCGATATCCTGATGAACAACGCCGCCCTCTACTACGACCTGGACCTGACCGACCAGAGCATCGCCTACACAAAGAAGGTGATGGAGGTCAACGTCTACGGCGTCATCATCGCCGCCCGCGCCGTCTTCCCGTACATGAAGCGGCAACGATCGGGCTCCATCATCAACATCTCGTCCATCGGCGCCTACCCTGTCGGCCCCCGCGGCGCCGACGGCCCCGACTTCGATACGCTGCCCGTCTCCGGCTACGCCCTCAGCAAGTCCGGCGTCGTCTTCCTGACCAAGACCTGGGCCAAGGCGGCGGGCAAGTACAACATCCGAGTCAACGCCATCGCCCCAGGCGTCACGCTGACCGAGGCCACCATGCGCGTCACCAAAGGCCGCGCCGCCACCCCGGACGACTGGCTGGTCAAGAGCAGCGCCCTCAACCGTCCCCTGGACCCGGAGGACCTGACGGGCGCCGCCACATTCCTCGCCTCCGACGATAGCAAGCAGGTCACCGGCCAGACCATCGTGGTGGACGCCGGCAACGTGATGCTCGGGTAGCGCCATATGAAGGCAATGATCCTGGCGGGCGGCCTCGGCACGAGGCTCCGCCCCCTCACCGATACGATCCCCAAGCCCCTCATCCGGGTCGCCAACAAGCCCATCCTTGTGTGGCAGATCGAGTGGCTACGGCGCGGCGGCGTCGACGAGTTCGTCCTGTGCATCAGCCACCTCAAAGAGAAGATCATGGCCTACTTCGGCGACGGCTCCAGTCTGGGCGTCAACGTCCGGTACGTGGTGGAGGAGAACCCGCGCGGCACCGGCGGCGCCCTGCACAACGCCGCGCCCTACTTCCCCAAGAGCGAGGCCTTTTTCGCCCTCAACGGGGACGTGGTCACGGACCTGGACCTCAACCAGCTCGCCCGCCGGCGCCAGGAGACAAGCGCCATGGCCGCCATCGCCCTCGTGCCGCTGCCCTCGCCCTACGGCGAGGTGGTGACCGACGACCGCGGCATGGTCTCCTCCTTCACCGAGAAGCCGAGGCTCCTCGACCATTGGATCAACGGCGGCGTCTACTGCCTGCACCCCTCCATCCTCTCCTACCTGCCGGACAACGGCAGCATCGAGCAGGACGTCTTTCCGGTCCTCGCCCGGGAGGGGAAGCTGGCCGCGTCCAAGCACCAGAACGCCTTCTGGATGTCCATCGATAGCCCCAAGGACATCGAGGAGGCGGCGAAGGTGCTGAAGAGCCCGCGCCTGGCGTAGCCGCGGATCGCCCTCGTCCCGCCCTCCCCGCCCCACCCTACACCGGCGAGAAGGGCAGCGCGTAGAGCAGCCGGTCGTGCCAGTCGCTCCGGAGCGACATCGCCATCTCCGTCCAGGTCTGGGCCCCCTCATCCTGCATGATCTTGCCCTGGTAGCGAGCGATGGTCTCCCAGTCCTCCAGGGCCCAGATGTTGATGGCCTCGGCGTTCCGCCACGCGACCTGGTAGACGCCCAGCATCCACCGTCCATGGCGCGCGGCGACGGGCGCCCACAGGCGCTGGCACTGCTCCGCGTACTCGCGGGCCTTCTTGGGCGTCGTCACGATCGTCTCGTGGACGCAGACCTGCGCCCGGCGGCCGCTGGCCTTCATCTGCTCAAGCGTCGGCGTCCCCGAGGACGGGAGCAGGATGCGGCCTTGGGTCTGGGTCACCAGCGCCCCCTGCCGCCGCTGCCAGGCCCGGTAGGCGCGCCCCTGGGGACCATCGCTGTACTGGCGCTTGCAGATCTCGGCGTACTGGGCGTAGCCGTCCATCTCCCACAGGCTCACCACCTCCGGCCAGTGGCCCTGGGAGGCCACCGTCTCCCAGCACGAGACCAGGCGATAGCCCAGGTCGTGGTAGAGGGGCCCAAGCTCCCGCTGGAAGGCGTCCAGGTACTCTTCGAACCTGGCGGGGACGACCTGCACGTTCTCCTGGTGGTAGATCATGGGCGATGGCCTCCGCTGGGACGTCATGGTGCGCCGAGGATACCACGTCCCCGCCTGTCTCCCGCACATCGCCTTGCTGTCACCCTGAGAGGCTGTGAACAAATGGCCCGTAGGGGCGGGCCCCCGTGCCCGCCCATCTGGGGCAACCACGGGGGGTTGCCCCTACGAAGGAAAAATTCACAACCTCTGAGCCGAGCGAAGCGAGTCCTGACCCTGAGTCTTCGAAGGGGAAGGACCTGTCCTGTCGAAGAAGCCTTCCCCTCGGCCCCCGCGCCACGCGGTGCTATGATGCTCGCGCCCGTCCCTCCCCTGCGGCCTCCGGGGTGGGCCGCCTGGAGCGCCCATGGACCTTGGGATCAAGATGACGCGGCCGGCCTCGATGACGCGCGGCGAGGCCCAGGCGCTCCTCCAGCGGGCCGACGCCCTGGGCTACCACTCCATCTGGATGGGCGAGCTCTGGGCCGCCGACCCCTTCGTCACCCTCGCCGAGCTCGCCGCCAAGACCTCGCGCATCCGCCTCGGGACGAGCATCGTCAACGTCTTCAGCCGGACGCCCGCCAGCATCGCCCAGGCCATCGCGACGCTGGACGTGGTCTCCGGGGGGCGGGCGATCCTGGGGCTGGGGACCAGCGGCCGGCGCGTCGTCGAGCGGTGGCACGGGGTGCCATTCGCCCAGCCCATCCAGCGGACCCGCGAGTATATCGAGATCATCCGGCGCATGCTCTCGGGCGGGCGCGTCGACTACGAGGGCCGGCTCTTCCGCCTCGAACGGTTCCAGCTGGAGCTGCGGCCCGTCCAGGAGCGCCTGCCCATCTACCTGGCCGCGCTGGGGCCTCGCAACCTCCGGCTGACGGGCGAGCTGGCCGATGGCTGGCTCCCCGCTTATGTCAACCCCGGCTGCATGGAGGAGCAGGTGGCACAGGTGCGCGAGGGAGCGCGAGCGGCGGGCCGTGCCGAGGCGAGGATCGTCGTGGCGCCGGAGATCTACGTCTGCGTCACCAACGACCGGAACGCCGCCGCGGCTCTCGTGCGGGCGGCTGCGGCGCGCTCCATCTGCGGCGATGGCAGCTTCTACGCCGAGCAGGTCCGGCGCGCAGGCTTCCCCGGCGCCGTCGACGAGGCGCTGCGCCTCTGGCGGGCCGGCCAGCGCGACCGGGCCGCTGCGTCCCTGCCGGACGCCGCCATCGAGGCCTTCGCCATCATCGGCTCCGCAGGGGAGTGCAGGGAGCGGCTCGAGCGGCTGCGCGCCCAGGGGTGGGACCTGCCCATCGTCCGCTTCCCGCGCGGCGCGCCGAAGGAGATGATCGCCGGCGCCATCGAGGCGCTGGCGCCGCGCACCTGATCCTCTAGGGGAACAGCCGCTCGTGGGTCTGGGCGCTCTCGACGACGATCGCGCTGACCGGGCAGATCTCCGCCGCCTCCAGGATGCGTTCCGGGGTATCCCCGTTGGGGTCAGCCACATGCGATTGTCGGTTTTCGTTCAGCGCGAAGACGTTGGGAGCGATGCGAGTACACGTCGCACTGCCCACGCATAGGTTGTGGTCAACCCACGCCCGCACCTTTCGAGTCACAGCCCCCTCCCTAGTTCCAGGAAACCCACAGGGACTTGACCGTACGGAGCGTGAAGGAGGGCACGTACTCGATCGTGTCCGACTCCAACCGCAAGGATGGACACCTTTGGGCTAGGGCCTTGAAGACCTCCTGGCCTTCGAGCCGGGCCAGGTACTGCCCCAGGCAATAATGGATTCCGGACCCGAATGCCACGTGATGGTTTGGCCACCGCGTGATGTCGAACGTATCGGGGTCCGCGAACGCTCGAGGGTCTCGATTGGCCGAGACTACCGCCCATCGGACTCGGTCTCCCTCATGAATGCGCTTCCCACGCAGCTCGACGTCCTGGGCGGCGATGCGCTCGAGGGCCTTGACCGGCGGGTCATAGCGCAGGCACTCCTCCGTGGCTTTTGCCGCCAGCGAGTCATCCCGTGCCAGGAGCGCCCACTGGTCTGGGTGTCGGAGGAAGGCCAGAGTACCGTTGCAGATGAGGTTGATGGTTGTCTCATGGCCAGCGTCGATGAGCAGCACGGCGTTGGCCAGCGCTTCGTCTCGGGAGTACACACCGTTCTTCTCGCCGGCGGCCAGCAACGAAAGCAGATCTTCCTTGGGATGCGCGAGCCTCTCCTCAATGAGCGGGGTCAGGTAGCCAGCCAGTTCCTGGGTGCCTTCGGCGGCGAGCCGCATTCGGTCAGGAATCAGGCGCGTATGGCTCATACGCTTCTTCGCCAACTCCCGGACGAACTCGCGCTCTTTCTCTGGGATGCCCAGCAGTTGGGCGATAACCAGCAACGGCAGCGGCACGGCGAGGTCTTCCATGACGTCCATCCGGCTCCTGGGCTGCGCTTCATCCAGTAACCGATGAACGACGGATTGGACCAGCGACCGCCATTGCTCCATCAGCTTTGGCGTGAAGTGTCGGTGGAGCGCGCCGCGCATCCGGGTGTGGCCGGGAGGGTCGTTCTGGATGAGTTCGTGGACTCGGAAGGACTTGAGAATGCTCCGGTACGGGGCATCCGTCTCGTCTACGGGAGGGTAGGGAGGCCGCTGGTCCCTTTCCAGGCTTTCTGAGGAGAACAGCTCCGGGCGCCGGACCAGCCAGACCACGTCGTCATAGCGAGTGACGATCCATACCTCATATTTGGCGTTCCAGTGGACTGGGTCCTCTTCCCTCAGCCGGCCAAGATAGGTGTGGGGATCAGCAATAGCATCGGGAGCGAAGATCTCGTCGTGAACAGTGGTCACCATGAACCTCTCCTGTCCGGGCGCGCCGCCACCAGAACGACTCAACGCTACCGCCCCCTTCTTGACTTTGTCAACACACTCAGCCGGGCGGCCCCTACCGCGCCTTCCAGACCGGCGGGCGCTTCTCGGCGAAGGCCCGGGGCCCCTCCTTGGCGTCCTCGGAGGCCAGCACGTACCGCCGGACGGCCTCGGCGAGACGTTCGGACTCCTCCATCCCGTGCCGGCGCCAGAACTGGGCCACGGCCTTGCTCCCCTGGACGGACAGGGGGGCGTTGGCGGCGATCATCCCGGCGATCTCGATGGCGCGGGGCATCAGGCGCTCCGGCTCCGCCACCTCGTGCACAAAGCCCAGGCGGTGGGCCTGCTCGGCGCTCATGGTATCGCCCGTCATGAGCAGGTACATCACCTCGCCGAAGGGCATGGTGCGAGCCAGGTGCTGGATGGCGTAGCCGGCCAGGATGCCCCGCTTGACCTCGAAGAGGCCGAAGTAGGCCTCCTTGGATGCGATGCGGATATCGCAGTCGATGGCGCGCTCCATCCCGCCGGCGAGGCAGATGCCGTTGATAGCGGCGATGAACGGCTTGGCGCTGGTGCTGTAGTAGGCGCCGCCCCTGCTTCCGGCCATCGCTGGGTGCCGGAAACGCCGGAGGAGAGCATTGCGCTCCTCCGCCGAGACCTCGCCCTTGCGGAAGCGCTCCTCGGCCTCGGCGGTCCTGCGGTTCCGCTCCGCCATCTCCTTGAGGTCGGCGCCGGCGGAGAAGGCCCGCCCCTTGCCCGTCACGATCGCCACGCGCATCTCCGGGTCGTTGTTGAAGTCGTCGAGAGCGCCCTCCTGATCGATGCGCATCTGCTCGTTGAGGGCGTTGAGCGCATCGGGCCGGTTCATGGTAAAGATCGCATAGTGCCCGGCGGGGAACTTCTCGTAGAGCATGTCCGGCATGGCGGCTCTCCTGGGGAGGTGCGCGGTGTGCGGCAGTATACCACGCGCACGCAGCCTCTCCAGCGGGGGAGGATAAAAGGAGAGATAAATGGAGAGGGGGATTTGGTCACCCTCTCCCCAACCCTCTCCCGTCGAGGGAG
>CAZKTO010000046.1:0-24809 GCA_964555685.1 uncultured Dehalococcoidia bacterium
CGTCTCTTGAACCTGGATGCCAATGGGGCTAGGCAACTCCCAGGTGAGCTTCTGGATGGGCCCCACGCACCCAGTATCCAGGTCGGGGACCTTCGTGCGAGAGTCGTAGCCCACCGCGCCGCCCCAGCGGTAGTCAAACCGCCGGTCTTCGCTGTTTTGGCGGCCGCTCCACACCTCCACGAAAAGCCGCAGCCGGTCGCCGGCCTGGATGGCGATATCCCCCGGGTTATGGTTCATGGTGGCGCCGGCCCACGTCGTTGGTGCGTCGGCATCAGCCGACGTGAACTGGAAGGCGAGCCCGCCGCCCCGCAGGACCTGGACCGTCCAACGCCACTGGTTGTTGGAGCTGGCCGTCTGCATCTGTTGGGTGTGGCGCCAGGTGGCCGCCGGGAGAACCCCGGAGACGCCGAAGGGGGCCGCGTCCCAGTACTGAGGGAGCAGCGTCCAGGTGTTCCGGGCGGGGGTGATGGTGCCCTGCTGCGCAGCGCTGCCCTGAGCTGGCTGCCAAGGATTAGGGCAGCGCGCCAGCGTGGTTGAGGTAGAGGACGCTGGTCGTGACGGCGCTCCCGGGGGTGGAAGTGATGGTGGGATCGGCCGCGGTGATACCCTCGGTGGAGCCGAGGTAGCTGAACCCCGGCGGCAGAAAGTCGACCACCTGCTCCAGCGTTACCGTATCCGATCCTTCGTTTTTGATGGCGATGGTGTAGGTGAACTCACGAGCGATGTCGGCCGGGGCCGTGTCGGGCGTGACCGTCTTTCGGGCCACCACCAGCCCCTGGCCCCGCAGGGGAGGAAGGGTGAAGACCCTGGTGGTGGTCACCAGCACATCCTGGCCATTGCTGATGATGGTCCTTTGTCTGGACGGGCTGGAGGGGATCAGGCCTTCGTTGAAGTTGGGGTCCTGTCGGATCTCCCACGCGGCGTGCTCCACCCCGCCGCCCGCCGAGTACGGCTGCACCAGCAGATTGTCATAGACCGGAGCATTGTGGGAGAGCTGGCCAGCGATGGACACGGCCGCGATGGACACGGGGAAGGCCAGCACCATCAGGATAATCAGCAGGATGATGGCGATGCCGCCACCTTCGCCGTGAAACCAGGGAACGCCTCGTCTCATGCGCTTGACCGATTCCTCAGGCCGAGCCGTCCCGCTCTCGTCATGGCCTCGGTCCGAGGCGAATTCTCATTATTACCTCGCATTATTCGTATGATGCGGGAAGTAGCTCGAGTGCCGCATCGCACGAAAGTCCTCCTTCCCATGGAATGATCGTACTCATGAGGTGAACCGGCCCTATTGAAAACATCTCAGAATAGTTTTAGACTATCTCCAGTCTCCAGCCTTATGGGAGGTGTGGAGAAATGGCAGAAGTGGGCCTGGTGACCTTTGCCCGTGTAGCTATGCAGGTGGCGACGGCGGCGGGCCGAGCAGCTCATCCAGCAGGGCCTCGTCACCAGCCGCAGGATCGGCTACGAGCTCTTCGTCAGGCGGGAAGACGCCCTGACCCTGGCTGCGACCCGTCAAGGTCTCCTCGACCCACCGCGGTACCCATCCATTCGGGTCCTTGCGCACGCGCTGCGTTGTCTCGGAGTCGGGCTCGATAGCCTCCCAATCCAGAGTCCAGCGTTCCTCCACAGGGAACACGGCCCCAGGGGGCGGCCCTGTCGCCTTGCCCTCCACGATCTCTCGGAGCAGGGGGCGGTCGTACTGGGCTATCTCGCGGACGGCCTGCTCCGCCACGGGCCCGACCGTCTGCAACTCCATCGCCTTTGTCTCCTCCAGCACGTACGCGGCTACGGCCTTGCATTCGGCGGCCTGCGCTCGTGCCTGCGCCACCAGGCTGTCCAATGCTTCCAGCAGTTTGGGGTTTAGCTCAGCCTGCGGCTCGTCGCTGACCGGCAGGCGGCGGCGCCCCCACACCCCCAGGCGCACCGTGCCCAGGCCAGCCCGGACCACCACAGGACGGCCGGGCTTCATGTTGCGGTTGCCCACCAGGAGCGGCTTGGCGGCGTCGCCGAACACGATGGCCTCAGCCACGTCCATGAGCCCCCGGCGGTACCACAGCAAGCGGTCCCGCTCCAACAACATCGACTTCACCGCTCCGCATATGGAGATGAGCGAGCGCAGGTTGTCGCGGAGGCAGTCCCAACGCGCCAGGTAGGCGTTGTAACGCAGGCCATCCTCGGGCGACAGCGAGTCGAGGACATGCTGCTCCTCGGCCCGGTTCACGTCGTGGCCCAGCAGCGGTCCCTCGATGAGCCACCGGGCCTTCGCCTCAGGGCTCAGGGCCTCCACGACTCGGTCCAGCCGCTTGCTGCTCACGGACATGGCCATCACCTCCTGCGGCCCTGGCCTCGCGGCCAGAATACCCTGGGATTCCCAAAATACTGCTCGCGTGCGGCGAGGGCTCTCCACGCGTCATCTTGGCTCCCCTCGCTTGCTAGCCCCCCGGCCCCTGGGGGTCACACGTAGCGGCCCGCCAGCTCCACCGCCGCCTCCGGCTCTCCCAGGGCGGCCAGGGCCCGCGCCTTCGCCAGGTCCACCAAGATCGCGGCCAGGGCTGCTGCCGCCTCAGCCGAGGCTTGCCTGAGGGCATCCAGGTCGAACCGGCCAGGCCCAGGGCCCGGCAGCCCCTCGGCCTCGGCTGCCAGGATGTCGTTGAAGGCATGGGCCAGGGCCTCGACGCCCTCGATGGTCTGGTCCAGCCCCTCCTTGGCGTCTCGGAACAGCGAACCGTGGCCGTCGAAGTAACGCTCCGAGATCAGGGAGACGGCGCCACGCACGGCGTAGAGCTCCTTGAGGAACCCTTCGACCCGCTGCCTCCACTTGCCCATGCCGGCGGAGACCGTGCGGTCCGCGTCCATAGCCTCCGGGTGGGCACCGTGGCCGCGCCTGGCGGCCCGTGAGGTCCCCTTCCCCCGATCCAGGGGGTGGGCGTCTTCTGCGGCAAGGCAGGCCACAGCGGGGCCCACGACGCGGGCCAAGTCCTGGCGCAAGAGCAGCCCCTGCAGTTGGGAGCCCAGCAGGCCCGCCAGGGCCCGGTACGCCCGCTGCTCGTCGTACAGCTTGGCATTGGCCTCGTGGTGGAGGCGGAAGAGGAACTGCACGTCCCGCACGGCCTGGACCACGGCTATCTCCACCTCCCGCCTGGGATGCCCCTTCATCGCCTCCCTCACGGCCCTGGTCACCTGGGCTGGCAGCCTATCGAGGGGATAGGCGCTCAGGGGCTGGCCCAGCAGGAACCGGGCACACTCCGCCAGGCCGGGGAACCGTTGGGCCTCCCCCATCCACAGGATCACCGCCTGCTTCGGAGTCAACGCGGCCTGGATCCCGGAGATGCGTCGCTTGGTATAGCTCACAGGAGCCCCTCGGCCTGCAAGGGGTCCGTGTCAAAGGCCGACTTTGGGGCATCCCTCCGGCCCCGGACGGCCGTCTCCAGGGCGCCGAGGCGCGCCTCCAGCTCCCCCACCTCCAGGGCCTTCAGGGACACCTGGGCCAGGTAGGCCAGGGTCCGGGAGCGGGCGACGCCGTTCTCCAGGGCCAGGGTGTCCAGCACGGCGATCTCCAGGAGGCGGCGGACATCCAGAACCGACGCCAGGCCGTGGAGCTCGTAGGCCCCGGAGACGGCCAGCTCCCGCTTGCGCCGCAGGCCGCCCAGGCGCCTGGCCTCCGTCGCTTCTTGGGCGTGGTCCGGGGAGTGCCAGAAGCAGTAGGGCTCGTCCCGCATGGGCGCCGAGCGGCACTGCTGGGCGTTCTTGCCCCGAAAGGCGCAGCGTACCATTCCCGCCG
The DNA here is from genome assembly GCA_964555685.1 of uncultured Dehalococcoidia bacterium. GTDB lineage: Bacteria > Chloroflexota > Dehalococcoidia > SHYB01 > SHYB01 > CAZKTO01. The sequence goes on from CAZKTO010000046.1 coordinate 3,785, forward strand.
TCGTCATCTCTGATGCCCCAGTACCATCGAGTACCTCTGCTTGTCACGGGGGTTGCTACTGGGCCATCCCCTACGGACCTGGGAAATATTCCTGGCGAAGGCACTGGCCCGCCCCAGCCCTCTCAGCCCCACGCCTACGCGCCTACCCCCCGGCACCCGGTCGGCTGCTGGCGAAGGCACTGGCCCCGGCGGGGGTCATGGATAGACGCGGCATAGCCACCCTGGAGACAAAGAGGCAGACCCCCTGGTTGGGGGGCCTGCCTGCGCAGAGGCGGCGAGGGCGCGCGGGCTACTTCGCCTTGGCCCCCTTGCGCCCGCCCTTGCCCTTGGGCTTCGGCTTGGGGGCAGGATGGACCGTGGGGGGCGCCGTGGGCGCGTCCTGGGGCACTGTGGGGGCCGTGTCTGCACCTTCCAGGCTCCAGAAGGCCCAGCCGTTGCAGGCGTTGCCGCCCATCACCGCCGAGCCCGCCGCCGAGGGGCTCTTGAACTCCCGCCCGTCCTCCAAGCGGTAGCGGATCTTGCCCTCCTCTCCGGCCACCACCTCGGCGTGGTAGGCCTGCTTCTTGTACCGCGCTACGAGCTTCGTCCCGACCTGCAGGTTCCGGTCTGCGAGCGCCATCGGGCACCTCCTCAGAAGATTGCCACCCATACATCACTCCAGGGGCAACTGAAGTCAACAGGTTTGGGAGGTCACTTTCCCCTGAGGTTGCGGGCCCGCCAGCCGGACCAACACCATCTGGCAATAGTGTGCGCTCCACCTACGTCCTCCTCACGCCCGCATTTGCCCGCCGGAGCTGCTCCAGGGGGTCTTCCTCCTCCGCCGAGGGCTCCGCGTGAACCCGGCTCCGCGAGCTGGGGGACATCCCGAACTCCACCAGGAGCTGCCGCATCTGCTCCATGGCCTTGTTGGCCACAGCCAGGTAGGGCGACTGCATCGGGAAGCCCGTGGGCGACTTCACCATGGTCCCGTACTTGCGCAGGGCCTCCTCCGCCTCCACCCACCGGCCCCACGCCTGGCAGTACAGCGCCAGGGCCGTCCGGTCGATCTTAGTCAGCAGGCCAAGCCGGGCCAGCTCTCGGGCGGTCCGCCGCCACTCCTTCCGCGCCTCCGAGCCCAGGTGCTCCGGGCAGGGCGGGATGGCTGCCCTCACCCTCGGCTCGTTGAGGTTCAGCCGGTCCGCCCGCTTCGTCCCCCGGAGGAGCTTCAAGCTGGTGGGCATGGGCTTCGGGCCGCGCCTAGCCATCGGCCTTCACCGCCTTGCGCCCCGTGTTCCGCTCCCAGCGCTCGATGGCTACCTGGACGAACTTGGGCTCCTTCTCCATGGCGAAGCACCGCCGGTCCATCCGCTCCGCCGCGATGATGGCCGTGCCCGACCCCGAGAAGGGCTCGTAGCAGATATCCCCCGGCTCCGTGTGCCACTGGATGGGGCGGGCGAAGAGCTCCACGGGCTTCTGGGTGGGGTGGATGCCCTCCTGCTCCCCCTTCTGCGACACCTCCCAGACCGTCTTCTCGTTGGGCGGAGGCCGTTTGGACGGGGGATGGCCCTCCAGCCAGCCGTAGGCGCAGGGCTCGTGGGCCCACATGAAATGCGAGTGGGTCAGGACCCCCCGGGCCTTGGCCCAGACGATGGTCTGGTGCCACAGGAGCCCCGCCTGGTGCCAGGCCTGCTCCACCAGGGCCTGACGGGCCGTCGCGTGCCACTGGTAGACGGCCACGTTGGGCTTCAGGTGCTGGAGGGCCAGTTCCAGGAACTTGTGGAAGAACTCCACCGAGGAGTCCGGGTCCCGGTACGAGTCCCAATGCTTGTCCCGGGTGGCGGGACGATTGTAGCGGGAGGCGGGGTGGTTGCCCCCGGTGTAGTTCATCAGGTACGGCGGGTCCGTAGCCAGGAGCGAGGCCTTCTGCCCGTCCATGAGGCGGACCACGCCCTCGGGGTTGGTCGAGTCGCCGCAGAGGAGGCGGTGGTCCCCCAGGAGGTAGAGGTCCCCGGCCTTGACGAAGACCTCAGCGCCCTCGGGATCGTCGGGGACCTCGTCGGGGTCCGTGAGGCCGGGGTCCTTCCAGGCGGGGCCTCGGAGGACGCGGTTCAGCTCCTCGTTGCTGAACCCCAGGAGGTTGAGGTCGGCGCCGATGTCCTTGAGTTCGGCCAGCTCCAGGCGGAGGATCTCCTCGTCCCAGCCGGCGTTGAGGGCGAGCTTGTTGTCGGCCAGTACGTAGGCCCGCTTCTGCGCCTCCGTCATCCCCGCCAGCTCGATAACGGGGACGGTGTCCATGCCGAGCTTGCGGGCGGCCAGGACGCGGCCGTGGCCGGCGATGATGCCGTTGGCTCCGTCCACCAGGACGGGGTTGGTCCAGCCGAACTCGTGGATGGAGGCGGCTATCTGGGCGATGTGGGCGTCGGAGTGGGTCCTGGCGTTGCGGGCGTAGGGGACCAGCTGGTCGATGGGGCGGTACTCGACCTGGAGGGTGCGGTCCTGGACGGCGGCGCCCTTGTCGCTGGTGGTGGCGATGCGAGCCTTGACCATGGGAGCCTCCTGGCTCCCCCGGTGCCCCTAGAAAGCCAGAGGCCCGAGGGTGTGGACCCTGGGCCTCTGGGGGCCTCTGACCTGCGGCGCTCAAGGGCGCTCTGATGTCTGGCACCCATTGTAGCACGGCCGGACGCGAGGTTGGCGGCGGGCATCCTCACGCCCAGGTCACTCCCGAGACGCCTCAGGGGATAGGGCGGCCACGAAAGTGGCGACCCGGTGGCAGAGGCGGCATTTGATCTCCACGCGGCTGTCGGGGCCCAGGCGAATGCGGCCCAAGAGCCTGCCGCAGGTGGGGCAGAGGGCCTTTTGGAGCATTGGCGCGGGTGGTGGCCGCTTCATGGGATCAGCGTCCTCCGGTGGGGACTACTCCTGTTTGGGGATACCCCCCTGGGTAAATGTGGCAACACGCGTGCGTAGGGCGCGCACCGGTCATTTCGCTGTGGCCGTAGATATTTGACCCCCCTCCCCCCGGTCGCGGTGCGGGGCGTGGGCGGCACTATCTCCTCATCGTGTCCGACCATGGTTGGTCGGCTGCGAGAGTAATGGTCCCACGGGGGGAGAGGTCATGCGGCTTTAGGAACCGCCTGGGGGTTTCCGAAGATCCGGCCGCAAGCACCAAACACGGGGCGATAGCCAAGAGCACGGGCCAGCCCAAGGAGGTCGTCCAGCGCCCCCTCCAGGCCGACCTGGGTCACCCGCTCTGAAGGCACGCCGAAGAAGCGGGGCGGCCGCCACTCGCCGACGTCGTGACCGTGGCCGAGCCAGGTCTCGATCCCCTCCTGCCGCGCTGCCGCCTCCTCCGCGTCATCGTCGACCGGGTCGCCCTTCTCGCGGACGGCGATGAGTTTCATCACCCCCTTGGAGGGGTGTGCTGGCAATGCCCAGCCCTTCGACAGCCACACGAGATGCACCCGGGCCTTCTCCTGGACTTCGGGTAGGTCGAGCCGTTGCAGGGCCTCGATGAGCGCCGGTTCGGGGTCGCGCACGGGCAAGGCGCCAGGGACGGCGACGGTGGTGAACATGCGGACGATGCCGGCCGCGAGGCGATTGTCGAAGGCCGCATACTCGCCTCCCCGCCGGCGGACCTGGGCTGCAATGGCCGCTCGCCGCCGGGCGCTCCAGTCGTCGGCACGAACCGTCACTTCGAACAGGCCGTCCGCTGCCGCTGCCGCCATGCACTTAGGCATGAGGTGGTGCCAGTAGATCCGGCGCTTGAGGGCGCGGTTGGCGGGGTTGGACCAGGAGTTACTAATGACCTCCCGGCGCATCGCCTTGCTCGGCTCGGCAATGAAGGCATAGACCCTGGCGACGACCTGGGGAGTGACGCCCTTGGGCAGCGGGAATAGCTGGCGGGCCGTGGCCACGAGGTCGTCTCTCTCGGTGCCCGCTGAAGGAGCGTCGCTGTTAGGGAAAGGAGACTTCCCTAACGCCGACGCTACCGGCCCGCTCGTGCGCACGAGGGGTCTCACGCCAGCCGCGCCGACCGCCTCCCGCCCCGGCAACGCCTCCAGCTCCCGGATGCCTCCACCGCGTTGCCCGCGGCAGCCGCTCCCGAGGCAGTTCCAGATGCACCGCTCGGCGTCGACGTGCAGCGAGGGGTCGGTGTCTCGGTGGAAGGGGCAGCGGTAGAGCACATCGCCCGGCTGCAAGAAAATGCCCTGGGTGCGCCAGAGGGCTGCGAAGTAGACTTGCACGTCGGCGGGCTGGACCAGCCGGGGCTGGCGTGGCTGGCCGTGGCGTGTCGGCCGCACGCCGTTCCGGCCCTGCGCTCGCAGAATCAGGTCGAGCAGGAGCGCCGGGACCATGGCCAGCGGCACGTCGCCGAGCGCGCAGCCCGGCTCCCACGCATACTGCTGTCCCGACACATGCACGGAGGGCGGGAGGACAACTTGAGCCCCGGGCCCCTTCGATTCCATGCCGAGAAAGCCGAGGTCGGCCAAGGAGCCGCCCGCATTCACCGCCGCGTCGGCGGGCAGGACGAAGTGATAGTGGAAGCCTCCGCCGCCGGTCAGCACGGTGGGCGTCAGCGGCAGCGGGCCAAGGGTTCGGACGAAGCGTTCGAGCGACTCCAGCCCGCCGCTCCGCCGATCGACGTCGAGGACGACGCGCCCGGCTGGTACGACGCCGCCGATGTTGCCGCGGTGGGTCTTGAACATCCGCAGCAGGTCGGCCTGGGTCGGCGTCTCGGAGGCGAAGCGCGGATACGCCCGCTCCAGCGGGGCTTTGCCGGGATGGGAGCAGGGGGACAGGGCCTTACCCCACAGCTTCCGCGAGCCCTCGACGTGCTGCAGGGAGACAAACTGGTGCTGCGGGTCACACAGCGGGATGGGGCGCTCGCCAAGCCGGGCGTAGGCCGTGGAGACGAGGAGGGCAGGATGCGCCCCGTTCGGCGCCGTAATGATCTCGATGGGGTCGGTGATGGTGTCGGCGGGCGGCCGGACGGAGAGGCTGGTCACTTCGTACCTCCCGGACGGCCGCCAGAAGCGGGAACTTGCCCCTGTGGTTGCCGGAGTACGAGTGGGGGGACCGCGTCCCGACGGTCCAAAGGCCTCAGTCAGGTGTGCCGTAAGGCCTGCGTTACTCTCGCGCGGGAGACGCCGACGCGGCGGGCGAGGGCGGCGCGGCTGGGCACGCTGCCCTCATCTAGCCACTGCTGCCATTGGGCCACAGTCTCGGCGGTGCCACGCTCGGCGCGCTCAGTGGCTTCACGCTGGCCGCGGTCGGTGAGGCTCGGGAGGCGCCAGCCAAAGGAGTAACGGAAGGTTCTGTGGGCGACCAGTCCGGGGAGCCATTCCTTGCCGCAATGGCAAGAAAGTTGCCAATTTGCCAACTCTCCTAAGTGACCCTATGGGGTAGTGCGATGAGGCGAGGAGGAGACAGTGGAACAGTTCAGAAATGCTCTCCGCTCCCTGACCCGCGAGGTCTGCCGCCAGTTGGACGGCGTGGAAATTCCGAAAAGGCCAGTTTGGACGGTGGTCAATCGATCAGACACCGCCCCATACGTGGCTATGGACGTCTCCAGACCGGCATTGTCTGACCTGCGCTTCAATCTCACTATTGGGCTACTTAAGCTGCCCGAATATAGAGCGGCAGCAGAAGCCGTTGAAAAAGACCCCGAACTTAGGGAAGGCATCATTGTGGACGCTGGTGGCGTTCTTCAGAAGCCGGAGCCGACCAACGTAACGCGAGCCCTCTTGACGAATTTCCTGTGGCGATATTTGCGGGAAGGAGTACGGCTTGACTGGGACGAAACCAGGTTTGACGAGACGTTCAACGAGCTAAGGGCTGAGCTTCGTCGCAAGAGCGTTGTTTTCCACACGACTCTGCCGCTGAGCAACTTGAAGGTGGAAGTCACTGGCCTCGATTTCGGCGAAGAGTTGAAGTTGCTGCCAGCATCGACGGAAGAACTTGAGCGATGGATGAACCCGGACCGGAGCCTGCCACCGTTCGGTGCGGGTCCGCCGCAGTGGAATACCCACTACGTGGACAAGCCAGCTGTGTTGCACGCACGCAAGGTGGTGGTAGGCCGACCTTTCCCAACAGACCTGCATGGGGTATTGGGCCATCTGCCCGGAGTCAACGCTGACCACGCCATCACCGCGCTGCGCCTGGTAATGAATGCCCCAATCACAGTCATCCTCCAGGAGCAGGAATCGGAGGGCCTGATGGCATTCGGCGGGCGCGGCATCAGTTGGGGCTGGTCGCCACCCCTCCTGAGTCCGATCGCTACACTTGATCAGGAAAAGACGACGCAAGTCACTCATGTCTGGCAGCTCCTCCAGAGAAGTCCCAATATCGACCTTTTGAGGCTACCTCTTCGCCGATGGGAATCCTCCCTGCTGAGGCCGAGCTTTGAGGACAGGCTCATCGACGCCTGGATCAGCCTGGAAGCCCTTCTACTTAGGGTACAGGACGGAGAGCTGAGGTATCGTGCAGCAATACGGCTTGGTGAGTTCCTTGGTACGAGTGGGGTTGATCGCAAGGCCATCTACGACGCCGCAAAGATTTCCTACGATTGGAGATCGGTAATAGTCCACGGCGGGAGCTCTAAGGAGGTCGCCAAACGCCAGTCGCTTCAAGAGGCCGTCCGGCTTACAACCGAATACCTGCGCTCAGGGTTGCTTAAGGTGTTGGACCTCCCTGGCCAGTTCGATCCCAGCAGGCTCGAATCCGACCTACTTGGCCGGGATGCCCAGGCCCCTTAAAGGCCGGCCCTAGAGGCGACTTCTCCAGCATCAAGGCGCCGCTGCCACTCCTGGGCCAAAGCCACGGGGTTGCGGTATTGCCTGACCGGTTTTGAAGCTGCCCCGTCCCCAGTGAGGGAGAAGGACCAGACGCAAGCGGGCTCAACGAGCAGCGATGCCCCCGTTGCGCTGGACAGCCGCGCCGAGGGCGCCCAGGAGCTCCGTGAGATGCCGCCGCTGCTCCCCAGTGAGCCCGTTGGTGAGCGAGTGCGCCCGCAGCACAGTCCGATGATGGACCTCTGCCTTGAGCCGCTCGCCCTCAGGCGTCATGCGCACCATGACCACGCGCCGGTTGGATGGGTCTTCGAAACGATGAACGAGCCCCCGGGCCACCATCCGGTCGACCATCCCCGTGGCCGCGCCCCGGGTCACGCCCGCGGCCCGCGCGACGGTGGTCATAATCAGCGGGCCATCGATAAGAGCCTGCAGGATTTTGAGCTGCCCGATGGTCAGATTATCCACAGCCCGCGCGCCTTCAAACTCCGCGTTGAGGTAGCGTGAGACGCGCCACCAGGTATCGAGCAGCAGCTCGTTGAGCGCCAGAGCGTCGGGAGCGAGGGCAGGCGCCCTCTGAGAACGGTTTGGACTAGTAACCATTGCCCCTCTTGACATTATTGGATGGAAACAATATACATGGGGCACGAATTTCCCCGCAAGGCCCGGCAAAGGAGGAGAGCCATGCTCCGTCCAATCCTGATGTGGCCCGTGGCACTCAGAGCTTTTCTCATCCTGGTAGTCGTAAGCCTGGTGGTGGCCGCCTGCGGCGGCGGTGACGAGGAGGAGCCCAAGCCGCAGCCGACGACGCCCGCGGCCCAGCCCACGCAGCCACAGCCGTCGCCGACGATCGCGCCCACGACGGCCCCAGCCGCCATCAAGCGCGGCGGCTCGCTCACCATCCCGCAGTTCCACGATCTCCTGAACTTCGATGGCGGCAACACGGGCATCTACCAGACGTACTACCTGCTCGGCTCCTTCGTCTGGAACCAGCTCGTCCGCTTCGACAACAAGACGTGGTCCGACCGGGACATCGTCGGCGACCTGGCGACGAGCTGGTCCGCCAACGCCGATGGAAGCGTGTACACGCTGAAGCTGGACCCGAAAGCCCGGTGGCAGAACCTTGCGCCCCTCAACGGCCGGCCGTACACGTCCGCCGATGCCAAGTGGTACCTCGAGAAGGTCCTGGACCCGGCGTTCAAGAGCGGCAACCTGCCGGCGATCCGGGACATCAAGAGCATCGAGACGCCGGACGCTCAGACCGTGGTCTTCACCCTCAGCGGGCCCTACGCCGGCTTCATCAACGGGCTCGCCACCTACACCCTGAAGATGCTGCCGCGGGAGCAGTTCGAGCAGGACGGCGACTTCACCAAGCGGGCCATCGGCACCGGCGCCTTCCTCTTCGACAAGCACGAGAAGGCCGCCCGCGTGACCCACGTCGCCAATCCGAACTACTGGAAGACGGGCGCCGACGGCAAGGCGCTGCCGTACATCGACCGGATCGAGATGATCATCGGCGCCGACCCGGCCACCGTCCGCGCCGGCATCCGCACCGGCCAGATCGCGTGGGAGAGCCCCGACGGCACGGACCCCCACATCGCCCGCGACTTGATCAAAGAGCTGACGAACGTCAACTGGGTGATCGACTTCCGGCTGTACGCTCATACCATCCACGGCAACCTGGCCAAGGAGCCCATGAAGAGCAACCTCAAGCTCCGCCAGGCCCTGATGAAGTCGATCGACCAAGAGGCCATCAAGAAGAACGCCATCTTCGAGGACGACGCGCCGTACGAGGGCCCCATCACCGCGGGCATGGGCGACTTCACCCTGCCGCAGGATGAGGTGAAGCGGTTCTTGGCCTATGACCCCGAGGGCGCCAAGCGCCTGCTGGCGGAGGCCGGCTACGGTCCCAGCAACCCGTTCAAGACTGAGGTCGTCTTCATCCTGCAAAGCTCTCCCGGCACCCGGCAAGAGCGGTACCAACAGCTCCTCCCCGGGATGATGAAGGCGGCGGGCATCGATGCCACGATCTGGAACCCATCCTCCCCGGCGGAGGGCTTCGGGCGCATCTTCGGCGGGAACTACACCGTCGGGTCCACGTAGGCTTCGAAGGCGACATCTACAACTGGTTCCGCAACTTCTTCTACACCCGCGGCAGCCGGAACTGGATGGGCCTGGACGATGCCAAGCTCAACACCGCGATCGACGACTTCGGCCGCACCTTCGACAAGGCGCAGCAGGTCCGGAAGGCGTACGAGATGCAGCGCTACATCATGGAGCAGGCCTACACGATCCCGCTGATCGTCGGCCGCATGTACGTCCCCCATCAAAAGTACGTGAAGAACTTCGTCCGCACGTGGGGCTGGGGCTTCGCCGGGATCGAAAAAGTGTGGATCGACCGCTAGCGCGGATGCGGCGCCCGCAGTCCTTAGCACCAGCCGACCTAGGTTCGCAATAGGCAGGCGGGCTCCGGAGTCCGGAGCCCGCCTGCCCGTTCCTGGGACTACCGCATGGGACGCTACATCCTCAGGCGAGTCCTTCTGCTCTTCCCGACACTTCTCTTGGTGTCGCTAGTCATCTTCTTTTCGGTGAGGCTTCTGCCGGGCGACGTGGTGGACGCCAAGCTGGCCCAGGCGGCGGCCGCCGGGGCGGGGATCTCGCAGCAGCGGGCCGCCGAACTCCGTCATGAGCTGGGGCTGAACGAGCCCGCCGCGAAGCAGTACTTCGTCTGGCTGGGGAAGGTCTTGCGCGGCGACCTGGGCCCCTCCCTGTTCTCCCAGAACAGCATCTGGAGCGACCTCCGGCAGGCCATCCCCGTGAGCCTGGAGCTGGCGATCATAGCGGTGATCATCTCCGTCCTCATCGCCATCCCGTTCGGCGCTCTAGCCGCCGTCTACCAGGACTCGTGGCCGGACTACGGGGCGCGGATCCTCAGCGTCGCCGGGCTCTCCATCCCGAATTTCGTCGTCGGGACGCTGGTAATCGTCATGGCGTCCATCTGGTTCAACTGGACGCCGCCGCTGGGGTACCGGCCCTTCTTTGAGAGCCCGGGCAAGAACCTGATCCAGTTCATCATCCCGGCGGCGATCCTGGGGCTGAGCTTCGCCTCCACTACGCTGCGCATGGTGCGCTCGTCGATGCTGGAGGTGCTGCGGTCGGACTACGTTCGGACGGCGTGGGCCAAGGGCCTGAGCCAGCGGGCGGTGATCGGCCGGCACGCGCTCAAGAACGCCATGATCGCGCCCATGACCCTGATCGGCGCGCAGATCGGCCTGCTCATCGGCGGCACGTTCATCATCGAGACGATCTTCACCCTCCCGGGCATCGGGCGCTTGACGCTGGAGGCCGTCAACAACCGGGACTATCCGCAGCTCCAGGGGAGCGTGCTGTTCCTGGCGGCGGTGTTCGTAGTGGTCAACCTGGTGATCGACCTGAGCTACGCCTGGCTAGACCCGCGGATCCGCTACGCATAGGCTGCCCCCATGCGTGAGATGCCCATGGACCTCGAACAGGCGGGCGCCACGACGACGGTGGGCCGGCCGGATGCCGCGGCCGCCCGGGCGTGGGGCGGCCTGTGGAGCTTCTGCCGCCGGAAGCCCCTGGGGGCCGTCTCGGGCCTCGTCATCCTCGTCATGATCGTGACGGCCATCTTCGCCGAGCTCATCGCCCCCAACGACCCGGTGAAGCCCTTCATAGGGTCATCCTTCGCGGGCGCGGGGCACACGCCCGCCCAGGGCCACATCATGCTGCTGGGCGCGGACGCGCCGGGGCGGGACCTTTTCGCGCGCCTGGTGTTCGGGGCACGCATCTCCCTGCTCGTCGGCGTCGGGTCCGTGGCCATCGGCGTGCTGGCGGGGACCCTTCTGGGGCTGGTGTCGGCCTACTACGGCGGGAAGCTGGACCTCATCGTCCAGCGCCTCGTGGACGGGCTCATGGCCTTCCCGGCTCTGGTGCTTGCCCTCGTCATCGTCACGCTCATGGGGAAGGGGCTCGTCGTCGGCGGAGCGCAGGCCAACGTTGTCCTGTCCATCGGCATCATCCTGATTCCCGTGACGGCGAGGGTCGTGCGGGCCTCGGCCCTTTCGGTGCAAGAGAACGCGTACGTGGACGCGGCCCGGGCCCTGGGCGCGCGCGACGGTCGCATCATCGTGCGGCACATCCTGCCCAACGTGACGCACGCCGTCATCATCCTGGGGGCCACGTACCTGGGCGCGGCGATCCTGTTGGAGGCGTCCTTGAGCTTCCTGGGCCAGGGGACGGACATCAACCGGCCCTCCTGGGGCAACATGCTCTCGGGCAGCCGGGCGGCCTTCGAGGCGCACCCGAGGCTGCTGTGGGCGCCGGCCATCGCCATCAGCGTGGTGGTGCTGGCCTTCAACCTCCTGGGCGACGCGCTGCGGGACGTCTGGGACCCAAGGCTGAGGAACACATGAGCGGCGGCGCCGCGATTGCGCCGCGGGAGGAGTTGTGGCATGGTGATGCATCGGCGCGGCGCGCGGGCATCGGTCCGGGGCGCCAGGCCCGCGCCGAGCCGCCACCGCCATTGCCAGCGCCGACCGGTGATTCTGAGGAGGGGAGCATGAGCGCCGACTGGAGAGCTGTCGCCAAGAAGGTCCGGAACTGGGGACGCTGGGGTCCCAACGACGAGCTGGGGACGCTGAACTTCATCACGCCGGCCAAGGTCAAGCAGGCGGCGGCCTGCGTGAAGCAGGGGAAGATCTTTCCCTTGGGCGTGGACTTCGACGGCCACGGGCCCCAGGGGGCCCACGGCATCCGGCGCAACCCTATCCATATGATGACGCTGGACGGGGGCGATATCGACATGGCGAAGCATATCCTGGGGTGGCACGCCCACAAGGCCCAGGAGGTCGTCCCGATCTGGCAGGGCGGCCCCATGCGCTACAACGACGACTGGATCATCATGCCGCTCCAGGCGGCGACGCAGTGGGACGCCCTCGCCCACGTCTACTATGACGGCCAGCTCTACAACGGCTACCCCGCCGGCGCCGTGACCAGCCTGGGCGCCTCCAAGAACAGCATCGACAAGGTGGACCAGAAGGGCGTGGTGAGCCGCGGCGTGCTGCTGGACGTGGCCCATCACCGCAAGGTGCCGCACCTTCCGCCCAGCACGCCCATCTTCCCGGAGGACCTGGACGCCGTGGCCAAGGCCGAGGGCGTCACCATCGAGCCGGGGGACGTCGTGCTCGTGCGGACCGGATGGTGGGCGGTCTTCCTGGAGAAACACGACGCGGCCAACTGGGCCATGGGCTCGCCGGGCCTGAGCTGGCGTTGCGCCGAGTGGCTGTGGCAGAAGCAGGCGGCGGCCGTGGCCTGCGACAACGTGGCGGTGGAGGTGCTGCCCCCGGAGATCCCGGACGCCATGCTGGCCTTCCACATGCTCTGCCTGCGCGACATGGGGATGATGCTGGGCGAGATGTGGAACCTGGAGCAACTGAGCGCCGACTGCGCCAAGGACGGCGTGTACGTCTTCCAGCTGGCGGCGCCGCCGCTGCGGGTCACCGGCGCCGTCGGCTCGCCCATCAACCCCCTGGCGATCAAATAGCGCCCGCTCTCGCGATACCCCCCCCCCAAAAAAAAGGAGCGCCCATGGACCTCAGCCTGATCTACGAGCTCGAGCCGGCCGACACCAGCGAGGAGGGCCAGCGCCGCGTCTACAAGGAGTGCATCGAGCAGGTCAAGCTGGCCGACGAGCTGGGCTACCGCGCGGTCTGGTTCACCGAGCACCACTTCCTCCCGGCCTTCTCCTACAGCCCGGCGCCGGAGGTCTTCCTGGCCGCCCTGGCCCGGGAGACCAAGCGCATCCGCCTAGGCCACGGCATCGTCCTGCTCCCGCACCGCATCAACCACCCCCTTCGCGTCGCCGAGCGCATCGCCGTCCTGGACATTGTCTCGGAAGGCCGCGTGGAGTTCGGCGGCGGGCGCGCCATCTCCGAGTCCGAGGTCACGGCCTTCGGCGTCGACCCGGACGAAACGCGCCCCCAGTGGGAAGAGGCCCTGCGCATGCTGCCCAAGATGTGGATGCAGGAGACCTTCTCCTGGGAGAGCACGACCATCCCCATCCCGCCGCGGCAGGTGATCCCCAAGCCCGTCCAGAAGCCGCACCCGCCCATGTGGGTCGCGTGCACCCAGCCCGCCACGGTCCAGTTCGCCGGGCGGCACGGCCTGGGGGCCCTGGCCTTCGGCGTCGGCGTAGGCCAGTCCAACGACTACGTCGTCATGTACCGCGAGCAGATCAAGAAGTGCCAGCCCATCGGCGCCGCCATCAACAATCGGTTTGCCCTCTGGGTCCACACCCTCTGCTGCGACACGGACAAGGAGGCCATGGACATCCAGGCACCCAACTACACGCACTACGGCGACTACGTCCGGCAGCTCTTCGCCCCCTGGATCGAGGGCAAGCCGCCCAAGTCCTATGCGTGGTTCATGGAGTACTACAAGGGCCTGCAAGAGCAGATGAAGACGGTCACCGTGGCGGACCTGGTGAAGATGAACAGCGCCTGCATCGGCAGCCCGGAGACCTGCCGTCGCGTCCTCCAGCACGTGGCCGACGCGGACGTGGACGAGGCGCTCCTCTTCATGCAGAGCTTCACCACGCCCCACGACAAGATCATGCGCTCCATCGAGCTCCTAGCCAAAGAGGTCAAGCCGAAACTCAAAACGCCCGCGAACAAGACGTAGGCTGTAGGGGCACGATACATCGTGCCCCTACATACGGGAGGACGTTGCCATGGGACTCCTCGATAAGAAAGTGGCGATCGTGACGGGCGCGGGCCGGGGGATCGGCCGCGCCACGGCCATAATGCTCGCCAAGCACGGCGCCACCGTCGTCGTGAACGATCCGGGGGTCCAGATGGACGGGTCGAGGCCCAGCCACGCCGAGGCCGATGGCGTCGTCAAGGAGATCGTCTCGGCGGGCGGGAAGGCCTCCGCCGACTACTCGGACGTCTCGGACTTCAGGCAGGTCGAGCGCATGGCCGCCGAGACGGTCCGCCGGCACGGGCGGCTGGACATTCTGGTGAACAACGCCGGGACCGCGCGGCGCAAGCTCATTTGGGAGATGGCCGAGGAGGACTGGGACAAGGTCCTGGACGTGCACCTCAAGGGGACGTTCAACTGCACCCGCAACGCCCTGCCGCCCATGCGGGCGCAGCGGTGGGGGCGCATCGTCAACACCCTCTCGCCGGCGGGGATCATGCAGGGCTCGCCCAGGCGGGGCAACTACGGCGCGGCCAAGGGCGGCATCTACGCCTTCACCAATACCCTGGCCGCCGAGCTCGCCGGGTCGGGCGTGACGGCCAACGTCATCTGCCCCGCCTCCGCCGAGACCCGTCTCCTGACCACCAGCATCGAGGAGGCGCTGAAGGGCGAGGCCGCAGGCGAGATCTCCCCCGAGGCCGCAGCCTTCATCAAGTCCATCAAGCCCACGCCGCCCGAGGACGTGGCCGTCGTCACCGCCTACCTCTGCACGGAGGAGGCCGCCGATATCACCGGCAAGGTCCTCTACGCCGACGGCCCGGTCATCAAGACCATCCAGCCCCTCACCTTCAAGCCGCTGCTATCCAAGGAAGGTCATTGGTCAGTGGAAGAACTGGTGCAGGCAATGCGGGGGAAGAAGAATCTCACCTAAAGAGCCTTGTAGAGGTACCTAAACTGCGGTTGTCGGACCCTCCATCACCCCCATCCTAGCCTTCCCCCTCGAGGGGGAAGGGACTCTCTCCCCCGTTGACGGGGGAGAGTTGGAGAGGGGGTGAGCCCAATGGTTGCTAAGGACGGCAGTTTACGTCTTTGTGCAAGGCTCACCTACCCCCCGGCATTCCCCCGGCTCGCCCTGTGCGCTATGATGCGCCAAGCCCCACGCCAGGGAGGCCCCCATGGACGGCGCTCCGACCTTCCAAGAGCAGCAGGAACGCCTGACGACCTACTACGACGGCTTCCACGCCGTCTATCTCATGCACGCGGGCCTGCGCGCCGGCCTCTTCGCCCATCTGGCCAGGCATCCCCAGGGGCTGACGCCGGACGAGCTGGCCGCCGGCCTTGGGCTCCATCCGCCCTACGTCCGCATCTGGTGCCAGACAGCCTACGCCTACCGCCTGCTGGAGCCGGACGGCGATGGGCGCTTCCACCTCCCACCGCATTATGACAAGCTCCTGGGCGACCCGGAGAGCCCGTCCGGGTTCCGCTCGCCCATCTTCGCCGTAGAGACCCTCTCGCGGGAGATGGAGCAGTACCCCCACTACCTGAAGACGGGCGAGCGCTACTCGGCGGCGCATCGGGCCCCGGCGCTCGTCGAGGTGCTGCTCACGGCCCGGCCGGCGGAGCGGGTCGCCGCGCCCCAGTTCGTCGAGCTGGTGGTGCCGCGGGTGCCGGGGCTGGCCCAGCGCCTGCGCGACGGCGGCTCGATCCTGGACGTGGGCTGCGGGCCCGGCGTCCTGCTCCTCGCTCTCGCCAAGGCCTTCCCCAGCGCGCGGGTCCAGGGCGTGGACGTGCTGGAGGCGTGCGTGGAGCGGGCGCGGAAGGAGATCGCCTCGGCGGGCCTCGCCCAGCGGGTGACGGCCGACCGCATGAGCGCCGCCGAGCTGCCCTTCGACGGGCGGTTCGACGTGGCGGTGATGACCATCGTGCTGCACGAGGTCTTCGACGAGCAGCGGCCCGCCGCTTTCGCTCGCATCCATCAGGCCCTGCGGCCCGGTGGCGTGCTCTGCATCCACGACTTCGCCTACCCCGGCGCGCTGCACGAGTTCCGCGACCCCGCCCTCCGCCTGGGCGTCCGCGACCAGTACCTGGAGATGAGCCGGGGCCACGTCCACCCGACGCCGGAGCGCACCCGCACGCTCTTGCAGCAGGCCGGCTTCACCGGCGTTGAGCGATTCACACCCGACAAGACGCCTGGGTACTATTGGGCGATCGCCCGGCGCTAGGGCGCCCCGACTCGTCGGGGCCCCTCGCGCCCCGCAGCCACCGCCAACCCATGGGCGCCGACCTGGACTTCCTCTTCCACCCGCGCTCCATCGCCGTCGCCGGGGCCTCGGCCGACCCGCAGAACCGCGGCTACCAGTTCATCGAGACCCTGATCCAGCAGGGCTACCGTGGCGGCCTCTACGCCGTCCACCCGCGGGCCGAGGCCGTCCTGGGCAAGCCCGGCTACGCCAGCGTGCTCGCCGTCCCCGGCCCCGTGGACTACGTCATCTCCAACGTCCCGGCCGCCAGCGCCCTCCAGCTCGTCGATGAGTGCGCGCGCAAGGGCGTGCGGGCCATCGCCTTCTTCACGGCCCGGTTCGGCGAGACGGGCCACGCGGACCGGGCGGACCTGGAGCGGCAGCTCCTGCGCCGCGCCCGCGAGGGCGGCGTCCGGGTCCTGGGCCCCAACTGCATGGGCATCTACTACCCGGCCGGCGGGATGAGCTTCAAGCACTGGCCCCACGAGCCGGGTCCCGTGGGCCTCTTCTCCCAGAGCGGCGGCAACTGCATGGAGACGGTCCACGGCTCGGCGCAGCGCGGCGTCCGTTTCAGCAAGGTGGTGAGCTACGGCAACTCGCTGGACATCAACGAGGCGGACCTGATGGAGCACCTGGCCGCCGACCCGGAGACGCGGGTCATCGGCGCCTACGTGGAGGGAGCGCGCGAGGGACGGCGGTTCCTGCGCGCCCTGGGAGACGCCGTGGCCCGCAAGCCGGTGGTCCTGTGGAAGGGCGGGAGGACGCCGGCCGGAAGGCGGGCCGCCGCCTCGCACACGGCGTCGCTGGCGGGGTCGGACGAGGTCTGGCGCGCCCTGGCCCGCCAGACGGGCGCGGCGCTGGTGGAGAGCCTGGAAGAGCTGTGCGACATGCTGGTGGCGTTCAGCTTTTGCAGACCGGCCACGGGGCGCCGCGCCGCCGTCTGCGGCAGCGGGGGCGGGCGCGCCGTCGAATCGGCCGACGCCTGCTCGCAGGAGGGGCTCGTGCTCGAGGCCCTCCCGCCCGCCGTGGGCCGGGAGCTCCAGCGCCGCTACCCGGACCTGTGGGACTGGATCGGCAACCCGGCCGACGGCTCCATCCTCGGCGGCAGCGATCTCACCGACCGAGAGATCTTCGGCCTCATGGCCCAGGCCCCGGAGTACGACCTGCTCATCGGCAACGTCGGCGAGACGTGGGCCATGGACGGGCCCCAGGAGGTGGAGCGGATGCGGACGGCGCTGGACGGCTGGCTGGCCGCGGCGCGCTCCATCGACAAGCCGGTGGCCTTCGTCATGCGCGACACGCTGGCCGAGACGCCGTGGGAGAACGAGGCCCTGGGCGACGCCCGGCGGAGGACCGGGCAGGCGGGCGTGGCCCTCTTCCCGACGGTGCGGCGGGCCGCGCGCGCCCTCAGCCGGCTCACGGCCTTCTACCGCGAGCGGGCTGCGCGGGAGCCGGCGTCGCGCCGCTAGGCCGGCAGCCGTGGGAAGGCCCCCGGAGCCGGGCGTGCTACAATCGCGCCCAAAGGACCCCGACTCGTCGGGGCGACCAAGAGGCACGCCATGGATATCGAACGCCTGCTGACCGATCTCACGACGCTGCCCGGCCTCGTGTGGATCGTCGGGCCGGGGCCCGTCGTCAGCGAGAACACGCCCAAGGGCATCAAACCGCCCCGGATCAAGGACGGCGTCGCCACCATCGAGGCGGAGAGCTGGCACTTTCACCTGCCCCTGAAGTCGGTGACCGGCGTCGAGTTCATCGAGCAGGAGGGCGGCTTCGACGGCCGCGCGCCCAGAACGTATCTCGTGCGCTTCAACGGGGAGGGCGGGGCCAGCCCGCTGCGCTGCTACTTCCCGAGCCCCTGGCAGGACGATGCGGGCCAGCCGTCGGCGCTCCAGCGGCACAAGCTCGCGGCGTTCGAGGGCCTGCGCGATCGGCACGCCGGGCAGGATGGGATCACGTTCGTGCGGAAAGTGAAGCAGCCGGCAACGCCATAGCTTGCACACCAGGGACTCCTCGTCCCGACTCGTCGGGACGAGGAGTGACATTTCGGGACCACTTCCATGAGTCCTGCCGCGAGGGCCCCGACGAGTCGGGGTCAAACCTTCTGGCCCCGCTGCATCCTCCACGCCGATCTCGACGCCTTCTACGCCTCCGTCGAACAACTGGATCGCCCGGAGCTGCAAGGCCGTCCCGTCCTGGTAGGCGGGTCGCCCCAGGGGCGAGGCGTCGTCGCCGCCTGCTCGTACGAGGCGCGGGCCTACGGCGTCCGCTCGGCGATGCCCATGCGCACCGCCGTGGCGCGCTGCCCGGGGGCCGTCGTGGTGCCGCCGCGCTTCGGCCGGTATCGCGAGCTCTCCCAAGCGGTCATGGACATCTTCCGGTCCATGACCCCGCTGGTGGAGCCCCTCTCGCTAGACGAGGCCTACCTCGATCTCTCGGATGCGGCGGCGGCGCGGGCGCCCGAGGATCTGGCGCGCGCCCTCAAGGAGCGGGTGCGGGGCGAGACGGGCCTCACCGTCTCCGTGGGCGTGGCAACATCCAAGTCCGTGGCGAAGATCGCCAGCGATCTCGGCAAGCCCAACGGCCTTGTCGTCGTCCAGCCTGGGGGCGAGCGGGAGTTCCTGGCGCCGCTGCCCGTGCGCCGGCTCGGCGGCATCGGCCCCAAGACGGAGGAGCGCCTGGGCGCCCTGGGAATCGGGACGCTCGGCGAGCTGGCGGCCCAGTCCGACGCATGGCTCCAGCGGGAGTTCGGGAAGCGGGGGCCGGAGCTGGGGGCCTGCGCCCGTGGCGAGGACCGGCGGCCCGTGGCGCCCTCCCGGGAGGTCAAGTCGATCAGCGCGGAGAGGACCTTCGCGCGCGACCTGCGAGACCCGGAGGCGCTGGCCCGCGAGCTGGACCTGCTGTGCGAGCGGGTGGCCGCGCGCCTCGAGAGCGCCCTGCCGGCGCTGGACGGGCCCGGCAGGACCGTGACCTTGAAGCTGCGTCTGGCCGACTTTACGACCTTCACGCGGAGCGTGACGCCCGCCGTCAGCCCCACGACGGCCGCTGAGGTGACGCGCGCCGCCCGCGGGCTGCTGGAGCGGGAGATGGCGCCCGGCCGGGCGTTCCGTCTGCTGGGCGTCGGCGTCTCCGGCTTCGCGCCCCGGCGCCAGCCGTCCCTCTTCGACCTCTAGCGCTCAGCCAGCGCGTATCGGACTGGCCCGCCCTTCAGAGCGAACGATCATCACCCCTCTCCTCGCAGCCATTCCCCCTTCCCGGTGCGGGAAGGGGGCCAGGGGGTTAGGTCAATCCCGTTTCCGCGGTGGAGGGGCGCGACCGCCCGCCTGCGGCGGGCCTGGCGGGAAGCTGGCCCGCGCTCCACTCGTCGACGAAGGCGGCGAAGGCCTGGAGCAGCCGGGTCTTGGGCGCACCCGCCACGTGCACGAAGTAGATGCCCCGCACCCAGTCGGTCCCGCGCACGGGGACGGCGCGCACGCGCCCGAGCTCGAGGCTCCTCGCCGCCGCCGCTCGCGGGGCGAAGGCGACCCCTACGCCCGCCTCCACGGCCGCCACGACGGCCTGGTTGCTGCCCACCACGAGCGCGGGCCGCAGCCTGCGGGGATGGAGCCCCGCCGCCTCCATGAGCTCGTCGACCGTCCGCTGGGTGCCCGACCCTGGCTCGCGGACAACGAAGCTCTCCCCGGCGAGGTCCGAGAGGCGAACGCTCCGCCGGCGCGCGATGGGGTGATCGGGCGCGGCGATGAGGACGAGCTGGTCCTCGGCGATCTTGTGGCTGACAAGGCCCCTGCGCCGAACCTCGGCGCCGACGAACCCGGCGTCGCACTGGCGGCCCAGCACCCGGTCGACGATCTCGGCCGTGTCGCCGATGGCGATGGTGGCGGAGATCTTTGGGTGGCGCCGGCGGAAGGCGCCGACGATGGCCGGCACCAGGTGCTCGCCGGGGTGGGTGCTGGCGCCGAGGCGGAGGGCGCCGGCCACCTCGTCCCGCAATGCGGAGAGGCGCTCCATGAGGGCGGCGTGCTCGGCGAGAACGCGCCGGGCGAAGGTCTCGAACTCGCGCCCCGCAGCCGTCACCCCGACCTGTCGGGGGCCCCGGCGCTCCATGAGCCGTGCGCCCGCCTCCTCCTCGAGCCGGCGAACCTGAAAGGAGACGGTGGGCTGGCTCAGGCCGAGGGCCCTGGCCGCCTCCGAGAAGCTGCCACGCTCGACGACCTCCAGGTAGCTCTTGCAGTAGGCGAGGTTCATGGGACGGACTCCAGCGCCGCCAGTGTACGCCGTGGGTCGCGCGGGGGCCAGCGGCTCAGGGTGGTGGCGTCACGCTACAATGCGCTCGGCGGCCCGCGAAACGCCGCCGAGGAACGGAGCGACGGCGATGCCCGAGATCCCCGAGCTGGAGGCGATGCGGCGCGTGCTGAACGCCCGTGTGGCCGGGCGCGTCATCACCTCGGCCCAGGTCCGGATCCCCATCGTCGTGCGCCGCCCGCCCAAGGACGAGTTCGTCGAGACGCTCAGGGGCAATCGCCTCGTCCGCACCGACCGAAAGGGGAAGCTGCTGCTCCTTCACCTCGAGTCGGGCCACGTGCTGGCCGTGCATCTGATGCTGACGGGCCGGCTTGCGCTCGCCCGGGCCGCGGCGCCCATGCCCAAGCGCACCGGCTGGCTCCTCACGTTCGAAGGCGGCGATGAGCTGCGCTACTTCGATGAGAAGCTGGACGGCAAGACCTACCTCGTGCGCGAGGAGGAGCGGTCGCTGATCCCGCGCTACGACGGCATGGGCCCGGACGCCCTGGACCCGTCGCTCACCTTCGAGGTCTTCCGGCAGCGGATCCGGCGGTACCCCGGCCAGGTCAAGCGCACCCTCGTCAACGAGGCGTTCATCTCGGGCATCGGCAACGCCTACGCCGATGAGGTCCTGTTCGAGGCCCGCGTCTACCCGTTCGCCCGCACCCGGGAGCTCTCGGAGCAGCAGCTCCGCGCCATCTACGAGGCCATCCATCGCGTCTACGCCTGGGCGATCCCCATCGTGGCCGAGCGCATGGGGGATAGCATCGACGAGAAGGTCCGCGACTTCCTGCGGGTCCACCGAAAGGGTGGCCAGCCCTGTCCGGTCTGCGGCGCCGCCATCACGGAGGTCACGCCCAATAACCGCATCACCAGCTACTGCCGGGCCTGCCAGGGCGGTGGCATCGCTGGACCGCGGGGCGCAACGGCATCATAGGGCCCAGCGCTCTCCGGAGAGGCCCGCCCTCCCGCGCGCCTTGCGGCGTGGGGAGGGGGTGCGTATAATAGGGTGCGTCTCGT
>CAZKTO010000047.1:0-20568 GCA_964555685.1 uncultured Dehalococcoidia bacterium
CCCGGGCAGTCCACGTGGGCGTAGTGGCGCTTGTCCGTCTCGTACTCCACGTGGGAGATGGCCACGGTCAGGATCTTGGACGCGTCGCGGACGACGCCTCCCTTGGCGATATCCGCGTAGGCCTTGAACTTGGCCTGGCCCTTGAGGCCCAAGACCTTGGTGATCGCCGACGTCAGCAACGTCTTCCCATGGTCGATGTGGCCGATGGTGCCAACGTTGACGTGCGGCTTCGTGCGCTCGAAGATCTGCTTTGCCATCGTTACGCTCCTCCTGGTCTGGAGCCCAGAACGAGAATCGAACTCGTGACCCCGTTCTTACCAAGAACGTGCTCTACCGTCTGAGCTATCTGGGCCTCTCTCGAACGGGGCTCGTCCCCGGCGTCCTGCCGTGTGCGCTGCGGTCTTTCGATGCTCTCTGGTGCAGGGGGTAGGATTCGAACCTACGAAGCCGTTTGGCACCAGATTTACAGTCTGGCGGTTTTAGCCACTCACCCACCCCTGCAGATGGTGGCCGCCGGCCGTCACAAGGTTCTAGTATAGCTTTCGAGGTCTCGTTCGTAAAGGGAGGCCGGCAGGCGGCTCGCCAAGGGGAGGGGAGCCCGAGGGGGGACTCGAACCCACCAACCCCCCGATTACAAATCGGGCGCGCTACCGTTGCGCCACTCGGGCCCGCACCGACATGCCAAGGGCCTCGCCGGCCGCAGCCCGGGGAATCACCGATGGCCGTGCTCCAGTATATCCTTGCCAAACCTGGTGGTCAAGGGCGGCGCGCCTGAGCGCGTCTAGCAAGACCTTGCTGGCCTGTCGGTCAATGGACGCTCGGCTGGCTTATGTCACCCTGAGGAGCCCCGACGAGTCGGGACGACGAAGGGTCTGGGGCGGGGACCCCACCCCGATTCTTTGCCGGCCATCGGCCTCCTCAGAATCGATCATGCTGGCGTCCAGCACCAGGAAGGATGAAAAGAGCGGCGCCTGGTGGCCCTCTCCCCCGCCCGCCTGCGGCGGTCTGCGGCGGGCGGGGCTTCTGGTGTCTGAACAATCGTGATCGCAGCAGGAACAGTATGGCCCTCTCCCTCCTGTCCCTCTCCTGCAAGGAGAGGGACGATACCCCCTTCCTCTTTAGGGAAGGGGGCCAGGGGGTTAGGGCGTTGCCAACTCCAGGAAGCCAAGAGCTCAACGGTTGAGTAACCTTCGATGTGTCGTGTAACGTGCTTCCGAGGCAAACGCCTCCGGAGCCCCCGCCTGCGGCGGGAGGCCGCTTTCCGCCCGCCTGCGGCGGTCTGCCCCCTCTCCGGCTCGGAGAGGGGGCCAGGGGGTGAGGGCCGTATTTTCGTAGGAATGACCTTTGAGGCAAAGCCGAGACAAGCGAAGGGGCAGGCACGTGCCTGCCCCTTGTTTCGTGCTCGTGAAGCGTTGGTCTATGAAGCGAGGCCGTACCAGCCGACGACGTTATCGCAGACGATCTTGCGCCGCTCGTCGTCCGGCACGTTCACGAAGTGATCGTCGATGACCTTCCGCGAGTACGGATAGTCGTTCCCGTGGTGCGGGAAGTCCGTGGACCAGGCCATGTTCTCGACGCCCACGGCGTGCCGGACCTCGATGCCGATCCGGTCGACGATGAAGGTGACGAGCCAGTTGGAGCGGAAGTAGTGGCTGGGCACCTTCTGGAGCACGACCTTTCCCCAGATGCGGTTCCGCCAGTAGCGGTCGTCCATCATCTCGAGGAAGTGGGGGACCCAGCCCGCGCCCACCTCGGCGCCGACCATCTTGAGCTTGGGGTAGCGGTCGTAGACGCCGGACATGACCAGCTCGACGAGGTAGGGCATGAAGTTGCCGAAGGCGGTGCAGCCCAGGACGGGGCCGGCCTCCTTGATGGCGCGGCGGCGCGGCGGCGCGTTGTTGTGGAGCAGGATGTGGATGCTGACGGGCATCCCCAGCTCCTCGGCGGCGGCCCAGAAGGGATCGTCCTCGCGGCCCAGGACTTCGCCGCCGCTGGGCCACGCGGCGAGGATGGCGCCCCGGTAGCCTTGGTCGTGGGCCCACCGGAGCTCCGTCACCGCCGCCTCTACCCCGGCGTTGGGGACCTGGGCCAGGCCGATGAGCCGGGACGGGTCCGCCGCGCAGAAGTCTTCCTTGAGCCAGCGGTTATAGGCGCGGATGCCGGCCAGCTGCACCTCGTGGTCCTTGTTCCGCATGAACGTGCCGATGGCCCGCTGCGGCGGATAGAGCGTCTCCGCGTCCACGCCATCGATGTCCAGGATCTTGAGACGCTCCTTCCCATCGTGGCAGGAGGGGTGGATCTCCTTCCCGTAGCGCACGCCCGTCCACCTCAGCTTCTCCGGGGGTGTGTTCACGTCCGTCACGAGACCCAGCGGCTCGGGGACGCCGCCCTCCTCGTAGAGCCAGGCGTCGCCGCCCTCCTCGTCCTTGACCAGCTTGGGCGCCCTGTCCAGGTACTTCTTGGGCAGCCACTTCTGCCACAGATCCGGCGGCTCTATCACGTGGGAATCGCCGGACACGATATCGTACGTCCTCCCGCTCTTCGCCATGGGACCTCCTCGGGTCGTTGCTCTTGCTTCGCCGGTGAGTGTTCGGGGCGCCTCCGACCCCAGCCGGGCGCGGCCTACCTGTCGTTGTAGCGGTAGTCGCCGCTCTTGAGCACCTTGCCCGGCAGCGCGCCCGTGGGCTTGCCGTGGTCGAAGACCACCTGGCCGTTGACGACGAGGTAGTCGAAGCCCTCGGCTCGGTTGCCGAGGCGTGTCTCGCCGCCGGGGAAGTCGTTGAAGCGCTCTGCGGGCAGCCAGTTCAGCCGGTCGTAGTCGAAGACCACGATGTCGGCGTTCATCCCCTCGCGGAGCAGGCCCCGGTCCCACAGGCCGTAGAGGGAGGCGGGCATGAAGGTCAGCCGCTTGACGGCCTCCTCCAGGCTGAGGAAGCTCTTCTCCCGCACCCAGTGGCTCAGGAGGAAGGTGGAGTAGTAGGAGCCGCTGAGGCGGTTGGTGTGGGCGCCGGCGTCCGAGATGCCGGGGACGGCATAGGGGCTGCGCAGGATCTCGGAGACGGCGTTCATATCGCCGTTGCGGATGCCCACGTAGGCCCACTCGGTCTCCAGGTTCTCCTCCGCCGACCAATCGAGGAGAATATCGATGCGGTGCTTGCCGAGCTTGGCGGCGATATCGCCGAGCTTCATGCCCTGGTACTGGGCGAACTTGCCGCTCTTGCTCCGGATGAGGGTCATGACGCTGAAGTTGCGCCAGGCGGGCGACTCCTTGTCGGCGGCCTCCGCCTCGGCCTTCATGGCGGCGCGGACCTGCGGATCGCGCAGGAGCTTCAGGGCCTCGGCCTTGGGCTGGGAGAGGACATCCTTCCACTTCGCCATCTTGAGGAAGGTGGTGGGGTCGCCCAGGTTGAAGACGATGTCCAGGCGCTGGCACCGGGCGATGGCGTAGACCTGGGCGCCATCCTTGGCGGCCTGCTGCATGTAGGCGATCTGCTTCTTCCAGGTCGTGGGCCGCTCCCACGAGTGGGAGAGCTCGTTCCAGTTGATGGGCCGGCCGCTCCGGATGGAGAGCTGCGTCAAGAGCTTCTGGTCGGCGGCGCTGAAGCCCTCGTCGGCGCCCATGACCGCCGTCTCGGTGATGATCTCGATGCTGCCGACGCGGAACTCGGCGAGGGCGGAGCCCAACTCCAGCACCTCGGCGTGGCTCGCCTGGCGGCTGGGCACCGGCCGGCCGTCCATGCCGTAGTGGGTAGGGGAGAGGGAGGTGGTGAAGCCGAAGGAGCCGGTTGCCAGCGCCTCGCGGACCACCGCCTTCATGCGCTGGACCTCGTCGGCGTCGGCCTCGCGCTCGTTGGCGGCCTCGCCCATGATGTACCGGCGCACGGCCGAGTGTCCGATCATGGTGCCCACGTTCACGCCCAGCTTCTGCCGCTGAATGCGCTTGAAGTACTCGGGAAAGGTCTGCCACTCCCAGTCCAGGCCCACCTGGAGCGCCTTGAGGTTGACCCCCTCCACCTGCGCGAACATGCGGGAGAGGTAGTCCCGGTCGCGCGAGTGGCACGGCGCCAGCGTGAAGCCGCAGTTGCCCATGATGACCGTGGTGGCGCCGTGCCACGGCGAGCAGCTGAGGTAGGGGTCCCACATGATCTGGGCGTCGTAGTGGGTGTGAACGTCCACGAACCCAGGAGCGACGATGCGCCCCTCGGCGTCGACGACCTTGGCGCCGTTGGGCTGGATCTTGCCCTTCTCGACGATCTTGCCGTCCTTGATCCCAATGTCGGCCCGGTAGCGCGGGAGGCCGGTGCCATCGACGACCATGCCGTTCTTGATGACCAGATCGTGCGCCATTCGTCACTCCTTGCCCCGGCGAGTCGGGGCGGGAACAGGGCGGGGGCCGCTCTATGACCGATTCGTGTATCGACAGGTGAGCATAATGACCCGCCCGTGCGCGTGTCAAGGGTAAAGCGGGGTCACGCGGCGCCTCCTGCTATAATCGCGTCGCAGCGCCGCTCCCAGCCCCATGCCATGACCAAAGCCCACGCCGAGTTCCGCAAGCGCCTCGAGCGGGCCCTCGACTCCAAGAACCTCGAGACGGCCCTCAACCGGACGCTGCCCAACCGGCGCAAGGCCCGCGCCGCCGCCTTCGCTGGCCTGGATTTCCAAGGCCTGCGCGAGGACTTGCAGCGCCGCAAGCGCGCCGCCATCGACCGCCTCCCTGAGCTCATCGAGCAGTTCACCGAGGCCGCCGAGAAAGCCGGCGCCGTCGTCCATCGCGCCGCCACGCCCGCAGACGCCCTCGCCATCGTCGACCGGCTCGTGGACGAGCATCACGTCCGCCTCGTCGTCAAGAGCAAGTCCATGGCCACCGAGGAGATCGAGCTCAACGAGCACCTGGAGGCCAGGGGCGTCGAGGTCGTCGAGACGGACCTGGGCGAGTGGATCGTCCAGCTCGCCCACGACCGGCCGTCGCACCTCATCACGCCGGCCCTGCACAAGACGCGCGAGGAGATCGCCGAGCTCTTCTCCAAGGTCACCGGCCAGAAGATTCCGGCGGACATCCCCAGGCTCGTGGCCGTGGCCCGCGAGCGGCTGCGCCAGTACTTCATCGACGCCGACATGGGCATCACCGGCGCGAACGCCGCCATCGCCGAGACCGGGTCGCTGATGATCGTGACGAACGAGGGGAACGCGAACCTGGTCCACACGCTGCCGCCCATCCATGTGGCGGTCCTCGGCATCGAGAAGATCGTCCCGACGCTGGACGACGCGACGGCGATGCTGCGCGTCCTCTCCCGCAGCGGCACCGGCCAGCGCGCGACGACGTACGTCACCTATATCACCGGCCCCAGCCGCACGGCCGATATCGAGCTCTCCCTGACCATCGGCGTCCACGGGCCCAAAGAGGTCCACATCATCCTCCTGGACAACGGGCGGACGAGGATGCGCGAGCGGCCCGAGTTCCGAGACGCCCTGGACTGCATCCGGTGCGGGGCCTGCCTGAATGCCTGCCCGCCCTTCCAGGTAGTGGGCGGCCACGTCTTCGGCTACCGCTACACCGGGCCCATCGGCCTGGTGCTGACCGCCTTCCACCACGGCCAGGACGAGGCCGAGGGACCCGTGAGCCTCTGCGCCCAGTGCAACGCCTGCGAGACCGTCTGCCCGGCCGCCATCAACGTCCCGCGGATGATCCTGGACCTGCGCCAGGAGCACCGGGCGGGCGAGCCTCCCGGCCTCGCCAAGGGCTGGTTCCTGGACCTGCTCACCTACGCCGATGGGGGCCGTGGCGCGCTCCGGGCCGCCGCCAAGATCGCCCAGAGGCCGTTCCAGCGGGGCGATGGCTCCGTCGTCCTCCCCTTCTCCGGCGGCCGCCATCTCCCATCGCTCCCGGACCGGACGCTGCTCGAGCGGCACGGGCTGGGCGCCCTCTTCGAGCCCGCGCCGCTCCTACCCTCGCAGGTCGCGGGGGCCACGCTCCTCTACTTCCCGGGGTGCATGACGGACAATCTTTTCCCCGCGATGGGCGAGGCGGCCGTGCGGGTCCTGACGGGCTGCGGCGCACGGGTGCGCCTGCCCAGCCAGGCGGTCTGCTGCGGCCTCGCCCACATGAACGCCGGCGACCGCACGACCGCCATCGCCAACGCCAAGAGGACCATTGCGATGCTTGAGGGCGAGGCGCTGGAGCGCCCCGACACGTCGGGGTGGGTCGTCAGCACGTCGGCGAGCTGCGTGGTGGCCATGACGCAGGACTACCCGCACCTCCTGCGCGACGAGCCGGCGTGGGCCCGGCGCGCCGAGGCTCTCGCCGGCCGCATCCGCGACTTCACGAGCTTCATCGACGGCATCGCCAGGCTGCCCGCGGGCTCCCTCGCCAAGGGCGGCGTGAAGGCGGTGACCTACCACGACTCCTGCCAGTCCTCCAACTGCCTGAAGCTGGGGCCCGAGCCCCGGCGCGTGCTCCAAGAAGTGATGGGCCTGGAGCTGCGCGAGATGGAGGAGCCCGGCATGTGCTGCGGCTTCGGCGGCACGTTCTCGCTGGACTACCCGGAGGTCTCGCGGCGCATCCTGCGGCACAAGCTCGATCACATCGCGGCGACGGGCGCGCCGGTCGTGGCCACGGACAACCCGGGCTGCATCATGCACATTCGGGGCGGCCTCGAGGCCAGCGCGGGCAAGGACGTGCGCGTCGTCCACGTGGCGGAGCTACTGGCAGAGCGGCTGGAGCAACAAGGTGGATGACAAGAGCCTCCAAGAGGAAGCGTGTGGTCGGGTCTTTACTGATTGGCTTCAGTCACGACGCGCTGTCAAGTACAAGTTGCGGCGCGCATCGGAAGTTTTCGGCCAAGAGGGACGATGGGACTTCGTTGTGGAACCCGATAGACCCAATGGATGGATTGCTGTCGAAGTCAAGGGGCTTGTGCTATCAGAGTCGCGCAGGCAGTTTGGAGATTGGAGCTCGTTCCTCTCTCATGTCTCGAAGCGGATGCAAGGGAAGGTGGAAGGAAGTTACTTCGTCCTTGCAGCTCAGCCTTGGACATTTCGTCAACAGGAAACTGGGAGCCTTGTGGAAGCATTTGTTGGGGCGCTGGCTGAAATCGACCCAAATCTTGAGCCTGGCAAGACAGCGAACGTCGGCCCAACCATAGCCGCCAGGGTTCCGCAGTGGCCTACCAAGCATCCCACTATCGACAAGGACGTCATGAGGGTTGTCCACCCTCCTGAAGACCTATGGGTCTCCAAGCATAGCGATAGTGGGAGCCTGGTGGAGCTTGGGGCAAGTGTCGGCCAGGCTTACGACGTTGACCCGACGCTCCTGAACACGTTGGCGTCTCTTCTCGGACGGGATGAACAAGGGAGTGTCAAGGCAAACGTGCAACTAGGCGCAGCCAAGGAAAGAGGAGCGTCCGAAACGGTTCTCTTGCTCGACTCTCACATCCATTGGAAGCCGAAACTGGTGGCTCAAGCGTTGAAATGCGTCGACCAGTCTCTGCTGTCCAACATAGACCGCGCATATCTCGTGGGCACCGGACAAAATAGGGTCTCCGAGGTGTGGCAGTCTAACCCATCTGTGTAATCTGCGAAATCTGCGGATGAATCGCCAAGGAGTGAGCGATGCCCCACCCACACCTCGCCTCGGCGGCCCAGAGCGCCCTCGTCGTCATCGACGTGCAGGAGCCCTTCGCCCGCGCCATGGCCGACCGCGAGGCCCTGGCCCGGAACATCTGCACCCTGGCCCGCGTGGCCAAGATCGCCGGCCTCCCCATCTTCGTCACGGAGCAGTACCCGGAGAAGCTGGGGCCCACGGTGCCCGAGATCCGCGCGACGCTCGAGGAGCTGGGCGTCTACCAGCCCATCGCCAAGCTCGCCTTCAGCTGCTGCGCCGCCGACGGCTTCCTCCAGCGCCTGCACGAGACCCGGCGCGAGACGCTGGTCCTCACGGGCATGGAGGCGCACGTCTGCATCCAGCAGACGGCGCTGGAGGCGCTCACCCTGGGCTACCAGGTCCACGTGGTGAGCGACGCGGTGACCTCGCGCCGGCGCGAGGACTGGGCGCTGGCCATGGACAAGATGCGCCACGCCGGCGCCGTAATCTCCGGCTGCGAGATGCTCGCCTACGAGCTCCTGGGCCGCGCCGGCACGCCGGAGTTCAAGGCCGCCATGCCGTACCTGAAATGGTAGGCCCCGGCGCGCCCGCCGCATCGCTCCGGTGACCCCCTCGCCCTCGCTCCCCGCCCGGCGGCCGCGGGTCTTCTACGGCTGGTACATCGTCGCCGCCTGCGCCTTCCAGACGATGTTCCTGGCCACCACGGTCTTCAGCTACGGCATCTTCTTCTCCAAGATCAAGACGGCCTTCGGGTGGAGCAGCACGGCCACCTCCGCCGTCTTCTCCTTCCAGCGGGTCCAGGGCGGCTTCGCCCAGCCCATCGCCGGCGTCCTCGTCGACCGCCTGGGCTCGCGGACGATGGTCCTCATCGGCATGGCCCTCCTCGGCACGGGCTTCATCCTGCTCAGCCGCATCCAATCGCTCTGGCAGTTCTACGCGGCGGTGCTCGTGGCCGCGCTGGGGATGAGCCTGGGATTCGCCACGGTGGTCAACGCGACCCTGGTGAACTGGTTCCGCCGGCGCCGGAGCTTCGCCCTGGGCCTGGTCTACAGCGGCACCGCCCTCGCCGGCTTCACCGTCGGCCTGGTCGGGTTCCTCGTCGTCAAGTTCGGATGGCGGGACGCGGCCATGATGCTGGGGCTATCGGCGTGGGTGGTCGGCATCATCGTCGCCCTCGTCATCCGGCACCGCCCCGAGCCCTACGGCTACCAGCCCGACGGCGACCCGGCCGATGTGCCTGGCGCGGCCCAGGCGGCGCCGCTCAGGGTCCCCGCAGGGCTCACGGTCAAAGAGGCGCTGCGCTCCCGCGCGTTCTGGGTCCTCTCCATCGGCACCGGGATGGAGGGGATGGTGACCAACGCCATCACCATCCACCAGGTGAAGCATCTGGAGGGATCGGGGCTGACGACCGGCGAGGCGGCCACCGTCGTCTCCGCCGTAGCGCTGGCCTTCTTCCTGGGGCGGCTGCCCTTCGCGCTGGTGGGCGACCGCTTCGACAAGCGGCCGCTGCTCATGGGCGTCTCGCTCCTCTCGGCGATGGGGATCGCCTCCTACGCCTTCGCCGGCCACGTCTGGCCCATCGGCCTCTTCGTCCTGTTCAACGGCATCGCCCACGGGGCCATCGTCCCGTTGAGGCCGGCGGCCATGGCCGATTTCCTGGGGACGCGGTCCTTCGCCTCCATCGCCGGCCTCTCCGACCTGCCCTCCATCCTGGGAGGCGTCGCGGGGCCCATCTTCATGGGCTTGGTCTACGACCAGCAGGGCGACTACCGGATCGCCCTGTTCACCTTCGCGGGGCTGCTGGCCTGCACGGCCCCGCTCTACCTGCTGCTCGGGCGTGCGCGGTTCGGGCAGGCGGCGCCGCGCTCGTAGATCCGCAACGGGCGTGGGCCGCCATCGCGACGGCGCCGTAACACGATCGTAACGTTCGCGAAACATCACGGAAACGTCCGGGGTTGTATCATGCGGCAATCATGGTCGGACGGAACGGAAGGAAGGAGGGGACCGCATGGATACCGGCGATACGGCATGGATGTTGACGTCCTCAGCCCTGGTGCTGCTGATGACGCCGGGCCTGGCGTTCTTCTACGGCGGACTGGTCCGCAGGAAGAACGTCCTGGGTACCATCATGCACAGCTTCATGGCGGTGGCCATCGTGAGCGTCGTCTGGGTGATGTGGGGCTACAGCCTCGCCTTTGGCCCAGACGTCGGTAACGGGTTCATCGGAGACCTCAGTTGGGCTGGGCTGCGCGACGTCTCGGCCGGTGAACCCCACCTCGTGGCCATCGACGGCGCAGACTATTCGTATGCACCGACCGTCCCCCACCAGGCCTACATGATCTTCCAGGCGATGTTCGCCATCATCACCCCGGCCCTGATCACCGGCGCCTTCGCCGAGCGCATGAAATTCAGCACGTTCTGCATCTTCATGGTGCTGTGGGTCACCATCGTCTACGCGCCGATGGCGCACTGGGTGTGGGGGCAGGAGGGGTGGCTGGGACTGAACGGGTGGGGCGCGCTGGACTTCGCGGGCGGCACCGTGGTCCACATCAACTCCGGCGTCGCGGCCCTCTGCGCCGCCTTGATCTTCGGCAAGAGGCTGCGCCACGGAACGGAGCCCATGGACCCGCACAACGTCCCATTCGTGGTGCTGGGCGCGGCGCTCCTGTGGTTCGGCTGGTTCGGCTTCAACGCTGGCAGCGCCATCGTCGCGGGCGGCCAGGCCACCAACGCCTTCGTGGTGACCAACACGGCGGCGGCGATGGCGGCCATCACCTGGATGGGCCTCTCCTGGGTCTTCTCGGGCAAGGCCAGCGTTGTGGGGGCCGCGTCCGGCGCCGTAGCGGGCCTGGTGGCCATCACGCCGGCCTCGGGCTTCGTCGGCGCCATGCCTGCGCTGGTGATCGGCATCGGCGCCGGCGCCTTCTGCTACGGAGCGCTCAGGTTCATCCGCAGCCTCAAGCGCGTGGACGACTCCCTGGACGTGTGGGCGGTCCACGGCATCGGCGGGACCTGGGGCGCCCTGGCCACGGGTCTCTTCGCGGGCGTGGGCACGGCGGGCGTATTCAGCCTTGCCGATGGCCGCGGCGAGCAGATTGTCAAGCAGCTCGGCGGCATCGGCGCCGCCTGGGGTTGGAGCTTTGTCATGACCGCCATCATCCTGTTGGTCCTCAAGTACACGATGGGGCTGCGGGTCAAGGAAGAGCAGGAGGAGCAGGGTCTCGACCTGTCCCAGCACGGAGAGGAGGCATACCGCACGTAGGCTGCGGGTGTACCATGCGCGTGATACAACCAAGGGCTACGGCGGGAGGAACCCAATGAAGAAGATCGAAGCCATCATCCGGCCGGAGAAGGTGGCGGTCCTCCAGGAGGCCCTGGCCTCGGCGGGACACATCGGGCTGAACATCGTCCAGGTCCAGGGCCGGGGCGTGCAGAAGGGCATCGTCCACGAGGGCCGCGGCGGGATCAGCGTCCGCGTGGACCTGCTGCCCAAGACGAAGCTGGAGCTGGTCTGCAAGGACGAGGACGCCGAGAAGGTCATCGCCATCATCGTGGACCATGCGCGGACGGGGAACATCGGCGACGGCAAGATCTTCGTGACGAACGTGGCCGACGCCATCCGCGTGCGGACGGGCGAGCGCGGCAACACCGCCCTCTAGAACGAACGGCAGCCAGACGCACAAAACAGCAGGCCCCTCCACTCGCAGGGGCCTGCTGTTTTGTGACCAGGGTTGAGCAGCGGAGCGAGAAAGCTATACGCCACGCCGTCCCGACTGTGCCGGGACGGCGTGGCGATGACCGCTCCCCGCCCCGGCCGGGACGGTGACCTGCGTGCCGTTGATGGTGAGGGTGGGCATGGGGAATCTCTTCAGGCCATTATAATCGTCGCCTCACCAGTTGAAGTGCAATTCGATAAAGCCCCCAGTTCGAGGGTCATCCTGATCATCTTCGTCTTCTGGTGGATAACCAACTGGGTCAAGTCCGCCTTTCCAATGCTCCCACGGCAAAGACCGAACCCATCTGAGTATTGCTTTCCTCCCCTGGATGTCTAACCTCTTGCTTTTTACGAACTCATCCAAAAGCCGTAACACTTTCGCCTGCGTGAATGGAGCCCAGTTGTTGTCAGACCCAGACATGTAGCCATTGACACTCGCCTCGTGCACCAACTCCCAGGCAAATTGATAAGGCAGACCCCTAGGAATCCAGCGGTATTCGATACGAATGATGCCGACATCCAGGCCCATTCCGCCCTCCCGGCAGCAAGTGGACCGGGACCTTAGCAGGGACCTCTCACGATGTCAAGAGGCCATGGGGATTTGGCTGGCTCTATTTCTTGAAGATGCCGAGCTCGCGTTCCATGTCGCGATAATCAATCTTCTTCCTGAGCAGGTCTTGAATCAACGCTACTTCAATGAACCGTATGTGGTCGGCGATCTCGTGAAACGTACCCGCCAGGAGCTCTTGATATTTGCTCTTCTCGCTCAGTGGTGCGACCAAGAATATGTGACTGTTCCAGAGATCGAATGCATGTTTTAGCTTCGCCAGCGCGTGATATATGTCGCCGCCGACTTGCACCTCATACACAAAGGTCGGGACTGAGCGCTCCACGCGACGCCAAACAACATCGAGCCGAGTGCTTTCGAGGGGATACTCTTCCTGCGCGATGTAGCCTTGTAACCGACCGATTTCAGCGAGTTGAGCTTTCGTCTCGTCATGGTCTGGGGCCGTGACGCCGGGGCTTGGAAGTTGAAGCACAGGCAGTGCAGAAGCTGCCAGATTCAAAGACCTCAAGCCCAAAGCTGCCCTCGCCGCCTCCACCTCTGGGAATGGCACAGCCACGAACAGCTGCCTGCGAAATCGCTCCAAGAATTCAGAAGTGTATCTGCCAGAGCCCCACAAGCTGGGAGGAAGGCAATGCTCGACATCAAACTCAAACCGCAAGGGGTAAATTACCCTGCCTGCTTTGATCTCTTCTGGCCAGAGGGGCTCAGTTTGCTTGAACTTTGCGGTGACGGTTCCAAAACCAACGACGCCTCCCACAGGCTTGGAGACATAGAAAAGCAGGCCATCGCCGGTCTGTAACAACTCCCATAGACACTTCTGCGCTCCGGTGTCCTTCAGTCCCCAAACGTTCTTTGTCTCAAAGGCGATGTCCCAGTTCGTTTTCGTCCCGACTACCAGCCAGAACTGCTGCACGGCTCTTCCCTCCACCCCGCAGAATAGAGTCTCAGCGGACCCCTTCACGAAACTTGTGCAGCATGATAGCGCTGCGTTGCACTCCGAATCGATAGATGAAGCCATCCCGAAAATACCCCAACCAGATTGGGGTTCGCCCTCACCATCCCCCTCTGCCGGTGGGAGAGGGGGATTTCAGGATAGGTTGATGGGTATAGCCACGCCTCAGAACGGCTTATACACCATCAGCACCAGGATGTATACCACCAGCCCATGCAGCGCCCCGCCGACGGCCTTCGGCAGGCGCTCCGAGAGCACCGCCTGGAGCTCAGCCGACTTCTGGCCCGCGGCGGCGTCGCGCTCGGCCAGCTTGGCGGCCCGCATGCTCTGGCGGCCCATGACGAATAGGCTCAGCAGCAAGCCCAGGGCCGTCGCGGCGTAGGCGGCGTTCAGCCAGCCCGTGTCCGTCAGCGACAGGTCCTCCTCGCGCGCCAGGAACACGCCCAGCACGCCCAGGACCACCACCGGCAGCTCGATGAGAAACCGCTGGGAGATCGCGCTCATCTTCGTCAGCGCCTTGACGGTCTGCACGTTCGTCTCCCTCTCGGCCCGCATCATGGCCATCGTCGAGACGATGGTGCCGGAGAAGAAGACGAGCACGAACAGGATATGGAAGAACGTAAGAGTCTCGACGGCGTCCATACTCCCCCTCTAGCACAGCGGCCCAGGGAATGCCCTGGGCCGCTCATTGGTACGTACGTTACTCGGCTGCCCCCTTGGTCAAGCCCCAGAGGGTTCCAAGGGGGACGCCCCCTTGGCGGGGGACCGGGGGTGTCCCCCGGTTTTCTGTATCGATTCCCCCGCTCCCTTGGCAAGGGAGCGGGGGCCAGGGGGTGAGGGTTCCCCCCTAATTCATGTGGTAGAGCTCGGCCACGTTCCCGCACGTGATCCGGAAGAGGTCGTCCTTGGGCACGCCGGCGAACTGCTCGGCGATGTGCTTGCGCGAGTTGGGCCAGCTCGTGTCCGAGTGGGGGTAGTCGGACGACCACATGATGTTCTTGACGCCGATGATGGTGCGAAGCGGCGCCGCGCCGATGTCCCGCACGAAGGTCATGCCGATGTGGTCGCGGAAGAAGGCGCTGGGCAGCTTGCCGGACTTGAGGCCGGTGCCGGCCCAGAAGCGGTGCCGGTGGTAGACGTGGTCCATGCGCTCCATGAGGTTGGCGGCCCAGCTCACGTCGTTCTCGACGGAGATGACCTTGAGCCTGGGGAAGCGCTCGAAGACGCCGGAGAAGATCATGGCGGCGATGGACTGCTGAATCTGGAAGGTGGCGACGCTGTAGGTGGTGCACCAGTCCGTCACGTTGACGGCGCTGACGGGCGCCGCGAAGGTGTGCAGGCTGACGGGCAGACCCGTCTCCTGGGCCGCGGCCCAGAGCGGGTCGTAGAACTTGGGATCGCTCCACTGGGGCCTGTCGGGCTTGGGCACCGCCGGGACCATGACGCCCCGCAGGCCCTTCTTGGCGGCCCGATGGACCTCGGCGACGGCGGCCGGGATGTCGTCGATGCCGAGGACGGAGACGCCCACGAACCGCTGGGGGTGCGTGCCGCAGAAGTCGGAGAGCCAGTCGTTGTACGCCCGGAAGAGGGCCATGAGCAGGTCTGGGTCGGGGCAGCGGTACATGCTCATGCCGACGGTGGGGTAGATGACCTCGGCGTCGATGCCATCCTGCTTCATGTCCTTGACACGCGCGTGGGGGTCCCAGGCGCCCTTGATGGCCGTATCGTACGAGCCCTGGAGCTTGACCTCCTCGGGCTTCTTGCCAGCGGATGCGCCCATGCCGGGCGAGCTGGCCATGCCCCAGTCGGACACGATGACATCGTTATCGCCCTGGCGGACGAGGCGAGGCGCCCGGGCCCGGTAGGCAGGCTCGGTGTAGCGCTGCCACAGGTCGCCCGGCTCGAAGACATGGGAGTCGGCTGAGATCAGGTTGTACTTCGCCATCGCTCCTCCTTACCTAACCCACCCCGGCGTGTCGGGGTACCGTCCAATTCGCCGCCCATTGTATCACGGTCGCATTCGGCAGGCGGGCGGGAGAGGCCGGTCGATCAGCGCCTTCGAGGCCTGCCGGCCTTGCCGCGGGAGCGCCGCCGGACCTCCCGGGCGATGGCGTCGTCCCCGTACGGCAGCACGCCATCGCGCGGGACGGTGTACGTCTCGATGATGAAGCCGTCGGGGTCCTCGAACAGGAACTGGGAGTTAGGGCTGCCTTCGTTGAACGAGCCCAAGGTGTGCTCGAGGACCTTCACGCCCTTGGCCTTCAGCTGCCGCATCGTCCTCGGCGAGTCGTCGACGCCGACGGTCAGGTGCGAGAGGCCCAGGCTGTTCATCTTGGGCCTGCGCGCGAGCTTGGGGCTCTTGGGCCGGTTGTAGTGGATGAGCTCCAGGCGGTAGACGCCGTTGGTCAGGAGCCACGTGGTGAACTTGGAGGGGCCCGTGTCCATGACCTTGCTGGGCCCCGGCCCGCTCCAGGGGAGCTCCTTCTCGACCTTGAACCCCAGGATGTCCCGGTAGAACGGGATCGATCTCTTGGGGTCCGAGATGCCGATGGAGACGTGCAGGAAGTTCTTGATGGCCATGGGCGCCTCCTCCCAGGGAATGGGAACTGGGTGCTAGGGACTGGGTGCTCCGTTCGAGGGTGCGTGGGCGGGAAGACCGGCCAGGACGACGCCTGTCACCGCCGCATCGTCTCCCATGGCCGGATTTATAGATTGAGGCGGTCGCTGGGGGTAGCCCCTTGAGGGGCGCCCGCACTCCGACCGGTCGGGGTACCCGAGGACGATGGCCCTGCCGGCGAGGGCAGGGCAGGCACGAGCGAGCTCGGCCAAGACGGCGGCCAGCGTGGCGCCCACTGGCGCGGTGAGGTCGATGGATGCGCGACTGGCGGCCAGGCGCGCCACGCCGAAGAGCTCGACGCCGCAAGCGATGGTACCCTCGATCTCGGCTGGCATCTCAGCGGCCCTCCTGGGCCAACGCCAGGGCGCGGTCGAGATCGTCCTGGGTGTTGATGTTGAAGAAGGTGAGAAGATCGGGGTCGAAGCGGCGCACCTCCTCCTCCGGCAGAGAGCGGACGCGCACCTCCTCGAAGAAGAGCGCGATCTCGAGCTCGTCGCGCTCCAGACGGCGCTGGATGATGGGCAGGCAGCTCTTGGCGTAGGCGGCGTGGGTGGGCTCCGGGCGTCCGCCAACGACGGGCACGACGACGTCGAAGCCAGGCCGCAGGGACAGCATGTGGGCGAGCAGGCGGGCGTTCAGGAAGGGCATGTCGCATGCGACGACGATGGCCCAGGGGTGGGATGCCGCCGCGAGGCCGGAGTAGATGCCACCCAGGGATCCCTTGCCGGGGTAGGCATCGGGGGTGACGAGCGCGCCGGGCGGCAGGGGGAGCGCGCCCGCGGCCGAGGCGTCGGCGACAACGGCGACTAGCTCGTCGCAGACCTGGGCCAGGCGGCCCATGACGCGGGCCATGAGGGGCTCCCCGCCGAAGGGCTCCAGCCGCTTGTCGCGCCCCAGCCTGCGGCTCTGGCCGCCGGCCAGGACGACGCCTGTCACCGCCGCATCGTCTCCCATGGCCGGATTATAGATTGAGGCGGTCGCTGGGGGTAGCCCTTTGAGGGGCGCCCGCACCCCGGCCGGTCGGGGTGGGAGAGGTCCTCCCGGCGCATAGGGGCGTGCTATACTCCGCCAAACTACCCCGACAGGTCGGGGCGCAGAGGAGCCACCATGCCCAAGTACCTCTTCCTGGCGTCGTACACGGCCGAAGGGACCAAGGGAGTGCTGAAGGACGGCGGAACGAAGCGCCGCGACAACCTCGCACGGGTCGTCAAAGGGCTGGGCGGCAAGCTCGAGGCGTTCTACTTCGCCTTCGGCGAGCACGACGCGGTGAGCATCGTGGACCTGCCCGACAACGTCACCACGGCGGCGGTGAGCATGGCCATCAACGCCACGGGCGCCGTCAACGCCAAGACCGTCGTGCTGCTTACGCCCGCCGAGATGGACGCGGCGACGAGGAAGATCGTGAGGTACAGCCCGCCGGGCGCGAAGAAGAAGTAATCCGCAGATTGCGCAGATTCCACAGATTTTGGCCGGGCAGCCAACAATCGGCCTGGCTTGAATGGCATTACGACGCTTGTTCCAGCCACGCACGGGTCCGCCGCGCCCAGCCTTCGGCGTCCTGCACGCCGAGCACCAGGCGCTTGTACCAGCCCCGCCTGAGCTCGATCACCAGACCTATGTTCCACGACGACCGCGTGACGTACCAGAACTCCAGGCCGCCGCGCTTCCAAAAGCCGCCCGCCATGATGCACCGGGGGACGT
Source organism: uncultured Dehalococcoidia bacterium (assembly GCA_964555685.1). Taxonomy (GTDB): domain Bacteria; phylum Chloroflexota; class Dehalococcoidia; order SHYB01; family SHYB01; genus CAZKTO01. The sequence continues at coordinate 17,154 of CAZKTO010000047.1, forward strand.
AGGTGCCGCAGGCCCGCAGGCGCATCCAGTCCCGGCGCGGCTTGATGGCCTCGTCGCTGGCCGAGACCACGGCGTCGCGCGGGAGACGAAACGAGCCGTGCAGCGACCACACGCGCTCCCAGAAGGTGAGGCGGATGTGGAGGGTGTCTGGGGTTAGCTCAAGCTGCATAGGCTAGCCAAATCGCAGGGGCGGCCCTAGGGCCGCCCCTGCATCTGTCAACTCTCGCATCTGTTGCCTGCACGCGGCAGTGGTTGCTAGCCGGTGCTACCGGCCTGCGCCGCGGGGGCTGTCAGCCACCCCTCCAGTAGTCATCAAGTGCGCTCGCTAACCAGAGGCGGCAGCGGTTGCCCGCCGGTGCTACCGGCCCGCTCGTACTCCTCCGCTAGCCGGTACAACTCGTCCTCAGTGAAGAACGTTCTCCGGGCGTCCACGTAGGCCCGCCGTTCGGGGTCCCACCGGCCGTCGTAGGCCTCCTGCACCATGTCGTACACATACTTCACCACGCGGCTCGCCGTCGCGTACGTAGCCGGACGGCCCAGCGCGGACGCCTTCTTGTTCAGCAGCGCGACGATGCCCTCCGAACCGGAGAGCGAGCCGACGCGGTGCAGCTCGACGGTGCGCTCGCCCAGAAGCTGCGGGTCGAAGGGAAAGTAGATGTCGCCGCCCTCGGCCTTCTTCTGACGCTCGACGCCGGACTGGTGGATGCCGGCCTGGGTGGTGAAGATGGCGTCGCCGACGATGGGCGCCTTGATGTTGACCTCGGTCACCTCGTTCCGCACGAGCTCCGTCATCTCGCGCAGCGCCTCCAGCTTGAAGCCGGGGTCGCCGTAGATACGGATATAGTCGGCCAGCACCTGCTCGAGGGTGGTGTTGCCGGTGCGCTCGCCCAGGCCGCCGAAGGCCACGTTGACGCGCTTGGCCCCGTAGCGCCAGGCGATGATGCTGTTGGCCGTGGCGAAGCCGAAGTCGTTGTGCCCGTGCCACTCGACCTCGGCGCCCGTCTCCAAGACCACGGTCGAGATCAGGCGCGGGACGCCCATGGGCAGCGAGGCGTAGGCGTCGGGGAAGCCGATGCCCAGGGTGTCGCAGATGCGAAATTTTGCCTTCCCCTCGGTCTCGCGCAGCACGCGCTGGATGAAGGGGACGATGAAGCCGTAGATATCGGCCTTGGTGGCGTCCTCCAGGTGGACGCGTGGCGTGACGCCGTGCTCCACGGCCGTGAGGATGGGCTTCAGGTACTTCTCGACGGCCTCCTGCTTGCTGCGATAGCCCAGCTTGGCGTAGATGTGATGGTCGGAGGCGGAGGCGAGCATGCCGGTCTCCTTGACCTTGCCGCCGCTGACCTCAACCATCAGCTTGATATCCTTGGGCGTGGCGCGGGTCCAGGTGGTGACCTGGGGAAAGTCGTAGCCGCGCTCCAGGAGGCGCTCCAGGCACCAGATATCGCGCTTCTGGTAGATGAAGACCTCGACCTGCTCGATGCGGCCGGTGCGGTTGTCGAGCTTGTGGAGGAGGTCGAAGTACTTGACGCGCGCCTCGGCGGGGAAGAGGGCGAAGCGGGAGTCCTGGGCGCCGTCGCGGAGCGTGGTATCGGTGATGAGCTTAGGGATGGGGTTGAGAGCGGGCGGCGGGATAGGCGCGGGCTCGGCCTCGAAGCCGAGCGGCGGCATCTTGCCGTGGAAGTTGTAGAAGCGCTTCTGGGGGTTGACGGCGTACTGCTTCATGGCGACCACCTTTGCCAAACGCAAATCATCAGAGGCGACCGCTCATTATACACCTAGGAATCAGGAGCGGGCGGGGGCACGGAGTAGCGGCGGCCACGCGGGAAGACCCTTCGGCTTGGCTCAGGGCAGGGGGGCTCGTCACGAACATTTCTGCGTACAGGGCCCCTTCTCCGTCATTGCGAGCGCAGCGAAGCAATCTCCAGCGGGCGTAGTCGTACAGCTTGAGATTGCTTCGTCCCCCGACGAGTCGGGGTCCTCGCAATGAACCTCCCCGCAGCAAGCTGCGGGGCTTCTGGGTGCCTCAATAATCGCGATTGCGGCACGAGCCATGCGGCCCTCTCCCTCCTGTCCCTCTCCTGCGAGGAGAGGGACGATACCCCCTTCCTCTTTAGGGAAGGGGGCCAGGGGGTTAGGGCCTTGCCAGCCCAAAATCCAAGAGATCGCCAGGGGAGTAACGTCCGCCGTGTTGTGTACCGTGCCACCAAGGCAAACCCTTCCGGAGCCCCCGCCTTCGGCGGGGAACCGCTTTCCGCCCGCCCCGACGCGTCGGGGCGGGTATCCAGCGGCCTCTTTTATGACAGAGGGCGGGGGCTGTACGCAACCGCCATTTGTCTCCCCTAGTCCTCTTCCAGCGTGCTCGTATCGCCCTCGGGCAGGCCGAGCTCGCGGGCCTTCAGGAGGCGGCGCATGATCTTGCCGCTGCGCGTCTTGGGGAGGCTGGGGATGAAGTCGATCTCGCGGGGAGCGATGCCGGCCGAGAGCTTGTTGCGGGCGAAGCGCATGAGCTCCTGCCGCAGCTCCTCGGTGGGCTGGTAGCCCTCCCGGAGCGCGACGAAGGCCTTCACCACCTCCATGGCGATGGGGTCCGGCTTGCCGATGACGCCCGCCTCGGCGACGGCCGGGTGCTCCACCAGAGCGCTCTCGACCTCGAAGGGGCCGACCAGGTGGCCGGCGGTGTTGATCACGTCGTCGGCGCGGCCCACGAACCAGATGTAGCCCTCGGCGTCGCGGCGGGCGCGGTCGCCCGTGACGTACCAGCCGCTCTTGAACTTGGACCGGTACATCTCCTCGTTCTTCCAGTAGGTCTGGAACATGGCAGGCCAGCCGGGGCGGACGCAGAGATTGCCCTCCTTGCCGGGCGGGCAGGGCTTGAACTGGTCGTCGATGACGTCAACCTCGACGCCGGGGATGGGGCGGCCCATGGAGCCGGGCTTGATGTCGCAGGCGGCGTAGTTGCCCACGAGGATGGCGCCGGTCTCCGTCTGCCACCAGTTGTCGTGGAAGGGGAGGCCGAAGGCCTCCTGGCCGAAGAAGATGCCCTCGGGGTTCAGGGGCTCGCCGACGCTGGAGATGAAGCGGAGGCTGGAGAGGTTGCGCTTCTTGGCCGCGTCCGCGCCGACCTTCATCATCATGCGGATGGCCGTGGGAGCAGTGTACCAGACGGTGACCTTGTACCTCTCGATGAGGTCATACCACGCGCCGGCCTTGAAGCCGCCCTCGTAGACCAGCTGCGTGACGCCGTTGGTCCAGGGGGAGATCATGCCGTAGGAGGTGCCGGTGACCCAGCCGGGGTCCGCGGTGCACCAGTAGACGTCGTCGTCGTGAAAGTCCAGGCACCACTGGCCGGTGATGTACTGCTGGATGACGGAGTTGTGACGGTGGACGGCGCCCTTGGGCTTGCCGGTGGTGC
>CAZKTO010000047.1:20578-24198 GCA_964555685.1 uncultured Dehalococcoidia bacterium
TAGTCGTCGCGCATCGTGCCGGCGACGGTGAACTGGGGCGAGGCCTTGGCCATGAGCGCCTCGAAGCTCTTGTCGCCGGGAGCCAGGGGCTCTTTCGAGCGGTTGAGCTTGTTGACGATGAGGATGTGCTTCAGGTCCTTGCAGGCCGGGAGGATGGCGGCGATGCGCTTGCGGAGCTCGGGCTGGGTGACGAGGATGGTGGCGCCGCTATCCTGGAGGCGGTCGCGGACGGGATCGGGGCCGAAGGCCGAGAAGAGGGGCCCGGCGATGCAGCCGGCCTTGAGGACGCCGAGAATGGTGATGTAGGTCTCGGGGAGGCGGTCCATGAAGACGAAGACGCGGTCGCCCTTCTTGGCGCCGAGGCCCCGCAGCACGTTGGCGAACTTGTTGGACTGGTCGCGGAGCTGGGCGAAGGTGTGGCGCTCCTCCTCGCCGTTCTTGCCGGCCCAGATCATGGCGACCTTGTCCTTGCGGGCCGTCTTGCAGTGGCGGTCGATGCACTCGTGGGCGATGTTGAGGCCGCCGCCGGGGAGCCAGTCGAGCTGGGATTCGACGTTGACCCAGGAGAAGCTCTTGCGCAGCGCGTCGTAGTCCTGGATGCGGGGCGTGGCGCGCAGGTCGCGCGGGCGCTTGTGGATCGTGGGGTGTTCCATGGAGCACCTCGTGGGACGGGTCCTGGGTTCGTGGTTCGAGTGCCGGGGGTAATCTAGCGCGGGACCAGGGGGGTGTCAACGGGGGCTAGCAGCTACGCGATGTCTGGCGTATCCTCTATACTCACTGCGCAGATCAGGTTAGCCACACAACGAATGGGCAAGCTGAGATGAACAAGGTCTACTATGGCGACAACCTGTCGATCCTCAGGACACTGCCATCAGAATCTGTAGACCTAATCTATATCGATCCTCCATTCAACACTGGAAAGGTTCAGAGCAGAACACGCCTGAGGACTGTCCGTGACCCCAACGGGGACCGAACCGGATTTCAGGGGTTGCGCTACAGAACCACCAAGGGCACAACATCTGCGTTCAGTGACATCTTCGATGATTACCTGGGATTCCTGGAGCCCAGACTTCATGAGGCATATCGTGTTTTGCGCCCTCACGGATCACTGTACTTCCACATCGACTACCGCGAAGTGCATTACTGCAAACTGCTGCTAGATGAGGTCTTCGGTCGTGAATCCTTCCTCAACGAGATCATATGGGCATATGACTACGGAGGGCGTCCGAAGAATCGCTGGCCCCCGAAGCATGACAACATCCTCTTGTACGTCAAAGACCCAGACCATTACACGTTCAACACGGAGGCAATAGAGCGTATACCCTATATGGCGCCCGGCCTGGTGGGGCCCGAAAAAGCCGCCAGAGGAAAACTACCTACGGATACTTGGTGGCATACCATTGTCCCTCCGGGCGGCAAGGAAAGCACCGGCTATGCAACGCAGAAACCCCTGGCTATCCTGAAGCGCATTATCACAGCATCATCCAACCCCGGCGATATGGTGCTCGACTTTTTCGCAGGAAGCGGCACCACCGGGCTCGCCGCCGTTCAACTTGGTCGGTCCTTCACTCTTACCGATAACAATGAAGAGGCCTTGACGGTCATGGCCAGACGCTTCGATGGATATCCCGACATTGAATTCGTTGGATTTGATCCTGCACCGTTTCAGAGCAAGATCTTACTTCTGTAGGACTCTACCGTGAACCACCGCATACGTGATGACGACGTTCGGCTTCTAGCCGGAATAGCGTCCACACTTCGAAGTGATTACATCGAAGAGGACGATGCCTGGAGAGGCAGTCCTTTCGCCTGGATTAAAACTAGGCCGTCCAGACAAGCGGGCAAGATCGGAGAACAATTAGTCGCAGGCTGGTGTGCAGCCAAAGGATTGGATGTCGTCAGCGCTGGTGGAACAGACTACGACCGTAGAATTCAAGGATACGCAGTCGAAATCAAGTTTTCTACACTTTGGAAGAACGGTCGCTACGTCTTTCAGCAAATCCGGGACCAAGACTATGAGTACGTGATTTGTCTCGGTATCTCCCCATTCGATGCTCATTGCTGGGTCATTTCCAAGCAACTTCTCCGCGAGCACGTCATTGGTAAGATGGGGCAGCACACTGGCAGGGGAGGGCAGGACACCGCCTGGCTCCACGTCGACCCGTCGGCTCCTCACTCATGGCTAGAGCCTTGTGGGGGTCCGCTCAACAGAGCTTTTCAGATTCTTCGTACCTTTCGTTAGCCATCAAAGCCCAGTGCGCGACTGGATTTGTGCGGCGCAAGACGCTGCTTCCTAGCGGAGTGCTCCGCACCCATCCCACCTTCGACGGACAGCTGCACCTACGCCCCCGGCACTTGCACCACCGGCGCGCTGCCCGGCCTCCGCCCCTCCATGCCGCGCGGCGGACGCGGCAGCAGCACGGGCCCACCGCTCTTGGACGGCAGCATGACCGTCGCGATGCTGGTGGCCGTGATGCGGCCCCGCTGGTCGATGCAGTGGATGTCCAGGTCGGCCAGATAGTCGCCGTTCTCCTGGTACTTGCGAGCGATCTTCCCTTTCACCCACGTCGTATCGCCGAAGTAGTTGAACTGGCGGATGCGGTCCTTGACCTTCCAGAGCCAGGCGTCGTCGCCCATCCAGTTGGTAGCGATGTGCATCATCCAGGATGAGCGCATGATGCCGTTATCGTAGGCCATGGGGTTGCCGATCTTGCGGGCGAAGCCATCGTCCCAGTGGCAGCGCATGACGGCCTCGGGGACGCCCCACTCGTTGAGGCTATAGAAGCCGGGATGGCGCCGGCGGAGCTGGAGGCCGACCTTGTGCGGGAAGATCTCCCAGCGCCCATTGCCGGCCATCCAGGCGATCTCGTCGGACATGATCAGCGGCCCGTGGACGACGTGGGGTATCTCCTCCCCCTCGGCCACCTCCTCCCAGTAGCGCGGGGCCTCGCCGCGACGGACCTCCAAGTCGTAGTCCTCCTCGATCTTCTTCAAGTCCTCGGGCGTGTACTGGGCGCGGGTGATCTCGGCGTACTTGCCGCGCTTGCCGCCGGCCTCGCGCTCCGCCCGGACGAAGAGCTTGTCCCATATAGCCACGAGCTCGCCCCGGCCGTTGGTGTAGGCGGTGCGGTCGCGGGTGACGACGGAGACGCCGCCGAACGCGCTCTTCTTCATCTGGGCGTCCTGCATGTAGCGCTGCTCGACCAGGCGGTCTCCGGGAAAGACGGGCCGGAAGTACTCGACCTCGTCGCCGGACCAGAAGGCGTGGACGCCGCGCAACGCCCCGCCGCCCCGCTTGCGCTCCTCCTCCGTCAGCTCCTTCTTCTCGGTGACGCCGGTGCTGTAGAGGAAGGCGGGGGGCGCCACGACGCTGCGCCAGCGGGTCTTCGCGCCGTAGACGGGATCGACGAAGAGCGGGTTGTCGTCGCCGAAGCCGTAGGCGAAGTGGCGGAAGGCGTCGGCGGAGGCGGTCTCGTTCCAGGTCTGCCAGGGGTGCTTGGGCATCTCGACACCGATGCGGGAGCGCATCTTCTGGACGCCCTCTTCGGTGATGTGCCCATCCATTTCGTTCTTGGCGTAGGAGGGGGCTTTCTTCTCATCCATATGTGAACCTCCGAGTC
>CAZKTO010000048.1:0-23454 GCA_964555685.1 uncultured Dehalococcoidia bacterium
CTTTGGGAGGGTCTGGGAACACCTTTCTGTCAAGAAAGGGTTCCCAGGACAACCGGACGACCCTGAGGGAAATCCCAGGAGCTCCCCGCTGCTCCCGCCCCTTGACAGCCCTTCGGGCGCTCTCTACGCTACCCGTTGACCGTCCGGCGCACAGGAGTCTTCCCATGGAGTTCATCTTCAGCCCCGAGGACGAGGCGTTCCGCCAAGAGGTCCGCGCCCTCTTGAAGCGGGAGCTGCCCCCCAACTGGATGGGCGCTACGGGGCAGCCCGCCATGGCCGAGGAGGAGATGCGCACGGAGAAGCACATGCGCCGCCGCCTGGCGGAGAAGAGCTGGCTGGCCCTCGCCTGGCCCAGGGAGTACGGCGGCGGCGGCGCCAGCGTCATGCGGCAGCTCGTCATGGGCGAGGAGATGGCCTACCACCGCGCGCCGGGCCGGGACGGCCAGGGCATCGGCCTCATCGGGCCGTGCATCATGGTCCACGGGACGCAGGAGCAGAAGAAGGAGCACCTGGGGCGCATCGCCCGGGGCGAGGTCGTCTGGTGCCAGGGCTTCAGCGAGCCCGGCTCCGGCTCCGACCTGGCCTCGCTCCAGACCCGCGCCGTCCGCGACGGCGACGACTATGTGATCAACGGCTCCAAGGTCTGGACCACCTACGCCCACCACGCCGACTGGATTCATATCCTCACCCGCACCGACCCCGATGCGCCCAAGCACCGTGGCATCTCCTACTTCCTTCTGGACATGAGGACGCCGGGCATCGAGATCCGGCCCCTCATCAACATGGCCGGCGGCCACGAGTTCAACCAGCTCTTCTTCACCAACGTCCGCGTGCCGGCACGCAACATCCTGGGCGAGGAGAACCGCGGCTGGTACGCCGCCACCACGACGCTGGACTTCGAGCGGTCCATGGCCGCCTACTCAGCCTCCCTGCGCCGGCTGGTGGAGGACGCCGTCGCCTACCTCAAGGACCAGAAGAGGGCCGGCGGCAGCTCGCCGCTGGACAACCCGCTGGTCCGGCACAAGCTCGCCGATCTCTCCACCGCCATCCAGACGAGCCGGATGCTCTCCTACCGGGTGGCCTGGCTCCAGAGCCAGGGTAAGGTGCCCAATATGGAGGCGTCCATGGGCAAGGTCTTCGCCACGGAGCTGAACCAGCGCGTCAGCCGGACCCTCATGGAGGTCCTGGGCCTCCACGCGCAGCTCCGGCCCCTGGAGCGGCGCGCGCCGATGTTCGGCCGCGTCGAGCACCTCTACCTCCAGTCCATCAGCGCCACCATCGCCGCCGGAACGTCCGAGATCCAGCGGAACATCATCGCGACGCGCGGCCTTGGCCTCCCGAGGTAGCCTGGCGCCGGACGGCGGCGGAGCGCAGCGCACAAGGTGAGCGGGCCGGCGACTCTTCCCGCCGAGCTCGTCACCGATCCGGGACAGCTCACCGCCGCCGTCCGCGAGCTGCTCCGAGAGCCGGCGGTGGCGGTGGACACCGAGTCCAACAGCTACCATCGCTACCCGGAGCGCCTCTGCCTCGTCCAGGTCGGCACACGCCACCGCTGCTACCTCATCGACCCGCTGGCCATCCAGGACGTCCGCCCGCTGGGGCGGCTCCTCGCCGACGAGCGGGTCCAGAAGGTCATCCACAGCGCCGACTACGACCTGCGCAGCCTGGACCGGGAGTGGGGTTTCCGGGTCCGGAACCTGTACGACACGAGCGTGGCAGCCCACTTCGCGGGGCTGGACCGGCTGGGCCTCGCCGCCGCGGCCCAGCACTTCCTGGGCGTCACGCTGAACAAGAGCAAGAGCCTCCAGCGTGCCGACTGGTCCCTGCGGCCGCTCTCCAAGACCGCGCTGGCCTACGCCGCGGCCGACGTGCAGCACCTGCTGGCCCTGCGGGACGCCATCGAGGCGGCGCTGGCCCGGTCGGGGCGCGGCGCTTGGGTGCGGGAGGAGTGCGCCCGCCTGGAGGAGGTGCGGCACACGCCGCCCGAGCCCCCGGAGCGGGCCTGCCTGGGCATGAAGGGGACCAGGAGCCTGGATGGACGGGGCCTCGCCATCCTCACGCGGCTGGCGGCGCTGCGGGAGCGGGAGGCGCGGCGCCGCGGGCGGCCACCCTTCCGGGTCCTTTCGGAGGAGACCTTGGTCTACCTGGCCTCCCACCCCCACGAGGAGATCGCGGAGGCGCCGGGCCTGGGACCGTCCACCCTGGGCCGGCTGGGGAGCCAGATCCGCCAGGCGCTCCGGGAGGGGCTGGCCGCCGAGCCGGTGGAGCGCCCCGCGCCTCCGGAGCCGGTCAGGCCCCGGATGACGGGCCCGGAGCCGGCCCGGTTCGAGCGGCTGCGGGCCTGGCGCAACGAGGAGGCGAAGGCCATCGGCTTGGACCCGGCGCTCGTGTGGCCCATGGCGAGCCTGGAAAGGCTGGCCCGCGCGCCCGCGACGCTGGACGAGGAGCTGCGCGCACCCGAGGTGCGCCGCTGGCAGGCGGAGCGCTTCGCGCCGGGCCTGCGGGCGCTCCTTCGCAAGATGGCCGGCGCGGGCCGGGCGGCGGAGAGGCGAGCCTAACGGGAGCGAGTGCCTGGGGCAGCCGTCCGCTGGGCTGGCGCCGCGGCCTTCCTGCCGTCACGAGCCCCGCTCTGCATCCGAAAGACCTCTTTGACCGCGCCCGCGACGGCGGGGACCACGTCCCGGTCCAGGGACCAGGGGATCACCCGCTCGGGCGTGGGACGGTCCACCAGGGCCGCCAGGGCCCGACCGGCCGCCAGCTTCATCTCGTTGGTAATGCGCGGGGCCCGCACATCCAGGGCGCCGCGGAAGACGCCCGGGAAGGCCAGGCAGTTATTGATCTGGTTCGGGAAGTCGGAGCGGCCCGTGCCCACCACGGCGGCGCCCGCCTCCTTCGCCAGGTCCGGCATGATCTCGGGGATCGGATTGGCCATGGCGAAGACGATCGCCCCGGGAGCCATGGAGCGGACCATGTCCTGGGTCATCGCCCCGGCGGCGGAGACGCCGATGAAGACGTCGGCGCCGCGCAGGGCGTTGGCCAGGCCGCCGCGCTCGTCCTGGGGGTTCGTGATCTCCAGCATTTGCGTCTTGATGGGGGTGAGGTCGGCCCGGCCCCGGTGGATGACGCCCTTGCTATCGACCAGGATGATGTTCCGCGCCCCGTACTCGTACAGGAGCTTGGTGGTGGCGACGCCCGCGGCCCCCGCTCCCGAGAAGACGATCTTGACGTCATCGATGCGCCTGCCCACCACGTTGAGGGCATTGATGAGGGCGCCCAGGACCACGATGGCCGTGCCGTGCTGGTCGTCGTGGAAGACGGGGATGCCGATGTCCTGGAGCGCCTCCTCGATGGTGAAGCAGCGGGGCGCCGCGATGTCCTCCAGATTGATGCCGCCGAAGCCGGGCGCCAGATACCGGACCGTCTCGATGATCGCGCGGTCGTCCTGCGTGGCCAGGCAGATGGGGAAGGCATCGACACCGGCCAGGGCTTTGAAGAGGAGGGCCTTCCCCTCCATCACCGGGAGCGCGGCCTCGGCCCCGTGGTTGCCGATGCCCAGGATCGCCGAGCCATCGGTGACGATGCCCACCGTGTTCCCCCGGTTGGTGAGCTCATAGACCTCCGCCTTGTCGGCGCTGATGGCGAGGCTCACGGCGGCCACGCCCGGCGTATAGGCGATGGACAGGTCGTCGATGCTCTCGAGGGGCATCTTGAGGGCGGTGGCGATCTTCCCCCGCGTCTCGCGGTGCTTCTTGATCGACTCCTTGAAATAGTCCATGGCCACGCTCCTTGGGGGTACGGGTGAGTATAGCAGACGGGTCAACGGCGCAGCCGAGGCCCGGCCCTCCTTCGGCAGAGCCTGCCCTTCGGGAGGTCGTCATCCGCGTCACGCGCGCTTGGGCTGCCGCTGGTCCTGGCGGATCGGCTGCACGATCCGCTCGCGAGGGAGCATACCCACGACGACGCCGGCCTCCACCACCGGGACCTGGCTGACCTCCCGCTCGTCCATGAGCTCCACGGCCCGCAGGGCGTCGTCGCCCGCCTCCACGGTGGCCACGCGCGCTAGGGGGACCATGACATCCGCCACGCGCGTCTGGGACCACCGCTGCTGCGGCACCCGGCGGAGGTCCGTCACGGTCACGAGACCCACCCAGCGGTCCCCTTCGCCCACGAGGAAGCAGCGCCGGTCCGTGAGGGAGAGGTAGCGGTCGACGAGGGTGCGCAGGTCCATCGAGCCGGGGATCATGGGGGCGCCACCGTTCATGATGTCGCGCACGCGCACGCCCTTCAGCGCCTCGCGCAGGACGGCCTGCCGCCGGCTCTGGGCGGCGATGCTGGCGAGGAACCAGCCGATGAACGAGAACCAGAGCCCATTGGCGATCTCCCCCGTCCAGACGGCCATGGCGACTCCGCCCGCGACGAAGAGATAGCCGATGGCCTGGCCCATCCCGGCGGCGATGCGCGTGGAGGCCAGGTAGTCGCCCTTGACGCCCCACACGATCGCCCGGAAGACGCGACCGCCATCCAAGGGGAAGCCAGGGAGCATGTTGAAGACGGCGAGCATGAGGTTTATCTGACCCAGGTACAGAGAGACCTCTCCGGCGAAGGCGCTCGAGTCCTCGACCAGCAAGTGCAGGCCCAGAAAGGCGCCGCCCAGGGCGGCGCTGACCAACGGCCCCGCGATGGCGATCAGCCCTTCGATGAGCGGCGTCGGCGCCTCGCGCGATATCTGGGCCACGCCGCCGAAGACGAAGAGCGTGATGCTCTTGACGCGGATGCCGTTCCGCATGGCCACCAGGCTGTGCCCGAGCTCGTGGGCCACCACCGAGCTGAAGAACAGGACGCTGGTGACGATGGCGGCGCCCCAGGCCTTGGCCTGCGGCCAGTCCTCATGGCGGTCCGGGAAGGTGCTCTCCGCCAGGATCCAGGTGACACCCAGGAAGACGACGAACCAGCTGTAGTGCAGGCCGATGGGGATGCCGAACACCCGCCCCAGCCTGAGGGAAGACGCGAAGATGGATGGCCTCCGTGCGCGGCAGTCCAGGGCCGCCTGACAGGAAGAACGAGAGCGGACCGGCGTTGGCGGCGGCCGAGGGCGGCCCTGGCCCTCCCATTATACGGCGGGGTGACGAACGGCCCAGCCCGTACGCACCTCAGGCCGTCCCGAAGCTCTGAACTGCGAGCTACGAAGCAGGCGGCGGCGCGTCAGGTCCCCGCGTCCCCGCTGGCGGGGCACCCCGGCGTGTCGGGGAGCCCAGGGCGGTGAAGCAGGCCAGCGCCTTGGCCGGAACGAAGGCGCTCCGGTGCAGCTCCTGGCAGTAGATGCGCGTGCCGGTGACGGGGGCCCGCACGGGCTCCCGAGGGACCCGCGACGGGGACGCGATGCTGAAGGTCCACCAGTTGCCGGCGTAGGTCGCGATGGGGGCGGCGTAGAGGTCCACCGACGCGAAGACCTCCCGCAGCGCCCGCTGGACCTCGTTGACGAAGTCCACGTGGTAGTGGAGCGACTCCGTCTGCATGGCGAAGAGGCCGCGGTCCGTGAGGGCGCCGGCCGCCGCCGTGAAGAACTCGGGCGTGCTGAGGCTCCGCGCCGGCCCCACCGGGTCCGTCGAATCCACGAGGATCGCGTCGTAGCGGACGGCCCCCTCGCGCAGGTGGCGCGCGCCGTCTTGGTGCAGCACCGTCACCCGCGGGTCGGAGAAGGAGACGGCCAGGGCCGGGAAGAACCGCTTGGCCACCTCGACGACCTGGGGGTCCAGCTCCACCAGCGTCGCCTGGCTGACCGATGGATGTTTGAGCACCTCGCGCAGCGTGCCGCCGTCGCCCCCGCCGATGACGAGGACGCGCCGCGGCGCTGGGTGACTGTGCAGCGGGACGTGGGCCAGCATCTCGTGGTAGAGGAACTCGTCCCGCTCCGTGAGCTGCACCACGCGGTCCAGGGCCAGCATCCGGCCAAAGAAGTCGCTCTCCAGGACGTGGATCTCCTGGAAGGCGCTGCGGCCCGTGTAGAGGACGCGGCGGATGGGGTACCGGTACTGGACGGGCGCGAACGGATCGGCCTCGGCGAACCAGCGCCTAGGCATCGGCGCCGGAGTCGAAGACGATGGTCTCGGGCCCGGGGAAGCCGTTGAAGATGGACGAGTAGACCGTGGTATAGGCGCCACAGGAGGCGATAGCCACGCGGTCGCCCACGCGGACCTGGGGCAGGCGCCCATCCGTGGTGATGACGTCCATGCTATCGCAGGAGGGGCCGGCGATGGTGCAGGGCGCCTCCGGCCCGGGTGCGTCGGACAGGAAGCGATAGCGGATGCCGCCCAGGGCTTCCATCAGGCCGTGAAAGACGCCGGTATCGAGGTAGACCCAGCGCTGGCCGCCGCGCACGGAGACGCCGATGACGGAGGCGACCAGAGTGCCCGCCCGGCCGACGATGGCGCGCCCCGGCTCCAGCCATACTTCGACGTGCGGCGGGAAGAAGTCGGCGCAGGCCTGAAAGATGGCCGCCGCCACGGCCCGGGGGCCGGGCACCGCAGGGTCCGTGTAGACGACGGGCATGCCGCCGCCCACGTTCACGACGCCCAGGTCGAAGCCGCGGCGCCGGGCCTCGTCCCACAGGCGCCGGCTCTTCTCCAGCGCCACGCGCCAGCCGGCCACGTCGCGGCACTGGGAGCCCACGTGGAAGATGACGCCCCGCGTCGCGACGCCCCGGGCCCGGGCGTAGGCCAGGAGCTCCAGGGCCTCGTCGATCTCCACGCCGTACTTCTTGTCCAGGGGCCACTCGCTAACGTCGTTGGGGACGTTGAGGCGCACAAAGAGGCGCGACTGGGGGGCCAGGGCCGCCGCCTTGTCGACCTCGGACGTCGAATCGAAGGCGAAGTCGCGGACGCCCAGCGCTGCGGCCTCGCGGATGAATTCGGGCGCCTTCACCGGGTTGCCGGAGATGACCCGGCCGCCGGGGACGCCGAGGCCCGCCAGGTGCCGCAGCTCGCCGACGCTGGAGACCTCGAAGCCCGATCCCAGGGTCACGAGCCTCCGGAGGATGGCCGGATGGGGGTTGGCCTTGATGGCGTAGAAGATGGACGCCCGGCCGAAGGCCGAGCGGAACTCCAGGAAGTCCGCCTCGACGGCCCCAAGGTCGACCAGCAGGGCTGGCGTCGAGGGGCAGCGCTGGAAGAGGGCCTGGAGCAGGTCTTTGGTGAGGGTGGCTTGGGTGGCCAACGGCGGTGCACCGGTGGACAGATTGACGCTGGGCCCGCCTCATCGCAAGAGACAGGCAGCCTGAATAGAATAGCACCCCCCACAGGGAGGGGCAAGGTCGTTGCGCAGGGGAAAGCCGCCGGTATACTGAATGGGCCCGGCCAGCCATGGCCGCCCGCGCCAGGAGCGACGGCATGACCGTCATCGAGCAGAGCGTCGTCGTCCAAGAATCGATCGTCATCGGCGCGCCGCCCGAGGCCGTCTGGCGTCTCTTCTCCCAGATCGAGCAGTGGCCCCAGTGGAACCCGGCCTGCATCGAGGCGGCGTACCTCTCGGGGACGCCGTGGGCCGCCGGCTCCAAGTTCCGGTACACCATCAAGCAGGGCCGGGGGAAGAGGCGCTACAAGCCCACCATCGTGGAGAGCAAGCCGCCCGAGCTGGTGGTCTGGCAGGTCCCTCGGGGGCAGCTCACCTTTCGGTTCGAACCCGAGGACGCGGGCGCCCGCGTGACCTGCCGCCAGGTCTCCAGCGGCTCGGGAGGGTGGGGACTGCCATTCCTGGCGCTGCCTGCCCCCATGAGGTCGTCACCCCACGGCGTCCGCGAGACCTTCAAGCAGTGGCTGGCGGCGCTCAAGGCCGAGGCGGAGCGGCGCTCCTAGAATCCGGGCGCCCCTTGGCGCTTCCCCCGCAGGCGCGCGGGAATAGGCCGGGTGGCCGCAGCGATCGCCAGCGCCGCCACGCCCGAGACCGCGGCGAAGATGAGGAACCCCACCGTATAGCTCTGGGTGCGGTCGTAGGTGACGCCGGCCAGCGTCGATCCCAGCACGGCGCCGCCCGCCTGCATCGCCGTCGAGAACCCGGAGATCGTCGCGAAGGCCCGGCGCCCAAAGTACTCCCCTCGGATCGCAAACATCGCGCTCCCTCCGCCGCCGGTCCCGATACCGTAGACGATGAGAAAGAGCACCACCTGCCAGACGCTATCCGCCCAGACCGCCACCAGCATCGAGAGGCCGATCAGCATCGACATGCTGGCGCTGACAAGCCGCTTCTCGTAGCGGTCCGTCATAACGCCGACGCCTAACCGGCCCGGTAGCGAGATGACGCCAACCAGGACGAAGAGCTGAGCCCCCGTCCCCGCGGAGATGCCCTTATCCACCATCGCAGCGAGGAAATGCACCGTGATCCCCGAGATCACCAGGGAGCGCATGCTGAAGTTGAGGCCCAGAAGCCAAAAGGAGCGCGAGGTCAAGGCCTCCCTCACTGTCAGGTCGGTCTCGGCGAAGGCGCCGGGGCGGGGTGCCTGGGCGGCTGGGGGTGCCGGCGCTCCATCAGGCAGCATCCCGTAGTGCTCGGGGCTGCGCCGCAGGAGAAGCGCCAGCGGCAGACCGAGGGCCAAGATGAGCCCGCCGCAGACCTGAGCGGCGTGACGCCAGCCCAGCTCCTCGATCAAGAAGTGGTCCAGCGGCACCAGGACCGACCCCAGCCCGAACCCGGCGCTCCCGATGGCGAACGCCAGACCCCGTCTCTTCTCGAACCAGTTGGCGATGGCGGCCAGGGGCGAGGCGACCAGGCCCATGCCGTTCCCCAGGGCCATGATGAGGTAGAAGACGACGAAGACCCCAAGGGACCCGGCAGCACTGGCGAGAATCCAGCCCACGCCGAGCATCGCCACGCCCGCCAGCGCCACCGGCCTCGGCCCGAAGCGGTCGATGAGGTAGCCCTGGACCGGACCCATGATGGCGCCCTCCACCTGGGCCAGGCCGAGCAAGAGCGAGATCTTGGCCCGGCTTCCCTGGCTGAACGCCTCCTCCAGCGAAAGGAAGAAGGCGCCCACGCCGAAGCCGAAAAGACCGCCGCTCAGCACGCCGATAAGGAGGGCGCTGATGACGATCCGCCAGCCCCAGAAGACGGGCTTGTGCATGAGAGGGAGGCGCCCGCGCAGGATAGCACGGGCCAGAAAAGGCCGTCAAACCAGGCGCGAGCCCCGTCCCGCTTGACAGACCGACCGTCGGTATCGGAGGCTTCGCCACGCCCGCCATGAGCCACCGGCCAGCCCGCATCCTCATCGCGACGACGAACCCGGCCAAGCAGGAGCGGCTTCGCTGGCTCCTGGAAGGGCTGGGGATCGCCCTCGTCTCGCCCGGCGAGCTGAGGATCGCCGTGGACGCGCCGGAGGAGGGCGGGGACCACCGGGCCATCGCCGAGAGGAAGGCCCTCGCCTGGTCGAAGGCTGCGGGCATCGCCGCCATCGCCAGCGACGGCGGCCTCGTCATCCCGGCCCTGGGCGAGCGGTGGGACGCCCTGCGGACGGGCCGCTTCGCGGGCCCCGGCGCCGGCGACCGGGCGAGGCTCGACCGGCTGCTGGAGCTCATGCGTCCCCTCGCCGGCGGGCAGCGCGAGGCCTACTGGACAGAGGCGGCGGCCGTGGCCGAGGCCGGCCGGGTGCTGGCATCCTGGCAGGCCGAGAGCGCGCGCGGCCTCATCGCCCCATCCTACGACCCGGCACGCATCATCCCCGGCTTCTGGGCCTTCTCCGTCTGGCTCCTGCCCCAGCGCGGCAGGACCTACGCCGAGCTCTCGCCCGCCGAGCGCGACCGGTTGGACGACCACTGGGCGCGCCTGCGGGAGCGCGTGCGGGCGTTCTTCGGCGCCCCAGGGTGATGCGCCGGCGACCGCGCCCTACGGCAGCGCGACCCGCGCGGCAGCCGCGGACCCCGTGGCCCTCGTCGTCCGCACGAGACCGTCGCGCTCTAGCCCCGAGACCAGCTCCCGGAGCCACCCCGACGCATCGGGGGCCTTCGAGTAGCCCGGCTTGACCGCCCGGCCCAGCTCGTCCAGCGAGAGCGCCTGGCCATCCTCCAGCAGGCGCAGCCTGGCGACGATGCGCCCCCGGTAGTAGCGGCGCGAGCCTCTGAACGGCTGGGCGCCATAGGCGGCGGGCCTCTCCCCGGCACGCCGGGGCTCACCCGCAAGAAACGCCGGCGCGGCGCGGCACCAGGCGCGGACGGGGCACTCGCCGCATCGCGGGCGCCGCGCGTGGCAGACCATCGCGCCCAGGTCCATCAGGCCCTGGTTCCAGTCGGCGGCGGCGCGCGCCGGGACCAGCGACCGGGCCAGGGCCGCCAGGTCCCCGTTCGAGGGGGCCGACGAGTCGGCCCAAAAGAGCCGCCCCAGCACCCGCCGCACGTTGGTGTCCACGACGGCCGCGCTCGCGCCGAAGGCGAAGCACGCGACGGCCGCCGCCGTATACTCGCCCACGCCCTCGAGGCGGCGCAGGCTCTCGATGTCTCGCGGGAGCGCGCCGCCCAGCTCGCCCACGACGCGACGCGCGACGCGGTGCAGGCGGACGGCGCGCTGGTTATAGCCCAAGGGCGCCCATGCCCGGATCACCTGGGACACCGGCGCCCTCGCCAGCGACGGGAACCCAGGGAAGCGGGCCAGGAACTCCCGGTACTTGGGCGCCACCCGCTTCGCCTGGGTCTGCTGGAGCATCACCTCGGAGACGAGGATGGCGTAGGGGTCGCGGGCGCCGCGCCACGGGAGGTCGCGCCCCGGCGAGTCGGGGGCGGGTCTGCGATACCAGGCGAGGAGGGCGCGGCGCAGGGCCTGGACGCGCGGGCGCCCCGGCGTGCCGGGGTTCCCGGGCCTCACCGGCGGGAGAACTCCCGCTCGAGCTGGGCGTTGCTCATGTGCACCATCACGGGCCGGCCGTGGGGGCAGGCGTGGGGAGTATCGGCCCCCTCCAGCAGACGCACCATCTCCTCCATCTCGGCCGCGCTCAGCTCCTGGCCCGCGCGCACGGCGCTATGGCAGGCGATGGAGGCGAGCACCCGGTCCTCCCAGTCGTAGCCCCTGAGGTCGTCGGAGAGCATGTAGTCGAGGACGTCCACCAGGGCCCGGCCGGGAGGCGTCCGCCGCATCGCCGACGGCGCCGCGCGCACGAGCGCCGTCCGCTCGCCGAAGGGCTCCGCCTGGAAGCCGTAGGCGGCCAGCCGGTCGAGCTGGTCAACGAGCGTCCGCTCCTGCGCCGGCGTCAGCGTGACGGTCACGGGCTCCAGGAGGCCCTGGACGTCCACGCGACCGGCGCCCTTCGCCCGCCGCATCCGGTCGAAGAGGACGCGCTCGTGGGCTGTGTGCTGGTCGATGAGGTACATGCCATCGGGCCCCTCGGCCACGATGAAGGTGCTCTTGAGCTGGCCCAGGACCCGGAGGATCGGCAGGCCCAGGCCGCCCTGGACGAGCGCGGCCGCAGGGGCGACGGCGCCTGGGGCCGGAGGCGCGCCGGCGGGGGGCGGAGACACCGAGCTGGCAGGGCCCGCCACGGGGGCAGGCGCCACAGTTCCAGGACCCCCCGGCGGCGAGAAGAGCAAGGGGCTCGCGAAGGGCGCCCCCCTGGCGAGCGGCGCGTCCACGCCAGGCCCAGCCGCCGCCGGGGCGGCCTTCAGCGGCCGGGCCACCCCCTCCGTCAGGAGCCGCTGGCGGACTGCCCGGTGGACCGCGGAGAAGGCGATCCCCTCGTCCCGGAACCGGATCTCGGCCTTGGCCGGATGGACGTTCACGTCCGTCTCCGAGGGATCGATGGCCAGGTCCAGAACGGCGATGGGGTAGCGGCCCGCGGTCAGCAGGCCCTCGTAGGCGCCCAGGACTGCGAAGGCGAGGCTGCGGCTCTGGACCAGGCGCCGGTTCACGAAGATCGTGACGTAGCCCCGGCTGGCCCGCGTCAGCGCCGGCGGGCTCACGAGGCCCGCGACCGCCGTCTCCACGCCGCCGATGGCCTCCCGGTGGTCCACCTCCAGCATCGCCTCGGCGGTCTCCAGCCCGTACAGGCCGGCGACGGCCTGCCGGACGCCGCCCGAGCCCTGGGACGAGAAGACGCGCCGGCCATCGACAGTGAGGCTGAAGCGGACGTGGGGATAGGCCAGGGCGTAGTGGCTGACGACGGTGGTGATGCGGCTGGCCTCGGCGGCGTTGGACTTGAGGAACTTGAGGCGCGCCGGCACGTCGCGGAAGAGATGGCGGACGGTGACGGAGGTGCCCGGCGGCGCCCCCCGAGGAGAGCGCTCGGCGACCTCCCCGTTGACGACGCGCACCCAGGTCCCGGCCTGGGCGTCCGCCGTGCGCGTGAGGAGCGAGACGTCGGCCACGGAGGCGATGCTGGCCAGGGCCTCGCCGCGAAAGCCCAGCGTCGTCACCCGCTCGAGATCGCCGGGGCCCTCGAGCTTGCTCGTGGCGTGGCGCTCGAAGGCCAGCTCGGCCTCCCCGGCCGGGATGCCCACGCCATCGTCCACGACGCGCAGGAGAGCGATGCCGCCGCCCTGGACCTCCACCTCGATGCGCGAGGCGCCGGCGTCCAGCGCGTTCTCGATGAGCTCCTTGGCGACGGAGACGGGGCGCTCGACAACCTCGCCGGCGGCGATGCGGGCGACGGTCTCCGGTGGCAGGCGGCGGATGGGCATGACGGGTGAATTGTATCAGGGACGACTGGAGTATGATGTAGCCTCCAATCCTAGTACTCAGTCAAGTTAATTCTTTCAAGCTACCAGAGGGCATGGCTGCCGCCTCGTCATTGCGAGCCCGCCCCTTCGCTCCTTGCTCAGGGTAGACTCCGGCGGGCGCGGCAATCTGGTGGAGTGGCGGGGCCAGCGGCCCCGTTCGGGGTAGTTATCGTTACGCCCCGTCCTGCTTCACCCGGTCCTGCAGCTCGAAGAGCTTGGCGATGGCCTCCAGCGGCGTCATGGAGGCCACGTCCAGCTTGAGGAGCTCGGCCAGGGCCTCGGAGCGGCGGCTGAAGAGCGGGATCTGCCCCGACAGGTCGGGGCGCCGGGCCGCAGACCGCGACCGGGTTTTTGCGCCGTCGCGCTCCAGCGTCTCCAGCACCTCCTGCGCCCGGGCGACGACGGGCCTCGGCATCCCGGCCAGCTGCGCCACGTGGACGCCGTAGCTGCGGTCGGCGCCGCCCGGCACGATCTTGTGCAGGAAGACGACGCGCCCCTCCTCCTCGGCCACGGCCACGCGGGCGTTGCGCACCCGTGGCAGATAGCGCGCCAGGTCCGTCAGCTCGTGGTAGTGGGTGGCGAAGAGGGTCTTGGCGCCGATGCGCGGATGGTTGTGGATATGCTCGGCCACGGCCCGGGCGATGGCCAGGCCGTCGTAGGTGCTGGTGCCACGGCCGATCTCGTCCAGGATGATGAGGGAGCGCGGCGTGGCGTTGTTGAGGATGTGGGCCGTCTCCACCATCTCGACCATGAAGGTCGATTGGCCCGTGGCCAGGTCGTCCTGAAGCCCCACGCGGGTGAAGATGCGGTCCACGATGCCCAAGCGCGCCGAGTCGGCGGGGACGAAGCTCCCGATCTGGGCCAGGAGGACGATGAGCGCCACCTGCCGCAGGTAGGTGGACTTGCCGGCCATGTTGGGGCCCGTGAGGATGATGATCTGGGCGTCCCGGTTGGAGAGGCTGATGTCGTTGGGGACGAAGGTGCCGAGCGCCACGTGCCGCTCGACGACGGGGTGCCGGCCGGCCACGATCTCGATCTCGTCGCCATCGGTGAGGATGGGCCGGGTGTAGCCGTTGCGGGCGGCCACCTCGGCGAGGGCGGCGCAGAGATCGAGGCGGGCCAGGGCCGCGGCCGTGGCCAGGACCCGCTCGGCGGCGGCGGCGATCTGGCGGCACACCTGCCGGAAGAGGTCCGCCTCCAGCTCCGCCATGCGCTCCTGCGCGTGGAGGACCTGCGCCTCGTACTCCTTGAGCTGGGGGGTAATGAAGCGCTCGCCGCCCACGAGGGTCTGCTTGCGGACGTAGTCGGCGGGGACCTGGGCGGCGTTGGACTTGCTGAGCTCGATGTAGTAGCCGAAGACCCGGTTGTAGCCCACCTTGAGGGACTTGATCCCGGTGCGCTCCCGCTCGGCGCGCTCCAGGCCGGCGACGGAGGCGCGGGCGTTTCGTGACATCTCCCGGAGGCCGTCCAGCTCCTGGTTGAAGCCGGGCCGGATGACGTCCCCGTCGGCCAGGGTGGCCGGCGGGTCGTCGGCCAGGGCCGCGCGGATGAGCTCGACGGTCTCGTGGCAGGGCTTGAGGCCCGCGAGGACCAGCGCCAGGGCGTCCGCGCCCTCCTGCTCGAGCGCCGTGCGCAGCTCCGGGACGAGCTCGAGGCTATGACGCAGGGCCGTCACCTCCCGCGGGCCGGCGATGCCGCTGCTCACACGATTGCACAACCGCTCCAGGTCCGCCACACGCCCGACGATGCCCATGGCCTTGCCCCGGGCCAGGGGCCGCTCGACGAACCACTGGACGGCGTCCAGCCGCTGCTCGAGCGCCTGCCGGTCCAGGAGCGGCTGGCTGAGCCACCGGCGCAGCAGGCGGCCGCCCATCGCCGTGCGCGTCGCATCGATACCCTTGAGGAGCGAGTGCTCGGCGGCGCCCCACCGGCCGCCCTGGACGAGCTCCAGATTGCGGCGCGTCTGGGGGTCCAGCGTCATGAAGGAGTTGGTGGAGTAGGTGGCGAGGCCGGCGATCTGCGGCAGGGCCGCGGGCTGCGTATCGGCCAGATAGGCGAGGATGGCGCCGGCGGCCCGGACGGCCAGGGGCAGCCCCGCGCAGCCGTAGGGCTCAAGCGTGGCGGCTCCGAAGTGGCGCAGCAGCCGCTCGGTGGCCCCGTCCAATTCGAAGAGGCGGGCGTCGAGGGCGGTGCGCGCGGCGCTCCCCGGCCTGCCGGGGTGCCCGGCCTCCGGGGCCGGGTCGCCGCCCGCGAGGTGCAGGACCTCGGCGGGGGCCAGCCGCTCCAGCTCGCCCTGGGCCTGGGCGGCGGGAAGCTGCGTCGTGGCGAACTCGCTGGTGGTAATGTCCACGTGGGCGATGCCCGCCTCGCCCTCCTCGATGACTACGGCGGCCAGGTAGTTGTTGGCCTTCTGCTCCAGCAGGCCCGCCTCCACGACGGTGCCGGGCGTGACCACCCGCACGACCTGCCGGTCCACGAGCGGCTTCCCCTCGGCCGGGTCCGAGGTCTGCTCGCAGATGGCGACCTTGTGGCCGCTCTTGATGAGGCGTCCCAGGTAGCTCTCGAGGGCGTGGACGGGGACGCCGGCCATGGGCACCCGCTGGCCCCTGCCCATCTCGCGGGAGGTCAGCGTGATCCCGAGCACGCTGGCGGCGATGCGCGCGTCGTCGTCGAAGGTCTCGTAGAAGTCGCCCAAGCGGAAGAGGAGCAGAACGCCGGGGTGCTGCTGCTTGACGCGGAGGTACTGCTGCCGGAGGGGCGTGACGGCCATGGGCGCTCGGTACGGGCGCATTGTAGCGCAGCGGCCAGCGGCGGGGGAACGCCTCGCTGCCAAAAAGACCGAGGCGCCTGCGAACAGGCGCCTCGGTGCGTTGGCCGGTGTAGCTTGAGCTACTCAGCTCATTCCGGCGCTAGCCACGTGATCTCGTGCCTGCCGCGATGGCAGTCGGCGCCGGGACACGCGGCGTTGTAGCTCCGCACCTTGGGCGACCAGGCCACCCATGAGCCCGCCCAGGCGATCTTCGGGTACCAGTTGGCGTCCGTCAGGATATACCGCTGCAATTCCTGAGCAATGGCTTTGCGCCGGGCCACGTCCACCGCAGCACTTTGCTCCGCGTACCACTGGTCGACCTTTGCATCGGAGAACTTCCCAAAGTTCTCGGCGCCCGTGCTCTTGTAGTACCTGCCCAGCACAAGGTCCGGGTCGTCCCCTCCCGTCGTGGCCGGGAAGTAGTAGACCTCGAACTCCCCTCGCGTCCGGCGCTGCGACAGCGTGGTGGGCTCAAGGACCTCCATATCCACCTTCAGCCCCGCCTTCTTCCACGTGTCCTGGATAAAGAGCGCGTCGTCGCGGAAGACTTCGGTAGTCAGCGTCATGAGCTTGAAGGCTAGGGTTTCAAAGTTCACGCCCGCCTGAGCAAAGAGCGCCTTGGCCTGCGCAATACGCTCAGGGGTCACCGGCCCCGTGTTGATGAGCGTGCTGGTCTCCTGGTCTGTGAGGCCCCACTTGCCGCCAATGGCAGGCGGCAGCAGCGGGCTCGCCCCCGAGTGGCCGTAGCCGGGGTAGCGGGCCAGCACGAACCCCGGCCGGTCCACCAGCATGTCCATGGCCCGCCGGATGCGCACGTCATTAAACGGCGGCCTGTTGTTGAAGGCGTACATGCGCCAGGAGCCAAATCCGGTGCCGAAGGTGTAGTCAGGGAATTGCCTCTTGATAAGGTCGATCTGGGTGTTCAGCAGGCCCGGGTCCAGGTAGTCCGCTTCGAGGAACTTCCCCGCTCGGAAAGCGCTGAACGCCGTGAACGTGTCCCGGATCACGATGAAGTCCAGGCCGTCCAGGTACGGAAGCTGCTCGCCGGACGGGCTCTTCTTGAAATAGTTCTCGTTGCGACGCACCTTGATGTGAATGTCCGGCTTCCGCTCAAGGAATTGGAACGGGCCCGTCCCAATGGGCGTCTTGTTAGCGTCCTTCGGGTACTCCGAGCCCAGACGCTCGGGGTAGATGACCGCAAAGAGATGACCAAGGCTCATCGCAAAGGCGGGGGCCGGGCGTTTCAGGTAGATCTGCACCGTCGTATCGTCCGGGGCCTCGATCCTCGCGATGTAATCGAGGTACAGGTCCCGAATGGGACTGATGTACCCCGTGTCGATGACGCCCAAGATGCGGTTGTACGAGAATATGACGTCCGTGGCCTTGAAGGGCTGCCCGTCATGGTACTTGACGCCTGGGCGGTACTTGAGGGTGTAGGTCAGGCCGTCGCCGCTGATGGTCAGCGTGTCCGCCAGGTCTGCCTTGACCGTCGCGTGGTCCAGCTCGTCCAGCATGAGGGAGCCGTTGAGGAGGGTGTTGTTCACCTTCCGCTGGATGTAGCCTCCGGTCCGGTGGGAGTCCCAGCCGAAGGCGGGAACCAGGTCGGTGTTGAGGCGGACATTGATGACGCCGCCCCGCACGGGCCGCTCGGCGGCCGGCGTTGGGACCGGGGTGGGGGTGATGGCTGGGAGCGGCGTGGTGGTGGCGGCGGGCGGCCGCGTGGGTTGCGGCCCGGCAGTCGCCGTGGGCGTCTCCTCATCGCCGCCGCCGCAGGCGACCGCAATCAACGCAGCGATGGCGACGAGGGCGATCAGAAGATAGAGGCGGCCTTGTCTGGGCATCACAGACCTCCTCACAACGAGAGTCTCACGCAGGGATCGCACAACTCCACCACCACAGCAAGTTAGCATCAGCGCGTCCAGGCAGCAAGATGCAATTGCATCATGCTGTGGGTCGTCGCGAGGGGTGCCGTTACATCATGCTCATGGCAACCGCAGGACGCCGGGGTGCTGCTCCTTGACGCGGAGATACTGCTGCCGGAGGGGCGTGACGGCCATGGGCGCTCGGTACGGGCGCATTGTAGCGCAGCGGCCAGCGGCGGGGGAACGCCTCGCTGCCAAAAAGACCGAGGCGCCTGTTCGCAGGCGCCTCGGTGCGTTGGCCGGTGTAGCTTGAGCTACTCAGCTCATTCCGGCACCAGCCAGGTGGTTTCAAACCTGCCGCGATGGCAGTAGGCGCCGCCGCACACGGCGTTGTAGTTCTTGATCCTCGGCGACCATGCCACCCACGAGCCAGCCC
This sequence comes from uncultured Dehalococcoidia bacterium, assembly GCA_964555685.1. Lineage (GTDB taxonomy): Bacteria > Chloroflexota > Dehalococcoidia > SHYB01 > SHYB01 > CAZKTO01. The sequence continues at coordinate 17,794 of CAZKTO010000048.1, forward strand.
AGGCTATCTTGTTGAGCCAGTTCGCGTTCGTCAGGATGTACCGCTGGAGGTCCTGGACGATGGTCTTGCGCTTCGCCGCGTCTATGGTCGAACTCTGCTCGAGGTACAGCTGGTCGACCTTCGGATCGCTCCACTTGCCGTAGTTCTCCCCACCGCCCGTCTTGTAGTGCGCGCCCAGGACCAAGTCCGGGTCGTCCACGGCCGCCGTCGCTGGCAGGTAGTAGACGTCGAACTCGCCCTTCGTTCTCTTGGGGACAAGTTCCGCCGAGCTTACTATCTCAAGTTCCGTCTTCAGGCCGGCCTTCTTCCAGCTGTCCTGGACGACGATGGCGTCCTCCAAGAAGACCTGGAAGTTGAGCGACATGAACTTGAAGGTGAAGGTGTCCAAGTTGATGCCCGCCTGCCGCAGGAGGTCCCTTGCCTGGGCGATGCGCTCCGGCGTAACCGGGCCCGTGTTGATGAGGGTGCTGGTCTCCTGGTCCGTCAGTCCCCAGGAGCCGCCGATGCTGGGCGGCAGCATCGGGCTCGCGCCCGCGTGCCCGTACCCAGGGTACCGGGCGGCAACAAAGCCTGGGCGGTCTACCAGCAGGTCGATCGCCCGGCGGACGCGTACGTCGTTGAACGGCGGCTTGTTGTTGATCAGGTAGTGGCGCCAGGAGCCGAATCCCGTGCCGAAGATGTAGTCCGGGAACTGCTTCTTGATCGCATCAATTTGAGTATTGAGGACGCCCGGGTCCAGGTAGTCCGCCTCGATGAACTTCCCCGCTCGGAAAGCGCTGAAGGCCGTGAAGGTGTCTTGAATGACGATAAAGTCGGCGCCGTCAAGGTAGGGGAGCGCCTCCCCGTTCTTGTCCTTCTTGAAGTAGTCCGGGTTCCGGCGGACCTTGATATGGACGTCCGCCCTGCGCTCCAGCAGCTTGTACGGGCCGGTCCCGATGGGGACGTTGTTGGGGTCCAGGGGATAGTTCGGCCCAAGGCGCTCCGGCATGATAACGTTGAACAGGTACGCCAGGCTGTAGATGAACGAGCCCGCTGGGCGCTGGAGGCGGATCTGGAGCGTGAGGTCATCGGGAGCGGTCATGCTCGCCACGTAGTCGCCGATGGTGCCCTTGTGTGGCTTGGCCGGGAAGCTCGGAATCTCCCCGCTGACACGCTTGTACGAGAAGATCACGTCGCTGGCCTTAAAGGGCTGCCCGTCGTGGTACTTGACACCGGGCCGGTACTTGATCGTCCACAGCGTTCCATCCGAGCTCACGGTATAGCTTTCGGCGAGGTCCGTGACGATCTTGGTGGAGTCCAGCGGGTCCAGGATCAAGGTTCCGTTGTAGAGGTTCGGGCCGATCTTGATCTGGACGTAGCCGGAGGAGCCGTGGGAGTCCCAGGCCGCAGTAGCAGCGAGCACGTCTGTGTTCATGCGCACATTCACGATCCCGCCGCGCTGGGGCCTGACCTCTACTGGAGCAGGAGTCGGCGTGGGCGTGGGCGTCACCACCGGCCTCGGGGTGGCCGTCGGCTGTGGCGCCGCCGTGAGAGGCGCGGTGGCGGCGGGCGCGGCCGTCGCGGGAGCGGCCGTGGGCCTGGGCTCCGCCGTGGGCGCCTCCTCGCCGCCGCCGCAGGCCGCGACGACGAGCATGACGACGGTCACCAGAGCAACAACGGCATAGAGTCCGATATGTCTCCGCATGGGTAGCCTCCCGGCAGGAGTCCCGCCGTCCGAAGGGGTCGGTTCGACTCGTTGCGAGACTATAGGCGCGTCCTTCTCCAGATGTCAAGAGAGCGCTGCCTGCGACTCTTGGCAGCGCCTCCGGCCCCGCCGCCTGGAAAAGCACGGGGGCGCCCGCTTGGGCGCCCCCGTCACCGATATGGTTTGCCGTGCGCTACTTGGGCGCTTCCGGGGCTAACCACACCCGCTCGAACCGGGCGCGGAAGCAGTAGGCGCCGGGGCAGAGGGCCGTGTAATTCTTCATCCGTGGCGAGACGGCCGTCCACGCACCCGCCCAGGCGACCTTGGGGTGCCAGTTGGCGGTTGTGAGGATGTACCGCTGGAGCTCTTGGGCGATCTGCCGCCGCTTCGCCAGGTCCACTTGGCGCTGCTGGTCGCTATAGAGCTGGTCCAGCTTCGCGTCGCTGAACTTGCCGTAGTTCTGGCCCGCCCCCGTGGGGTAGAAGAGGCCCAGGACAAAGTCCGGGTCGTCGCTGAAGCTGGAGGCTGGGACGTAGTACACCTCGAAGTCGCCGGCGATGCGCCTTCGAGTGAAGTCCGCCGAGCCTCCGGGCGGCTTGTCCAAGGTGACCTTGAAGCCCTGCTTCCTCCACTGGTCCACAAGAACCAGGGCATCATCGTCGTACTGGGGAAGGTTGCCCAGGGTCAGGATGCCGAAGGTGAAACCATCAAACTTCACGCCCGCCTGCTGGAACAGGGCCTTGGCCTGGTTGACCCGTTCGGGCGTCACGGGCCCGGTGTTGATGAGGGTGCTCGTCTCCTGGTCGGTGAGGCCGTAGTTGCCGCCGAGGCTGGGCGGGATCATCGGGCTGGCGCCGGAGTGCCCGTAGCCCGAGTAGCGCGCGGCTACGAAGGCCGGCCGGTCCACCAGCAGGTCCAGGGCCGTGCGGATGCGTACGTCATTGAACGGCGCCTTGTTGTTGAAGGCGTACTCCCGCCAGGAGCCGAAGCCGGTGCCATAGACCCAGTCCGGGAACTCCTTGCGGAACTGGACGATGTTGTCATTCAGAAGCCCGGGGTCCAGGTAGTCCGCCTCATCGAACTTGCCGGTGCGCAAAGCGGAGAAGCCGGTGAAGCTGTCCGGGATGATGGTGAAGTCCACGCCGTCCAGGTACGGCAACTGCTCTCCGTTGGCGTCCTTCTTGAAGTAGCTGGGGTTTTTGCGAACCTTGATGCTGATGTCCGCCTTGCGCTCTTCTAGGAAGTAGGCGCCCGTGCCGATGGGCTTCTTGTTGGGGTCGGCCACGTACGCGTTGCCCAGACGCTCCGGGTAGACGTTGGCGAACAGGTTCGTGGTGGAATAGAGGAAAGTGAGGCTAGGGAAATTCGTCTTGATGATCACCGTCTGGTCATCGGGCGCCTCGATGGACTTCATGTAGGGCTTGATGATGTTGTTGATATGGCTGACGTAGCCGGTGCTGATTTCGCCTGTGATGCGCTTGTACGACCAGACGGCGTCCGAGGCCTTGAAGGGCTGTCCATCGTGGTACTTGATGCCCGGCGTCAGTTTGTAGGTGTAGGTCAGGCCGTCCGCGCTGATCTCCCAGGACGCCGCCAGGTCCGCCTGGATCTTGGTGGAGTCGAGCTCGTTAGTCATGAGCAGGCCATTGAACAGGTTGGGGACCACGCGGATCTGGACGATGCCGCCGTTCCGGTGGGAGTCCCAACTCTCGTTCGCGCGAATGTCGGCATTGAGGCGCTCTCGGAGGATACCGCCGCGGATGGGCTTCTCGACGACAGGCGTCGGCGTTGGCCTGGGCGTCGGGGTAGGAATAGATGTGGCCGTCGGGGCGGGCGCTTGGGTGGCAGGCGCCGCCGCCGTGGCCTGTGGGGCCGTCGTGGCAGGCGCCGCCGTGGGCCTGCTGGGCTCCGCCGTGGGCTCCTCGCCGCCGCCGCACGCCGCGACGACGAGCATGACGACGGTCACCAGAGCTACAAAGGCATAGGGTCCGATATGTCTCCGCATGGGTAGCCTCCCGGCAGGAGTCTCGCCGTCCGCATGGATCATGTGCTAAGAGTTGCGAAACTATAGGCGCGGCCTTCTCCAGATGTCAAGAGAGCATCGCCTGCGACTCTTGGCGGCGCCTCCGGCCCCGCCGCCGATTCGGCGCGCTGGCGCGGCCATGACCGACGGTATATGCCATAAAGTACGTCCTCGTGCGACGGCCGGATTGCATCCTCGCACCCGGCCCCGGCGCCTCACCGGCAGGCAGCGCCGGTGGAACGACGAGGGCGCCTGCGGAGGCGCCCTCGTGCTCATCGCGCCATGTTCTCTCCTGATCGCGCCGCTACGGGACGATCCAGGAGTCCTCCATCCGGACGCGGAAGCAGTAGGCGCCCGGGCAGAGGGCCGTGTGGTTGCGCAGCTTGGGCGAGACGGCCGTCCATGCGCCCGCCCAGGCGATCTTGGGGTGCCAGTTGGCCGTCGTCAGGATGTACCGCTGGAGCTCCTGGGCGATCTCCCGGCGCTTGGCGAAGTCCACCTGGCGCTGCTGCTCGCCGTAGAGCTGGTCGAGCTTCGCGTCGCTGACGCGGCCGTAGTTCTCGCCGCCACCCGTCACGAAGAACCGGCCCAGCACGAAGTCCGGGTCGTCACCGAAGGACGAGGCGGGCACGTAGTACAGGTCGAACTCGCCGTTGATGCGCCTGGGCCCAAATCCCGCGGGGCCGGGCTTGTTGTTGAAGACCGGGTTGAGGCCGGCCTTCTTCCAGTGGTCCACGAGGATGAGGGCGTCGTTGTCGTACTGGAGCAGGCCCAGGCTCAGGATCTCGAACTCGAAGCCATCGTACTTGAGGCCCGCCTCGGCGAAGAGCTTGCGCGCCTCGGCGATCCGCGCCGGCGTGACGGGGCCGATATTGATGAGCGCGCCCAGCTCCTGGGCGTTCAGTCCGTACTTGCCGTTGAGCTCGGGAGGCAGCATGGGGCTGGCGATGTGGCTGCCGTAGCCCGGGGCCGTGATCTGGACGAAGGCCTCGCGGTCGACGAGCAGGTCCAGGGCCCTTCGTATCCGGACGTCGTTGAAGGGCGGCTTGTTCCGGAAGGCGTACTCGCGCCACGAGCCGAAGCCGACACCGTAGGTCCAGTCCGGGAACTCGCGCTTCACCTGCTCGATATTGTTGTTGAGGAGGCCGGGGTCCAGGAAGTCCGCCTGGAGGTAGCGGCCCACGCGGAAGGCCGAGAAGGCCGTGAAGCTATCGCCGATGATGTCGAAGTCGATCCCATCGATGTAGGGGAGCTTCTCGCCGCCGGCGTCCGTCTTGTGGTAGTCCAGGTTGCGGCGGACCCGGATGACGATGTCGGGCTTGCGCTCCTCGACCTTGAACGGCCCCGTCCCGATGGGCAGGTTGTTCGGGTCGTCGAGGTACGCGTTCCCCAGGCGCTCCTGGTAGACGTTGAGGAAGAGGTTGGAGGCGGCGTAGAGGAAGGTCTGGGAGGGGAAGTTCAGGCGGACGACGAGGGTCCGGTCGTCGGGCGCCTCCATGCTCTTGATGTAAGGCTTGAGAAGATCGCGGACGTGGCTGACGTAGCCGGTGTTCACCTCGCCCCGAACGCGGTTGTAGGACCAGATGACATCGGTCATCTTGAGGGGCTGGCCATCGTGGTACTTGAGGCCGGCGCGGAACCGGAACGTCACGGTCGCGCCGTTGTCGCTCAAGGTCCAGCTATCGGCCAGGTCGGGCTTGAGCTCGTCCGTCTTGAACTTGTCCGTCATGATGACGCTATTGAAGACGTTGGGCATGACCCTGATCTGGATGATGCCGCCGAAGCGATGGGCGTCCCAGTTGGAGCCGCGGACGATGTCCTGATTGATGCGCTCGCGCAGGATGCCGCCGCGGACGGGGCGCTCGGCGGCGGCGGGCGTGCGGGTGGGGAAGGGCGTGGGGGTGGGCACGGGCGTGGCCGTAGCCCCCTGAACGGGCGCGGGAGTGGTGCCGAC